>CALCMJ010000025.1 GCA_937967615.1 uncultured Saprospiraceae bacterium
GTCTGAGGACCATGCGGTCTTCCATCAATCACCATACTACACGCTCCACATATCCCCTCTCTACAATCATGCTCAAATGCAACTGGATCTTTTTTCTCTGAAATAAGTTGCTCATTCAGCACGTCCAACATTTCTAAAAAAGACATGTGCTCGTCCGCCTCTACGGTGTGCGTCTCGTAGTTTCCTGTTGCTGTTGATGTTTTCTGTCTCCAGATCTTTAAAAATAATTTCATATCACTTGTAGATTTAAGATCAACTTATTTATAACTTCTTGTTTTTAATTCGACATTCTCGAATTCTAGTTTTTCTTTGTGTAATACAGGATTCGTATCATCCCATTCCCACGCCGCCACATGCGTACATTCTGCGTCATTTCTTTTTGCCTCACCATCTTCTGTGTACTCTTCTCTAAAGTGTCCGCCGCAAGATTCATTTCTCTCTAGTGCATCTAAGATCATCACTTCGCCCATCTCTAAAAAGTCAGCAACGCGTAATGCTTTTTCTAATTCAGGATTGAATTCATCTGTGCGTCCCGGAACAAAGACGTCGCTATAAAATTCTTTGCGCAGTTCTCTAATCTTTTCTCTTCCCGCTTTTAAACCTTCTGCATTCCTAGACATGCCACAATGGTTCCACATAATTTTCCCTAGACGTCTGTGGAAACTTTCTACAGTTTGGTTTCCTTTAATATTCATTATGCTGTCCAAACGATCAGCAACAGCTTTTTCAGTTTCAGCAAATTCCGGCAGTTCTGTACTTATTGCCGGCGTTCGTATTTCATTAGACAAGAAACTTCCTATTGTGTATGGTATCACAAAGTATCCGTCTGCCAATCCCTGCATAAGAGCAGAAGCTCCTAGGCGATTTGCGCCATGGTCAGAAAAATTCGCTTCTCCTAGTGCAAACAATCCTGGGACATTTGTTTCTAGATTATAATCTACCCAAAGTCCGCCCATTGTATAATGGACAGCGGGATAAATTTTCATTGGCATCTTATATGGGTTTTCGCCAGTTATTTTTTCATACATCTGGAAAAGGTTACCATACTTTTTGCTGATTACACCTTCGCCTAATTCTCTCACTTTTTCTGTGCTTGGATTCTTTAGTCCTTGCGCTAATGCTTCTGAATTTCCATAGCGCGTAAATGCGGCATCAAAATCTAGATACACTGCTAGTCCTGTTTTGCTTACTCCCTTCCCTTCATCGCAGGCTGTCTTTGCTGCTCTGGATGCCACATCACGTGGCACGAGATTTCCAAAGGCAGGATATCTTCTCTCTAGGTAATAGTCTCTATCTTCTTCAGGAATATCTAAGGCAGTTTTTTCTCCGCGTTGGATTGCTTCTGCATCTGCCACAGACTTAGGCACCCAGACTCTACCGTCATTTCTGAGTGACTCTGACATCAGTGTCAACTTGGATTGGTATTCTCCAGAAACTGGAATACAGGTTGGGTGAATCTGAGTGTAACAGGGGTTTGCCATAAGGGCACCTCTACGTACTGCTCTCCATGCTGCTGATACATTGGAGCCCATTGCATTGGTACTCAAATAATATACATTTCCGTATCCGCCTGTTGCCAGCACGACTGAGTGTGCTGCAAAACGTTCTAATCCTCCAGTCAATAAATTTCTTGCGATGATTCCTCTTGCCTTTCCATCTACTTTTACTAGATCCAACATCTCATGTCTGTTGTACATTTTCACATTCCCTTTCGCTATCTGTCTACTCAGTGCTTGGTAAGCCCCTAATAATAATTGCTGTCCTGTCTGACCACGTGCATAAAATGTTCTAGACACCTGCACACCACCAAAAGATCTGTTCGCTAAGAGTCCTCCATATTCTCTTGCAAAGGGAACGCCCTGTGCAACACATTGATCTATAATTTCTGTACTCGCTTCTGCAAGTCTATGTACGTTTGCTTCTCTTGATCTATAATCGCCACCTTTAATTGTATCGTAAAATAATCTGTAAACACTATCTCCATCGTTTTGATAATTCTTAGCTGCATTTATCCCACCCTGAGCTGCAATACTATGTGCACGTCTTGGACTATCATGAAAGCAAAAACATTTTACCTGATAACCTAGTTCGCCCAAAGTTGCTGCTGCGGATGCACCTGCTAATCCTGTCCCTACAACGATAACTTCTATTCTTCTTTTGTTGTTAGGAGCAACAAGGTTCATCGTGGACTTATACTTTGTCCACTTCTCCGCGAGCTCTCCTCCTGGAACTTTACTTTCTAATGCCATAATTAATTTTTAAAATAGATGTATAGAGGAATAATTGCGAATGCCAATGGAATCAGAATGGAATATGCCAATCCCAGACCATTAATAAGTGGCGTATACTTTTTATGTCGTATTCCTAGAGTTTGAAATGCTGAACCAAAGCCATGAGCTAAGTGGAATCCTAGTGCGATCAGCCCTATTAAGTATGTGATTACAATCCACAATTCTTTAAAGGCTAAATTAACGCGTGCATACAGATCATTTATTTCATGTCCATCAGCATATGCTACTGTATCTAATTGTCCCAATTTCATTTTCAGCCAAAAGTCTCCCATATGTATAAAAAGGAAAAACAATACTAATGTGCCTAGCAAGGCCATGTTGTTAGAAGACCACGAGGAACTGTCTTTTGATTTTACGGCGTAGCCCTTTCCTTTTTTTCCTTTGTTTACTGCCCATAATAATAGGCCCTGAATAGTATGTAAAAGGATGAAGAAATACAATCCTAAAGAGATCATTTTAATCAAGGGATTCCCCGTCATAAACTCGGCGTATTTATTAAACGCTTCTCCTCCATCATTATATAAAAGCTGCAAATTACCAACGAGGTGGGCCACAAGAAACGTAATTAAAAAAAGCCCGGTAAGACTCATAATCAGTTTTCTGCCAATACTAGAAGTCAAAAAATTTATAAACCATTTCATAGATTGAAACTTATCTTAATGTAAATGTAAAATATAACTCCTCCAACCGTCAATGGTCAGCGGGGCTAATTACAGTATTTAGAAAGGTTCTAGTTTACAAAAAATTCAGCATTTCCAGGGGTTTTGGGAGTGAAAACAGTTGAAAAAGCGGCTTTATGCAAGGTTTTGCAAGTTTTGGGGTTTAGTGATTTGAGGATGTGGGGTATAAGGTGGCTTTCAAGGGTTGGGAAAGGCTGAGGGAAGGGTTTCGAGGTTTCCAGGTTTCCGGGCAAATTCATCAATCCTTCTCCATTGTTCAGTATAGGGTTTTGCAACGCGTGCTGGTTTTTGCTTCACAAGGGCTTTTGCACTGCGTGCGGGGGTTCAGCTTGTGTATTGTAATTCACTACTCGTACACGTCGCTCTCTTCAATCCCTCAGTCCGTCCTTCTCTCAGTCCTTTATCAAAGCCCTGTCACGTTCTAGCCATGCATAAATTCTGGTCATTCTATTAATTCCAAAAAATTCTTGTTTAAATACTAGTTTCTTGCTGAACTAAGCACTTTGTTCGAAACTTGACGAAGGGGGGGATATGGGTGTGAAGATGCAAACTTCACAGAACGATACGACTAAGGGACGGAGAGAGATCGGAAACCAGCACATAGTGCAAAACCTAACAAGCAAAAAAAAAGCCGGCCACAAAGAGCCGACTTTTATATTTCTAATATGAATGCAACTTACTTATACGTAGCAGTACAAGTAGTTCCATCTCCAGCAACTGTTAACTTAATTTCTCCGCCATCTAATTTAGCTGAATCGCCTAAGAAAGAAATTGTACAGTTTTCAGTGTTTGGTGTAAACTCAAGACCATCAACAGTAATTGTACCTTCAGTAGATCCAGTTCCAATTGTTAAGGTCTGAGAAAATTCTATGTCTGGATCAGTACATTCACTACTATCAAGAGTATATGTTCCTACCCAATCAGCAACTTCACAAGAGTCACCTCCACAACTTGCTAAAAAACTAACAAGACATAACGCGAATAAAAAATTTAATACTTTCATTTTGATTTGATTTTAATTAATATTATTAGTTAGAAAATTTATCAAATACCGCCGGACATTTGTCCAGTGTTATTCTTTGACAAAACTTAAATTAGCATATGCTCAACTTTAGTTTTGAAAGTTTATAATTAAATTCTTCTTGTGTTTAGGCATTAATCCATTCTATGGCTAAAACACGTAAATCGGGGGTTGGTGCCGCGAAATTACAATAAAATATTTCTAGGGGTAGTTATTTTAACGTAAAAATGTGACGGATTGCGGCTTGTCTTTATATATTTTTTTCTAAAAAACTAAATATGTAATGACCTATTGCCAGTGGCACCCAGTGCAGCTTCTTTCACCGCCTCAGTATACGTAGGGTGCGGATGACAAATTCTTGCCATGTCCTCAGCTGAAGCTCTAAATTCCATCAGCGCAACCGCTTCCATAATCATATCTGCAGCTCTTGCTCCTACGATATGTACGCCTAATAATTCATCTGTTTCTTTATGCGCTAAGACCTTTACCATACCGTCCACGTCCATGGAAGCTCGCGCTCTACCTAATGCTTTATACGGGAACTTTGCTGATTTATACGGCACACCATCTTTCTTTAATTGGCCTTCTGTTTTGCCTACTGATGACACCTCTGGCCATGTGTATACGACACCAGGCACAAGATTATAATCTATGTGTGGCTTTTGGCCGTGGATAGATTCTGCAACAAGTACACCTTCTTCTTCTGCCTTGTGTGCTAGCATTGCGCCCTTGATAACATCGCCTATTGCATAGACTCCTGCAACATTAGTCTCTAAATGATTATTTACTTCTATTCTTCCTTTATCGTCTGTTTGTATTCCCACATTTTCTAATCCAAGCTTATCTGTATACGCTCTCCTGCCTATTGCTATTAAACAATAATCTGCTTTTAACTCAAACGTGTCTTCACTATCTCTTTTCCGTACTAAGACAGTAGTTGATTTTGAAGTTGACTCTACAGATTTTACCATATGTTTCAAATGGAATTTCATCCCCAGCTTTTTCAAGGATCGCTGCAATTCTTTACCGCAGTCTTTGTCCATGCCTGCGAGTATACTTGGCATATATTCTACCACTTCTACTTCAGTTCCTAATCTTGCAAACACAGAACCTAATTCCAAACCAATCACTCCTGCTCCTATGATGACCATGCGTTTAGGGAGCTTATCTATTTCCAATGCTTCAGTAGACGTGATGATACGTTTCTTATCATAATTAAAAGATTCTGGTGCAATGGGTTTTGAACCTGTTGCGATGATGATTTTGTCAGCCGTGATCTGTTTCGTTTGATTATCGTCAGCAAGTATAGAGACCGTGTTTTTATTAACGAAGCTTCCATGCCCATGATGTACATCAATCTTATTCTTTTTCATTAAATAATCTATCCCTGAGCAGGTCTGTGCAACGACTTCAGCTTTTCTTTTTATCATCTGCTTAAGATCAGATTTCAATCCAGTAAGCACTACTCCATGATCTTTAAATGTATGGGCAGCATTATAAAAATGTTCTGAAGAATCTAGCAATGCCTTTGATGGAATACATCCTACATTCAGACATGTACCTCCTAAGGTTTTGTATCTTTCTATTATCGCAACTTTGGATCCTAGTTGTGCAGCTCGTATTGCTGCAACGTAACCACCTGGTCCTGATCCTATCACTATTACATTATAGTCCATTAATCTTTCTTATTTCTATTCTGTGGATTATTTTGATTTGGGTTTCTTTTTTTATTTGGTCTGTTCTTCCTAGACTGATTCTTTGCGTCTGGACCTTTCTTTTCTCGCCCACCAGGTCCCTTTGGTTTATTAGTACGGTTCTTCTGGTTTGGATTGTTTGATTTTCCAGATGGTTTAGCTTGCTTTGGCTTAGCCGAACCAGGTTTTGGGCCTCTGCGGTTATTTGGTTTTCCTGAACGATTTTTATTTGACTTTCTTCCTTTCCCACGTCGTTTTATAGACGGAAGTACTATCTCACCTGTGACGTCAGCATATTCTATTTCTTTTTCCTGCTCCTTAGGGTTTGGCTCAGCAATATATGATCCTACAAGTGTTGTAGGGTACTTACCTTTATCGTTCATTTCTTTTACCTCCCATACTCTCTTTTTATCAATCGCAATGATAGGACCTCTACCTCTTTCTGAACGCATGGCAAAGTACATGATTCCTTTAAAGATATCTGTCTTTACAAGATATGCTTCGCCGTCTTTTGTCTTGAGCATATCCAGATTTCTAGGAAACTCACTAAGGGCTTCCATGTACATATCTAGTTCGTAATTGAGACAGCATTTCAATCGTCCACATTGACCTGACAGTTTTGTCTGATTTATAGCT
This sequence comes from uncultured Saprospiraceae bacterium, assembly GCA_937967615.1. Taxonomy (GTDB): domain Bacteria; phylum Bacteroidota; class Bacteroidia; order Chitinophagales; family Saprospiraceae; genus CALCMJ01. The sequence continues at coordinate 6,323 of CALCMJ010000025.1, forward strand.
ATGTTTTGATATCTGGCAGCCATTGTATTTACTGACCTGAAATTTGATAGCCATGTGGAGCAACAAAGTTCTCTTCCACACGCGCCTATTCCTCCTATACGAGCTGACTCCTGACGCGATCCTATTTGTCGCATCTCTATTTTTACTCTAAACTCTTTAGCATACATACGCACTAGCTCTCTAAAATCTACTCTGCCCTCTGCTGTATAATAATAAGTTGCTTTCCGTTTATCTCCTTGGTACTCAACATCTCCAATCTTCATATCCAAATCTAGGCTTCGAGCAATGACTCTTGCCTTCACTAGGACCTTATGCTCTACTGCTCTTGCTTCTTCCAGTTTCTCTAGATCTCTGTGATTTGCTTTTCTGATAATACTATAAATCAGTTTCTCCTCCTTAAAATTCTTCTTTTTCATCTGTGCACGTACTAGATCTCCAGATAGACTAATACGTCCTACATCATAGCCGCTTTCTGCTTCAACAACAACCATATCTCCAGTAATGCAATCCGCACGTGGAGGGTTCATGAAAAAACTTTTACGAGCACCTTTTTTGAAAGACACTTCAACAACATTGAATTCTGTTGGATCCGCAAGATCTAATGTATTTATCCAATCAAATGTGTTCATTTTATTACAACTCCCACTTGAACAATGTCCTTTGTCACCACAACCTGTAGGTGTGCCTGACGAACTTACTGAACATGTTGTACATCCCATAGTTTCTTTAATTTATTAGTTGTTCTGTCTTTAATTTCATAATTCTTTCTAGCTGAATGGACATTTCCATGAATACAATTTTGCTATTGGCATTTCGCGCCAAATAAGCTAAATTCTTTTCTATCAGTTCTGCGATGTCCTCAGTTTTATTCACATCAATTATGCGCGCCATCTTTTCTGCGGTAGCTTTTTCTTCTTCGCTCAATCTGGCATTTGAAAAATCTGAAGTATAAAGAAGTTTTAAATATTCCTTCATAAAGAATAAACCATATGAAAGAAATCGTTTTTGTGCTGGTTTCCCTTTGGTTGACATTGTATTGACCCATTGCACTAACTGTGCTGGATCGTTTTTATATGCAATACGAAACCATTCTAATATTTCTGTGGAAACCGTTTCGTTTGTGTTTTCTAGTAGCGCTATTGCGGCATTCATGTTTCCTTCTGCGATATGCACAATTTCTTGTTTTTGTGCATTTGGAATATCATATGCATCTAGATGACTGTGTACTGCCTCATCACTTAAGGGGCCTACGTGTATAATTTGACATCTAGATTGTATCGTACCCAGAACTGCATCCAATTTTTCAGCTATTAAAATAATAACCGTTTTCTCTGGAGGCTCCTCAATGAGTTTGAGTAAACTGTTCCCTTCTCTCCCAAGAGATTCTGCATTCCATATAAACATTATCTTATACTCACTTTCAAAACTATGCAGCCCCATCTTCTTGATGATCTCAGTGCACTCTTTTCTATTAATGTTTGGTTGGGTTTGGGATTTTAAAAAGTGCATCCAATTTTCCAGAGTTCCATAAGGATTTCCTTGGATGAATTCTCTCCATTCACTTATAAAGTCAGAACTCGTTGTCTCAGCTCTTACTTTGCCGTCTTTTTTAATAACTGGAAATACAAGATTAAGATCTGGATGGACAAGTTTATTGGATTTTATACAAGGTGCACATTCTCCGCATTTATCTTGTCCTTTATTTGTGCATAAGATATAGTTAGCGAATGCGAGCGCAAGCAATGTTTTGCCACTACCTTGAGGACCGGTAAATAACAGTGCGTGAGGAATTCTTTCCCCTTCCACCATCTTTCTAAGAGTGTCTATCGTCTTTTCCTGAGACTCAATATCAGAAAATCGCATTTGCCTTTATTATATATTAACATTCAGGCTTTTGAGAATTTGATCGTCGAAAGGTTCGACAGCAGAAGGGAAATAATTAACTAATGCTCCTTGTTCGCTTATTATAAACTTAGAAAAATTCCATTTGATCTCTACGTCCATTTTCCCATTCAATTCTTTCTTTGTCAGCCATTGAATGAGTGGATGTGGATCCGAGGTTATTTTCAACTTTTCTGTTAAGCGAAACTGGACTCCATAATTTAAACTGCAAAATGCCTCTATCTCTTTTTCATCACCTGGTTCTTGATTTCCGAAATCATTACTAGGCATTCCTATAATGTCAATCTCCGGAAATTCTGTGTGCATCTCTTGCAGCTGCGTATATTGTGGCGTGTAGCCACATTCTGAAGCTACATTCACAAGCATTATTCTCCTTCCTGACAATGCACTCATTTTCAATGGTTTTCCTCCTATGTCCTTGATTGTCAGATCATAAAAACTCAAAATCGAATAAATTTTTTGTTTTTAAACATTATAAAGATAGGGAAAATAGATTTAAGATATCATGGGCTTATGTATTTATGGCACAAGCCACGGTCACTTCAGCATATATTGAGGAATTCTTTAATAGTATTTTGATTGCGACTCTTTGCACTTTCTTCTTTCCGTATTGTCTAAAGCATTACTTTTGCCATTAGAAAAATACAAAATGAGGATATCCGTATTTAGAAAAGCACATTTTAACGCAGCACATAGACTTCATAACAAGCACTGGAGTGATGAAAAGAATAGAGAAGTATTTGGGCTATGCAATAGTCCAAATTTCCATGGACATAACTATGACTTGGAAGTCAAATTAACTGGAGAAATAGATCCTGAAACAGGATATCTTTTTGATCTAGGTGTTCTTGCTAAACTCATCAAAGAAAAGATCGAAAACAAATTTGATCACAAAAATTTAAACTTAGATCTTGAAGAATTCAAAGACAAGAATCCTACCACAGAATATCTATGTCACTTAATATGGACAATTCTACGAGCAGAACTTGACGTAAAGTATGACCTAGCAGTTAAGCTATGGGAAACTCCACGTAACTATGTGGAATATCCTGCTAGTTAGGATTGTAATAATGGCTTAATAAAATAAGCGCATTGTTATGAATATTTTCTTCCTTAGGTAAACTATCAATTTGCTCTTCTAAGATTTCAAACAATCTAAGTACGATGTACTTGAACTCACTTTCATAAAGATTGTGATATTCAAATGACAACTTAAGAAAAGCTTTCTCGATAAGCTTCATGGCCGCACCAGGATATCTAAACTTTCTATTGCAAAACTCTTCCAGTATAGGAAGACTTTTTTGATAGAACGTATCCCACTGTTCCATTATAAGGTGAAAATCTGATATTGGTTTCCTTCTCATTTTTCAGATTATATACTAGCTAAATAACGCATACGACGATTAATTTGTTACCAAGCTTGTATAAAGAAATTGTTAATGCAAGCCGTGCGACAGTTAATATAATACTGATTTTCAACATTTTACATATATGCATAGCAAAATGGGTGGATTCCCTGAGTATTTGGGTAGTAAATGAACGCTTTATGCAAGGAATGGCTAATAAGCCTTTGGCAGCGAATTTTATTAAAAACTGATACTGAAACCACCAGCTAGGCTAAAATTACGCTTTCCTAATGGGTCAAAAACCGACATTATGTTTTCTGTAAGTACCAGGCCTTTCATTCCCTTATATTCTATCATAGCAGACAATCCTACATTATCATAGGTGCCAAATCTGTTAGTGTAAGATGAACCTATCGTCAACCAATTTTTTAATTGCTTCCTAATATTTATGCCAATGGCATTATCTCTTTGCCCTGCAATACTTCTGCTATTCACTAAGGCACCAATGTCGAAAGATGCGCCTAGCTTGTGTTGAAATCCTGCAACTATAGTGAATGGGGTAGCAGCAGTATAATCTACATCCGTTTCCACAACTTCTAATAAAGCTTCTAGTGAATCTCTAAAAGAAGCTGAATCGTCAATTCCTAAATAGTCTATGATGTCAATTCCCTCATATCTACTTTCTCCTTCACTCTTGTATGATGTACCACGTAAATCCCATAATACAGATCCAATGTTTTGGACAGAGGAAAAGACCCTGGTTTTTTCACTCAAGGAATAATCCAGTCCCAAATCAATTCCAAAACCATAATTTCCAAGAAACATTCCTGAAAATCCAGCTCTATTAAATTCTAAAATTACATCGTCATACGAATTATAAGTAAGGACTCCAGAGGTCAATAATTCGACATCCGTATTTAAACCTAATTGATAAATATCATCTGAAGTCTCAAGTTGGATTAAATTCCTTTCTGTGTGTAGGTTTGAAATCCCAGATATGAACTTCAAATTTGCTCCTATTCTTAGATTTGATAACTGCAAAGATATACCACCATAGAATTCATGCAGTGCACTTATCTCAGCTGACGGACTTAACGTTACTTGCTGACCAATGAACTGGGCATTCCCATCAGCCAATAGGCTATACAATTCTCTTGGATAGCTAACTTGCAAATAGTTTTTTTGATTATACCCTCCCTTCAACGTCATCTTGTCTAAGTAATACTCTATGTGTATAAGGTTTAATTCTGAGCTGAACTCTTGAAGATTTTGATCTTTAATTAAATCCTTCGCCAGATCAAGATCTATGGTGCGTTCATTTCCATTGAGAATAGAGATATCTCCAATACTGATGGAATTGGATAATAAGTGCGTATAACCCATTCCTGAAACACTAAATTTTGCAGAGCTATCTTGAACGGAGTTTATTATATTTTGTTGAGCCATTTCTGGATAAAAATGGTAGCTTATCCCTTCTTGCGCAGATAGGAAGCTAATGCTGAAACAGAATACAAATAAAATATTGTGTAAAGAATTAATTGCCTTCATTGTCAAGTTTAATTCCCAATTTAAAATCTATCCCATAAGAAGACAAGATCCAAAAACTATCATCTGGAGTTATTTCATTGTTTGAAAATGTGCTGATCACTGCAATTTTCTTTGTCTTTTTCACAGCTCTCACTAATGCGTCCTCAATTGGGATTAGAGTAGTAAGTGCATCTTTGGGTTGTACCTGGCCTTCTGAAAGCAAAGTTGCCGACTCGAGAAAAACGGATCCGTCTGGCAATAATTTTCCTAAGCTGTTTCCCTCATCATCCAAAAGATCAACTTCTAATTCAATATTAAATGGAAATGAATTTTGTGTTATCATTTTAAATTCTGCAGAATTGAATTCATCATACTTTGTGAGGTCGAGGTCAAAGGTGTCAGTGAGTTTTAGGTCGTTCAATTTACAGAGCAATGGTAGTTCTACCGCCACTTTAATTTTATAATAGCTATCGTCTTCCAGAAATCCAATAACCATTGGGTCTGATGCTGAATTTGCTTCTCCAACTACATCATAATATACAGAGGCTGCTTTCTCATTGAAGAGTTCGCCTATGTTTGTATTTGAGTTATCATAGTTAAAATCCGTTAGAGCGATCTCTCCTACTTCGTCTAAGCTTGGGTAATTAAATGCAACGCCTTTGTCTACAGCAGTACCTTCTAGCTGAAACTGTTCACCTGAAATTGTAGTGATAACAATTTCATTCACGAACATTCGCACCGGAAAACCAAAACTATTTTCTACTTGAAAGTTAAACTTGGGATCGTCAAATGTTAAGCCTCCACTAAGCCATTTGTTGAATACATCTATAGTAATCACATCACCTACGAGTGGTGCTGAACTTCCTCCAAAAAACCCTTGCACGTAATCAAAGTCAAAAAAGTCCAACCAAAAAGCTACCCTGTCTAGTTGCACACTCGTCCCATCCTCCAAAATTGCTTCATATTTTGAGGATAAGAAGTTGTCCTGTGTATTAATAGCCCATCCAGTAATATCTATAGTATCAGATCTATAAAACGTAAGTGCCTCTCCCTGATAATCAATAAAGAAATCCAATTTCAATGTTTCTTCATCTCTTTTTATCTCTGGAAACTCTAAATTCAATGTTACATCCTGATCAAAACTGGACTCAAATTCAAACACCAATTTTGTACCATCAAAGACAGCAATATCAACTGTCCTTCCTTCTGGTACCGGGAAATCTATAGGAGAGAATGTATTTGTTATATCCGTATACTGCCCATATGGGAAAGGAGGGAAAATTTGCGTAGATACTTGTTCAACCACATCTCCTTTATAAAAAAGGGTCATGCGATCCTTATCGTCTACTAGGATCTCTAAATTTTCCTGGTCTGAAGACTCTGCGAGATCAATGATCTTTATATCAGAATCTACCAAAGCAATTGCATACTCTCCATCTATCTTGTCCAAAGTGTATTTTTCCTCTGGAACACAAGAGAGTATAGAAAAGAATGCCGCAACGAGAATAAAAGATTTATGCATAATATTAAGTTATCATTTAGCAAGATATTTTCAATTGGGCAATTTTTTGTCTTGGGCTCTAAATAATAAACGTCTAAATACTTAAAATGTCACGGAATACAATAAGCATCTTAAAAACTCAACTCAAATACTTGGCCAGGCTCAGGAATCTCTATATCCTTAAACCCATTCTCTATTAGATAGGATTTGAATGGTTTTTGCGTTTCATACTCTCCATGCACTAAAAATACTTTTTTAGCTGATTTCTTTTGGTTTGAAATATACGCCAACATCTCTTTTCTATCCCCATGCGCTGAAAACGAATCCATCGTTTTAATGCTTGCTTTCACTTCTTTTATTTCTCCCAACAATTTAAGCTCTTGTACCCCTGTTTTAAGCATTCCGCCAGGTGTGTCTGGAGAACAATAACCAATGATTAAAAAGGTGTTTTTTTCACTATCAATATTATTAAATAAATGGTGTTTCACTCTTCCTGCATTCATCATTCCAGAAGAACTTACAATGACGCAAGGTTTCTTAATAAAATTGAGTGCTTTGGATTCTTCAACACTTCTTGTATATGTCAAATCATTAAATCCAAATGGATTATCATCCGTCAGAAGGTACTCGTTTAGATTATTATCAAAACATTCTGGATGCGAACCATATATTTTTGTTGCATTTACTGCTAAAGGGCTGTCTACAAACACAGGAAGCTTTGGTAATTTCCCAGCACTTTCTAGTTTGTCCATCATGTAGACAATCTCTTGTGTACGCCCTACACTAAAAGCGGGTATAATTAATTTACCTTTTTTTACGATGCAAGCTTCATGCAATATTTCGAGAAACGTCTCCACTTGTTCTGGAGGAGTTTCATGTTCTTTATCACCATAAGTGGACTCACATATTAGGTAGTCTACTTCAGGGAGGGGATTTGGATCCCTGAGAATTGGTCTTTCTGGTCTTCCTATATCTCCAGTAAATCCTATAAGTCTTTCTTTTCCGTTTTCTGTGATTTTCAATGTTACGGATGCACTTCCTAGAATATGCCCCATATCTCTAAACAATAATTCTACGCCTTCTTTTATTGTGACCCATCGTTCATAACCACAACCAAAATACAAATCTAATGCAGGGGGTACATCCTCACTTGTGTATAGGGGAGTTCTTAATTTCTTTTTTTTCTTCTTTTTCTTTTTGAGTATCTTATTGTTATGCCATTCTACATCGCGTTCTTGAATTTTGGCACTATCTAACAACATGATAGCGCAAAGGCTTCGAGTTGCATGTGTGCAATAAATATCTCCAGAAAACCCGTCCTTTACTAATTGAGGTACTCTTCCTGTATGATCAATATGCGCATGAGATAAGATCAAACAATCTACCTCACTTGGTTTAAAGTACCATTTGTTGTTATTATCCCAAACATCCTTTCCTTTCCCTTGAAAAAGTCCACAATCTAAGAGTATTTTGTAGCCATCATCCAGCGTAATTAAGTGGGCGCTCCCAGTAACATTTCTCGCTGCTCCGCAGAATTTTATATTCATATAGTTATAGGTTCAAGTCGCAAAGATAAAATTCTGTGCTTATTGAATGGGTCTAAGATGCTCTGGTCTCACAAACTAAGATAAAAACACTAGTTTTTAACGAGTCTAAATGTTTTAAGTAAGTTTCTTCTTTTATCAAATGCTGATAAGAAATAAATGCCAGCTTTGAAATTCTGCATATCAAGGCCACCATCATATTTTACGTCTTCGATTGTATTGCCATAAACGTCAGAAATGCTCAAAGATGAAATACGATCCAAATTTGATAGCTGGACCATTGCTTGTGTAGGGTTAGGATAAATCTCAAGAGCTGCGATATAAGGATCCTCAACTGCAACTAACTCTAAACAGTCTGCACTGTTTACATGTATTTCCAATTCTAAGGATTCAATGATTGTCTCAGGATCTTCAATAGTAGAAAAATCTAAAGTTACAGTACAACAACCCGCAACAGTATATGGAAGAACATGTAAGACAAAGTCATAAGTTTCCCCTGGGTCCAACACTGATGGAAAATTTATTCCCGAGCCTTCTGGATCATAATTTGTAGAAACAGTCTCATCGTAGCAGAAATTATTATCGCAAACAAAAATTCCCCATTCCTCCATACAGGTATCTGAGGAAGTAAGAATTTCCCATTTTAGATTAGCTATATCCGTTCCCAAGTTTGATAGGTCAATATGAATTGAGAGATCAAGAATAGAATCTGTTAGATCTTGTCCTTTGAAATTGGTATCTGACTTAAGATCTGCTACTATATCAATTTGTGCAAAAACAGGTGATAAACCAATAGCTATAAAGAGAAAAATAGGTAGAATTCTTTTCATGATAATGTATTTTGATAGTTGGCGGAAGAACGGTCTCTTACATTACCAAGATACAACTTAGAAAGAACATAATTATAAATTAGGCAATATTCAAATAAAAATGTCGGCAAAGTTAACTCTGAATTCATAATATTCTTAAATCACATATTATCTTACTGGACAAACTAAACTATGAGTTTAAATTTATCCACTTCTGCAGTATTTCTACTTTTTATATGTATTTCTCTGGTTTCATGTGAACCAGATGATGACCCTGCGAAAGATTTAAAATATTCTAGCATAGATGTTGTGACTGGCATGGACCTTTTTGATGCAAATGGGCAAGCTATTGGACGGTGGAGGGAACCCAATGATAAGCGTGGAAATATCACTGCTTTTCCTGTTCCTGGAAATGGGAATGTTGCAATAATTGGAATACAAAATATCAAACGTATACTGGTAATTCCGTCTACTTGTTTTAGAGATACAGTTACTGAAGACATTATTGGATTGTCTCAATCTACTGCATATGATATTGAAGATATTGAAGAATTCAAATTACTGGATCAAAGTCTTGAAATGAGCTCTGAGATTATCAATCTAAATCTCAGTGATTTAAATGCAGGATTTTACAAGATCTTTTATATTGAAAATGAAGAAAGTATATTTAGGCAAAATATATACATTGACCCTAACGTAAATAACTTTCCAGATTTTACTGCACTTGATACTGCTTGCCCTTGAGTTAATAAGCGTTCTGAATTTAATTAATAGTGAAAACTCTACTTACATTAAATCCAAAATGGATGTCTCCATCAAGCCAGTTACCTACTGTCTCATTGATGAATCCTTTTTCAATCATGGAAGTACTATTCGTGAAGTGAAGTTGAAAAACATGTCCGCCTGTTTCTATATCAAAACCTACACTCAGTGAATTTCTATAACCAGGGGCCAATTGGTCAGGTAGGACATAAATATACTCTGCATTAAATGATGTTCGTTTGTTTAACTTCATTCTCCCACCTACTCCAATTGAATAAACGTCATTTGCTTCAGAGGCAGTACGCACAAGGTTACGGTGTATTAATGTTGGAGATAATTGAAGACTCAATGATTCACTTACCTTACGTCCTATTAAGACTTGGACTGTGTAATACATTCTGCTTGAAAAAAAATTATCTCTATCTGGATTTTGAAATTCTACAGTCTTAATCGCAGCACTCCCTAATAAGGAGGCAGTTATGGGCATCGTCTTTTTTCCAGTGCTCTGTTTTAATATTTTGAATTTTGCAAACCCATCATAGGTTTTTTCAAAACTGCTACGTCCAAAACCTGCCATTAATCTATCCGTGATTCCATAATCTCCACCTATACGTATAGATGCTTGATCAAGGCCAAAAAATTCTGATAAGCCACCGTTTATAAAACCAAATCTATGTGATATCTTAAAATCAAAAACACCTTTTGCTGTATTTTCAATTGAGTGTAGATTTATAATACGATTTGCTTTGAAAGTAGCATATGTATAATCAGTTGTTTCTTCCTCCCCTAAGAGCGCTAACAGGTCTTCCTCATCTTCTTGGGCAGTTAATGAATATGGGCTAAAAAGACTAGCTATAGTTATAAGTAAAAAATATACTTTATAAATTTTCAAGTATTTCATAATTTCCTGCTATTCTGATTTCTATCTCTTTCGCAATATTATCTTTAACTACAGATGGTATTTCTATGCCAAAATCAGCAACAAGAACTTTTAATAAGCATTTTGCTACAATTTCACCATTGCTTACCTCAAAAGTTGTAGTTGTTGTAAGCTCTTTTTCTATCCCATGAATTTCTAAAATTCCTGTAACATCTACTGTGTAAATTCCATCTGTTTTCAAATTAACCTTAGAACTATCATTTAGCTGTCCTTTGAATTTTGCTTTTGGATATTTTGAGCTTTCCATATAATTCTCATTAAAATGCTCTTGCATCAATGCTTTTTCAAATTCAAAAGACTTAATCAAAACAGCCCACTGAATTTTTCCAGAAGACATATCTATAACAGTAGACGCACTATTACTAACAGCTTCAATATTTTCAATAGGAGTCGCGCTGAAGAAAGTGATTTCTCCTGTTTTAGTATAGTACTTTTGCCCATACGAATTAAGTGCTGCTACTGCTATTAGTAGAAAGGAAATTATATACTTTTTCATTTTCTTTTTTTTTATTATTAATATTTTAAACCTTGGCGGATCTCACAAGTACAACATCCATAAGATAGCCTGTACATATTCCTTTCAATGTTACCTCTTGTCCTTCTTTAATGGAGGAATCCAATTCTTCTAATTGAAAAATCACGTTCGATAATGCATTTCCTGTTTCTAGGTAAATGCTCATTTTCCCATTATCAGTTTTTGTCTTTGTCACCTTTCCTGTGACTTGTATAACCTTGTCCAAATATTTTTCGTTTGCCGCGTTTTCATCATTTTCAAACGAATCTAATAGCACATCAGCGGATAAGGTAAAATTTGTCTTCATAGAATCAATGCCCTTCAGAGGCTTATTAAACATATACATACCAAATCCAGCTCCAATAAGGCCAAGAACTATGACAGTGTACAATATTTTCTTCATAATCCTAATTGTTTAAAGCACCTGAATTAATCCAAGATTCTATTTTTTCAATTTCACAGTCAAGGAGTTTTGCTTTACCTTTTGGCATAGGCGAATATCCTCCACTATGCATAATAGCTCCTAAAAGACTTCCATCATTTACATACGGTAATAACTTTTCATAACCTTCAAGAGTTACGTTACCAAAATTCGCTGTTACACTATGGCAAGTATAACAGTCATTTTCTAAAATTGGTAGGATATCGTTAGCAAGGCTCATATCCACGGCATCACATTCAGTAGTACCGTATAACTCTTCTTCTGAATCATAGTAACAACCACTTAGTAGAATAAGCATTAGAAATAATATATTAGTTGTCTTTAGCCCCTGCATCTATCCACGATTTTATTTTATTAATTGTACACGCATCTAACTGATCTTGATTCTTAGGCATATTGCTGAATCCTTCTTCCCAATTTAATGCTCCAAAAAGCTTACCGTTATCAACAGTAATTTTGACTTCTTCGTATTTGTCAGTGATTACCCCTCCATTTGCTACAGTCGAGCCATGACATCCATTGCAATGGGTCTGAAAAACTCCTACGACAAAGCCTGAAAAAGATACATTTTCTGTATCGCATGGTTCTTGATCTTCATCACATTCTAAATCTTTGGCGCCTTGTAAAATCCAAGTTGCAATCAGGTTTATTTGTGCGTTATCCATTTTCCCAGTTGGAGGCATCACCTTATCTTCATCATCTTCTGTAATCACTCTATATATCTTAGAACCGTTTAAGTCAAATGGTTCTATGTCCCCTGTTTCAATAATATTTTCAAAATTGTCAAGAATAACATCATCTTTTGCACTTGTAGCATCATGACAACCTGCAATGGCACAACTTCCTATAAAAATTGGAAGGATGTCCTTCTGAAAGTAAACCACATCTGGTTCGCAAGGTGTCCCCATTTGCATGGTATCTATTTCCATCGTATCTATACTCATTGTATCAATAGGGTCAGGGTCTGCTTCCGTCATAGGAATAGGATCATGAGTACATGACTGGTATATGAAAGACCATGTCAATACTGATACTATAAGTAAGATATGATTTTTAAAAACCCTCACACTTTTCTATTGAGTACCAAATATCTTGGATAATTTAATAAAACACGACCTAAATAAGCTAAAACCTAATATTATGCATCTGAATCCCCATTTTCGATGTCCCTAATATTTTGGGAAATTAAAAAGTAGATTATGCGATTCCTGAGCTTACTAGCGTTTTTCGCTCTAAATACTTATAAATTTCAAGCTGAGACTGTATGGGGCGACCCTCATTAGTTACATATTCATTTAATTGATCTTGACTAATTATTCTAGCTTTCATGTTATCATTAAGTTGTAAATCAAGCATATAGATGATCTCCTGCTTAATGAGATTATTGTAAATAGGAAAGGCGACTTCAATTCTGCGACTAAGGTTTCTAGCCATCCAGTCAGCAGATGAAAGATAAAGTTCATTATTTCCATCATTATGAAAATAGTAGACCCTAGCATGCTCTAAGTACCTATCTAAAATACTGATTACCCTAATGTTTTCACTTTGATTAATAATTCCAGGAACAAGGCAACATATCCCTCGTACTATAAGGTCTATTTTTACATTTGCTTTACTTGCTTCGTACAGTTTATCAATCATTATATCGTCTTCCAAACTATTTACCTTGATGATGATATGAGCGTATTTGCCCTCGCTTGCAAGTGCAATTTCTTTGTCAATTTTCTCTAGTATACTGCTGCGAAGATTACTCTTCCCTACGAGCAAATGAGAAAAATTCTGGACACCTTGCTTGTTATGTTTTAATAGATCAAATACTTTGTCTACCTCATCACATATTTCAATATTATAAGTAAAAAGACATATGTCCCCATATATTTTTGAGTTCAGCTCATGAAAATTCCCTGTACTTAAAATTGAAAACTGCTCTAACTTACCATTCTCTTCTCTCTTAATAAGGCCAATTTTACAATGTACTTTAACTCCAGGAATACTGTAAATCACATCTACACCTGCCTTTTCTAATTTTTCCCCCCAAGCGAGATTTGCTTGTTCATCAAATCTCGCTTGCACTTCAAGGAATACGGTAACTTTAATTCCGTGTTGTGCTGCTGATATTAGCGCATTTAGAATTCTGGAATTTTCTCCTATCCTGTATTGCGTAACAAGTATTTCCTTTACTTGATTATCTGTTGAAGCAAATTCAAAAAACTGAATAGCCGACTCGAATGACTGATATGGCGGATGGATAATATGATCTGATCTCCTTATATTCTCAAATAGTTTATCCGCACCTTCAATGGTTTCATATCTTAAATTATCAAGTTTCTTATTTTTCAAATCCAATCTTCCAAAATCTGGAAACTTCAATAGATCATGATAATTTTGGTATCTCCCTTCCTTAATCTTATCATATTTGTTAAGATCAAAAGAATCTGTAAGAAATGAGAGAAGAGAAGGAGGCATTTCTCTATCGTAAACAAATCTTGCAGGCGTACCTACCTGCCTCTTTTTTAAACTTTTTCTTATTGCTTCCTTAAGGCTGCCAGAATAATTTCCCTCAATATACAGTTCTGCATCCCTAGTCATCTTAAATGAATAAGAACCTAGAATTTTAAATCCAGAAAATAATATAGATAGCCCATGTCTGAGTATGTCGTCAAGCATCATAATATCATGGCCACCTTCTGAGGAGGGCAATTCCACAAATCTAGGCAACACATCAGAGGGTATTCTTACTAGTCCATACTCACTATTCTTAAACTTACTTTTCTTGTCAACTAATAAAATACCAAGATATAGAGAACCATCTTTAAGAAAAGGATTTATGGATTTACCACGCATCAACAATGGATCTACATGAAGTCTAAGTGTATCATTAAAATACTCATGGACGTAAGCTCTTTGGCTATCCGTAATTGTATCTAAATATTTGATTCTAATATTATGACTTTCTAGTTCTGGCTTTATTTCTTCATTTATTATCCTTGAAAATTCCACTTGCTGAACATTCACAATGCTTATTATTTGTTTAATCAATCTCTTGGGTGAATAATCAAGTTTTTTTCTTGTGCTTTTATTGATACGCACTAAGTTCAAGTGATAAGCCATTCTTACATGAAAAAACTCTCCTAAGTTCTTAGAATATATTCCTAAAAACTTTACTCGCTCGAGCAATGGATTCCGTTTATCTGTTGCCTCTTGGAGAACACGCTCATTGAATGACAACCAACTGATATCTCTATGGATCTTTTTCACCGTCGTTTTCTTAATTGACTCTTGTATATTAAGCTTCATCAGTAGGTAGTTTTACTTTAAAAGAGAAAGTTCTTCATGTATATAATTCGTATAAGGATTGCTTGCCATAAGGCCAGTCCTGTAGATATAGTCTATATAACTTGTAATTATTTCAGCTTGTAACTCTATCAGCAAGGCTTCATTGCTAACTGTAAGTTCTTTTAACTTTAAGAGCGCCCGTGGCGATGCTACCCCTTGTCTACTGTATTCTGATAGAGCATGATTAGCATTCCCTTCTTCAATCTGTTTAGACAGTAAATCATAAATACTTATAAGGCTTTTCAATTTTGATTTGCTTCGTTGTTTATCTCTTTCAATTTGATCTTTTGTTGCTAAATATTTACTCTGAGCGTCTAGAATATTTACTTTAATTTCATTTAATTCAAGTCCTGAAGATCCTTTGATTGGAAAATCAAAACCAAATCCTAATGAAAAATTATTTCTGAATGGGTCATTAGGATCATGTCCATACTTTGCTTGAAGAAAACCTATTGAAAAATTATTTTTAGACGCTTCCCATTCATATTCCATAGATGCGTTATAGTGTTTTGCAGATAAAACCTCTGCTTCTGGATGGCTATTCTCAATCTCAATTAAAGAGCCTAGCATTAATGTCTTAATCTTATGCACTGAAATTATATCCCCTCTCTCAATTTGAATATCATCTTGCGATATTAGTTCAGATATTTGCATTTTAAAGTTTTCAATAGTATTATTTATACTCTGAATCTTTCTTTGCAGTCTATTAATTTCGTCTTCTGCTTCAATAAGCTCAACAATATCAAAGGAAGACAAAGAGATCATCTTTTTTAATAGTTTTACCTTATCAAGTGCTACGACGTTCCTAATTTTTTCTATTCTCAGCATTTCATTTGCAAAAACATAATCTTTAATTAAATGGTATCTTTCTGAAAGAGACTTCATTAGTTCTATAGTGTATTCCATTTTTGTCATGAACCGAACAGATTCATGAAATTGGCGGTGAGCCCTTCTACTTGATTTCGAATTTGGACTTACTCGAATTGCATAATCCTGTTTCTTAAAATCAAATCCATTCGTCTCTGATCTTAATTCTACTTTCTCAATTAAGGGTACATTATAATCCAAGTTACTCAGCTGGTCAATTTTCTCTAAATTAAATTTTACTGAGTTGCTAACAAATGCTGTACCTAATATCTTATCAATATCAGATTGTCCTTGTGATAATACTTCCTCAAATGAACTTAGGATCAAGAATAAAATGATTATCTTATTTAAACCTGCTATCATGTTTTAGGGTTCTATTTTTGCAATCCGTTCAAGTGGGTCTGTATAGATTTGTTTGGATGATTTTAGAATTACCTTCTCGTTTTGAAGGAATGAATTCTTGGAGGATATCTGTATTTCTACTTCTCTGCCATAACTTACATAAGCTGGATTTTTTCTGAGCCTAGATGGTATTTCAACCATCCTAGAACCCATTCCTTGCACTATACCATCAACTGCGAGACCGGATTGGCTCACAGACTGTACAATAAGCGTATCGCCAATGTCAATATTTAGAATCAAGCTTTCTAAAACATATCCCTTTACATGATTTGGAGATGGTTCATACATAGTGAGGTAGGGTGAGAAGGCTTCTATATTTTCTCCTATTTTACATAAAACAGTACCAATGACACCATCATTTGGAGCTGTTATATACAGATCTTTTTCCTCTTCATTGACAAACTTTAAGTTGTCAGACAATTTACTTATTTGATTCTGTATCGGATTATATGGATTGTTTAGTTCTTTTTCAATTTTACTGATTTCAGAATTGTAAGTACTCATTGACAAGCGTAGATCAGACCTTAATCCATTTAATTCTATTTGTCTTGGATTATTGCCATTATGATCTTTCACCTGAGCAATACTTTCAATTTCTTTAATGAGCGTTTCATTAATTTTCATTTCTGACTCGAGTTTGTTTATTGCACTTTGCAGTTCATTCTTTCTCTCCCTCTTTTGAGCTTCCAGAGTTCTTATAGAATTTTTTAATCCCGATTGCCAAATCTGATACTGAGATTGTAGTTTTGAGATATCGTGGCCTATATCACTTTGGGCAACTGCAATGCTTGACCTATCTACTTCTATGAGAATATCTCCTTTCTTAACAAGTTGCCCTGAGAACACAAGAATATCCTTTACTAATGCAGGGTTTTCTAAATTTACATTGAGCTCCTTGTTATTTGCAAAACCATAAAACACCATTGTTTCAGAAGAGTATTTCCAATTGAACACTCCAAGAAATGAAACAACCAAAACAAACAAGACAACAATTAAATTTGGACTTTTCATGAGCTACACATTTTCACTTACATTTTCAAAACTCAATTTAAGCTGTGATATAGATTGAATATTGGCCATTGCTAGGTGCATGCGTTTAATTTCATTCATATCCTTAAAACTCACTTCATAATCAAACGACATTTGTTCTGTATTCATAGTTTCTTGAAGACCCTCTCCTTCAAGTTTCTCAACTTGAGTTTTTTTATTCTTTGCAATCTGAAATTTTATTTTTCTAAAATTGTTACAATATTTTTTTACAACAGATTCAACTTGCAGAATATCCTCATCCAATGGAAGTACAAACTTCAGAGTCCCTAATAGCGCATTTGGCTTGCTTAAGGGACTAAATCTTAGAGCAAATGCAACGATACAGAATCCAATTGTGCCAGTAAGCGCAATTACGAATGCATACACACCACATGCAATTCCTGCAGCCAATGCTGCAAATGTGAACACCATATTTCTAGGAGTTTTTAATGTCACGCGGTATCGTATTATTGCTAAGGCTCCTAACATTCCGAGCCCTCTTGCAAGGCTATCTCCTATGGCCTGCATAACTGTAGCGGATACAATAGATACTAATATGAGTGATTGCAAAAACTCAATAGGTGCTACGATATTTCTACTCGTTTTATAGTGCGTAAATGCAACTATACTTGACAAAGTAAATGATACGAGCACTGTATAAAATATAGTATAAAAGGCTGGAAATTCTGTACTACTTTCTAGTGATAGATAATCTAGCATAGGAATAATTTAACATTAACTCTTTATCAAATTTACATTACATAAAACTCAATTTCATTGCCAACTTCCCCAAGTAAAACATCTATGAACTCAAACCAAAGAAACTAGACATGAATCAATACGTAAATATTTTCTTTGATAAAATACTTTAGAATTCCTCAAGAAATATGATACTTTCTCTTGATATTGCTAATACAAAAAAGAATAGTTGTAAGATTTACTCACAACTATTCTTACTAATATTCTCTAATGAAATTAGTCTAGTCAATTTGTTTAGCGATCAGTCTTGTTTCCTTAAATTTTCATGAATAGAGCCCTATAGCTTTTATTTTTTCCTTTAATACTTAAATAATAAACACCTGGATAAATCTCAAAATCCAGGATGATGGTACTGCCTATAAGGTCATGGTAAGAATGCACAATTTTGCCCTGAACATCAATAATTTCTATTGCAGCTGAACTACCAATATCACCTTGCTTAAATCCTTCTACTTTTATCAAGTTCCCATTTTTTGATGGGTTTGGGTAAAGAGTTAATGGCGCAAAAGTATGGACTTCATCTACACTCGTTGTTCCAACATTTATTGTTTTACAAAACGACTTACTGCATCCATTGTTAGTCTCTTGTACAAAAAGACAAATATTATAAATTCCCATTTCCTCATAAGAATGAATAGGGTTTTGCTCTGTACTAGTCTCTCCATCTCCAAAGCCCCATAACCATTTATCTGGAGAACCACTCGTCTCATCCGTAAACGTTACGGTTAAACCATCTCCATCTTTTTCTATATCAAAATCTGGAGTAATTAACAAACATGGATCGCTCAAATCTATTTCTTCACAATAGCTGGCCTCGCAACTATCTGAAGAAATCTGAATGCACACTGTAAAAACTCCTAGTCCATAGATATGGCTCACAGTTTCACTCTCAAAAGATATATCTCCATCTCCAAACGTCCACAATATCTCAGTACCTAGATCTTCATAATCTGAAGTATTGAAGAATGTAAACTCCAAATCGTTTTGTTCATAGGAGAATGCAGCAATACACGCATCATCAGAAAATCTTACTTTATCACAAAAGATGTTAGTACATCCATCATCTTGTACTATAGTAAGACAAACCTCGTATACAATAGGATCTGCAAAAGTATGAGTAGGATTCTGCAGCGTACTTGTGCCACCATCCCCAAAATCCCATGACCAAGAAGATATATCGCCTGTACTTATGTCTGCAAATGCAACTTCCATTGTTGCAAAATTGATATCAAATTCAAATTCTGAAACGGTACCAAAACAAGGATCAGCACAGTTTAAACCTCCTTCTGTCAATATGGCAAAACAGGTATTATCTATTTGATCAATAACTGTTATTTCAATTGTTGTTTGGTCAGCAAGTAGATTCGCATTAAATTGATTTTGAATCTGTCCACTATATGCTTTCCCTTGAATGATTAATTCATTATTAAGGAATGCGTTATACGTACCTACCATTTTATTGGTAGAAAAACTAACATTTGCTAGGACTTCCATATCCTCACAAGGTTCTACCACTATGATATTACCAGCCATTCCTATACCACCTGGTCCACCATGTGGTATGCAGTAATATGGATGCTCACCTACCTCATCAATTACAAGGGCGTAATTATCTCCTTGTTGCAATAAGCCAGAGTTAAATACTGTCTCTCCATCAATTGCATCTGATGTAACTGTATGTGGAACATCTCCCGTCCAATCAAAAAATAGTGTATCTCCAGCTTCAATAGTAATGTCAATTGGAAAGAAATCAAAATCCCTTACCAAGACGGTATCTCTATCTTTAATGAGAGCATATGAAAGGTCATCTATTTCACAATCCGTAATACAATCTTGCGCATTATAAAATGTACTCGCTGCGCAAATTGGATTGTCTGCATCTTGTACAGTTACTATATGTTGAATTCCATCCGCTGGATGAAGGAAAGAAATAGTGTTTTCCCCATCTGAGTCTTGATATGTATTAAGCCCTGTTCCAATTAAAATGCCATCTACAAATAATTTGTACCCATCATCACTTCCACCGTCTGCTTCAAAAGTGACTCTAATCTCTTCTTCACCTTCTTGACATTGTGGGAGTACTTGAATAACACCTGACTGGCCTATGCCTCCAGGTCCACCGTGAGGGATGCAATAGAACGGATGATTTCCAATAGTATTCAGCACAATATCAAAAGTATCCCCTTGCATTAGCAATCCACTATCCCAAATATCCATTCCATTTACTGCGTCTGAAGTTGTTGTATGTGGTATTTCTCCAATCCAAATAAATCTTATAGTTTCTCCAGCCCTGACAATAACTTCGCTCGGTAGAAAATCAAAATCTCTTACTTCTATCTCATGAATAACTGAAGAACCTACACTTGCTTCTAGATTTTCAATTGTACAATCCGCACCACACTGTCCAGTTACAAAACTGCTTGTAAATGCACAAAAGTCTGTTTCCACATCTTGAATGGTCAAAAAATGTAACTCTCCATCTCCTGGCACTGAAACTATAGATTGATTATATCCAGCTGGATCTGTGTATGCAATTGGACTTGAATTAAGAAGTTCGCCATCTAAAAATAGATTATATCCTAATGGACTCCCTGCCGTTACTGAAAAGGAATAATGTGTATTCCATTCTTCCATATTGCATGTATCTACTGCTGTAATGTTTCCTGCCATACCTATTCCACCCGGTCCACCATGCGGGATGCAATAATAAGGATGCTCTCCTTCTGAATTTATTATGATTTCAAAAGAATCACCGAGTCCTAACAAACCACTCTCCCAACTATCCTGTCCACTTGTTGCATCAGAGGTAGATGTATGGAGCACTTCTCCAGTCCATACAAAAAGAACTGTGTCACCAATAAGCACATTAATATCTGAAGGAAAAAAATCAAAGTCTCTTACCTCTACAGTATGTTTAGCAGTGTATCCCGCTTCAAAGTCTGTTAACAAACAAGGTAGATTACAATCTGGAAGATCCACTAGTAATGTATCGTTACACTCTGGATACTGTGGAAACTCAACCGAAAACTCAGCTGACATTCCATTCCCAACAGTTATACTTTCATAATAAATATTTCCTTGAGAGTCTGTCATCAGTAGAGAATCATTTAGCAAAATTCCATTTTTGTAAAAATTAATTCCAGCATCTTCTATTGATGAGTTTACCTCTAAGGCTACCACCACATTTGCATTATCACATGCACTTATTGCACTTAATTCAAGTGCAACATTACACAATACGTTTAAACAATCAGGACTTGAAAACGTCAATGCATTTGAACAATTGGAGTCTCCCAGATCTGCTATTACTAAATTATGTTCCATATTATCTCCCAGTATTGAAACAGACGTGCTTATGCTTCCTGATGGATTGTATGCAATTGGGCTTTCGTCCACTTCCACCCCATCAACTGAAACGATAAAACCAGTACCGCTATCTCCTTCGTAAGTAAAACTTAAAGTCCCATTGGCATTATCACCGCTGCAAGCAGCTTGCACATTGATATTCCCCGCCATTCCTATTCCGCCTGATGCACCATGTGGAATACAATAATATGGATGATCTCCTAGAGAATTTAATACTAGCTGATATGTAGCCCCTTGTGAGAGTAATCCACTATCAAATGTATTTGTCCCTGAAGTTGCATCAGAAGTTGCTGTGTGAGGAATCACCCCTACCCAATCAAACACAATCGTATCTCCAATATTTATTACTAAATCACTTGGAATAAAGTCAAAGTCATCAACTTGTATAACGTGTGTTGCGTTTTCTAAAAAACTCAAACTAATATTATCGATAGCGCAGCTTGCAAAACAATTCGTCGTGGTGATATTAGTGCTGGCACTGCAATTTAAATTCGTTTCATCCTCAACTGTGATCGAATGTGCCATTCCATCACCATCAATCTGTATTGTAAGGTTTGTCGTACTCCCTGTATAAGAAAATGATCCTTGATTAACATCATCTACAAATACCAAAAACTGTGTTCCCTGATCACTTGCTGTAACAGTCAAATCTACTGGCACCTGATCATTCGTATCGCATCCACCATTGATTGAAGCTTCTACATCAATCATGCAAATAGGATTCCCTCCTCCGTTGCAATCTGCTGTTGTTATAGTTGTTGTCGCGCTGCAAGAGTTATCATCAATATCTCTAACCAAAATATTGTGAACCATATTATCCCCTAGCACATTCACGTAAACATTTTGAGTTGATCCCCCAGAATAAAAGAATGTACCAGCAACAAGTCCATCCACAAGTACTTCAAAACCACTTGCGCCATTGCTGCTCACATCAAATGAAATAGCGACCAGCACTTCTCCATCATCATTACATGGTGGAAGTACAAAAACACTTCCTGCCATACCTACACCTCCTGGGTTACCATGAGGTATGCAATAATAAGGATGTTCTCCCTCTGACAATACTGGACTTATAAAGCTGTCTCCATTATTTAATAAGCCACTTTCCCAACTATCTGGCCCACTCGAAGCATCTGATGTTGAAGTATGTGCAATATCACCTGTCCATATCCATTCTACTTGATCGCCTGTTGTTATGTTTAAAATTGATGGATTAAATATGTAGTCCTCTACATTTACAGTATGAACTGTTCCTGTGCCTCCCCCACCAGTTGGGCTTGCTATAAGATTTGAAATACTGCAAGGTAAAATACAGTTAGGTGTATTAATCGTTGTAATAGCGGAACATGCTCCATCTATGTTATCTGTAACTACTATAGTATGATCTTGACCATCACCATCCACATCAATAGTCACATTTGTTGTACTTCCTGTATATGAAAATGTCCCTTGATTTGCTCCATCTACCATAACCGAAAAATTTGTTCCTTGATCACTTGCTGTGATTGTTAGGTCTACTGGGACTTGGTCATTTGCATCACATCCTCCTCCTACAGAAGCAGTAAGGTCAATCATGCATTCTGGGTTGCCACCACCATTACAATCTGCAGTTGTAATATTCGTAGTAGCATTACACGTAGGATCGTCTATATCTCTTACTAGTATTGTGTGTGGCATACCATCGCCGAGCACATTCACTGTAGCATTTTGTGCTGATCCTCCTATGTAGGAGAATGTACCAGATACTACACCATCTACTAGAACCTCATAGCCATTAGCGCCATTACTCGTCACATCAAATGTCAGATTTATAATGACTTCTCCGTCAGCATTACATGGAGGTAACACAAAGATTGTCCCTGCCATTCCCTCGCCTCCAGGATTTCCATGGGGTACACAATAATATAAATGCTCTCCTTCTGTCAAGACTGGACTAAGATAGTTTGCACCATTATCCAATAAGCCACTATCCCAACTATCAGGACCGCTGCTCACATCTGACGTTGACGTATGGGCAACTTCTCCTGTCCATATCCATTCCACTTGATCTCCCACAGTAACATTTACAATGGATGGGTTAAATATAAAGTCTTCTACGTTCACGGTATGTGTAGTCCCTGTACCGCTGCCTGCTAAAGGGGTCGCTACGAGATTAGAAATACTACATGGCAATGCACAGTTTGGTGTATTTACGATTGTGGAAGATGTGCATGCTCCATCTACATTATCAGTAATCACAATAGTGTGATCTTGACCATCACCATCCACATTGATTGTAATATTTGTTGTACTTCCAGTATATGCAAAAAAGCCTTGCATGGCACCATCCACCATTACAGAAAATTGACTTCCTTGATCGCTCGCGTTAATTGTAAGATCTACAGGAACTTGACTATTTGCATCACAAGCTCCAGAAATCGTGGCTGTGACATCAATCATGCAGGTAGGATTCCCTCCCCCATTACAGTCTGGAGTTGTTATATTAGTTGTTGCGCTACAAGTAACATCATCTAAATCACGTACTAATATAGTGTGGGCCATATTATCACCTAGCACATTCACACTTGCACTTTGCGCTGATCCAGCAACATAGGAGAATGTGCCAGCGACAATACCATCTACTAAGACTTCATATCCGCTTGTACCATTACTTGTAACATCAAAAGTTACGGTGACCATGACTTCACCATTCGCATTACAAGGCGGCAATACAAAGATTGACCCTGCCATCCCCTCACCTCCTGGATTTCCATGGGGAACACAATAATATAAATGCTCTCCTTCTGACAAGACTGGACTAAGATAGCTTGCACCATTATCCAATAAGCCACTGTCCCAACTGTCAGAACCACTTGTTACATCAGACGTAGATGTATGTGCCACGTTTCCAGTCCATATCCATTCCACTTGATCTCCTACCGTGATATTTACTACAGAAGGATTAAAAATAAAGTCCTGTACATTGACTGTATGCGTAATGCCATTGCCCCCTGCTCCTCCTGCGGTTGCGACTAAATTTATTATACTACAAGGAAGATTGCAATTAGGAGTTGTTATTTGATTAATCGCTGAACATGCACTATCTGTATCATCCACTACGCTTATTGTGTGGTTCATACCATCCCCAGGCAGGGTCAGTGTGACGTTCGTGTTCGGTCCGCTATAGGTATAAAATGTGGAAGCTCCTCCGTCTATACTTAGATTAAATCCTGATCCGCCATTTGCGACAGACACATTAGCAATTACAGTAACGTTTTGATTTGCATCACATCCAGAAGGTGCTCCCAAACTAACGGAAATAGTGCAAACAGGGTCTCCCCCACCTTGCCCGCAGTCTGGAGCATTGTAATCTGTAGTAAGAGTACAGCTTGGATCTGCTACATCTTCTATAAGCAAAGGATGGGATAAACCATCTCCCACAATACTAATTGTTATAGTTTGTGTTCCTATCCCATTGTATGAAAAAGGACTTCCAGTAACTAAAACGGCATCATAATAGACATTATATCCTGCGCCATTTGCAATACTTGTGCTAAATGATATTTCTAAATCAAGTGAATTTCCTGTAGGGCAATTTGCCAAAATCTCTCCACTCATCCCACTCCCTCCTGGACCACCATGGGGAATACAATAATATGGATGTACACCAGGGTTATCTATTGCAACATCAAAAGTAGAACCTACACTTATCACCCCGCTGTTCCATGCATCCACTCCAGTCGTTGCATCTGAAGTTGTACTGTGTCCATCACCTATCCAATTAAAATGGACTATATCTCCCAAGACCATGCCAGTGGAAACAGGGCTGAAAAAATCATCCCCTACGTTTACAGTATGTGTTGAACCTATTGGGTATCCAAATTGCAAACTAGATAAAAAGCAATCCGAGCTACAATCCGGAACTGAAAACTCTATTGTTTTTCCGCATGTTGCAATATCTGTACTTTGGCATTGAATCACATGATCTAATCCATTTCCAGGCACACTTACTGTAAGACTTACAGGGTTTGTGTCTGATATATTAAATGGGCTTCCAGGAACAGATTGGCCATCCAAAATGACATCAACCTCATCAGCAGAATCCCAAGGATCAGTAATAGTGATACCAACGGGTATATTCCCATTTGCATCACAATCACCTATAGTATAAGTTACATTTAAAACACATGTTTCTATCTCTATTTCAATTGTGGAAGTGCAGCCATTTTGAGTAGTGATTGTTAAGACTACATCATATTTATCTGGATCACTAAATGTATACGTTGGGTTCTGTAGATTTGAAGTGTTCCCATTATCATCAAAATCCCAAAACCAACTTATTATAGGATCTCCTGGCAGGGTTGTGCTTTCGTCCATAAACTGAATGGTAATATCTGTATCATCCCACGAGAAAAAAGCGTTGCACTGTCCCAGCAGGTTACATAAGCTAAAAAGCAGTATAGCGAGAGATAGGAAGTATTTCATAACTAAATAATTTACATGAAATTATAGCTTCAGTATAAATTATTTAAACAGATTGTACTGAAAGATAAAATTACACGCCTGAAACCCTTAAGCTAAACACACAATCCTAATCAAAGGAGTTAATTTAGTGAATTGTCCCTTTATTCTCATAATGTTTTATCAAAGATTCTTCCAGAGTCTTTAAGTAAAAGACTAATCTCGTTGAAGGAATCAAAAACACGATTCAGTATAGTATTATAATGATTTGAGATATTTCCATTATCTTAATAAACTCTTTTCTAATTATATTGCAGAGCATGAAAATGATTTTTACTTTACTGATTGCATTCTATGGCATGAACATATATGGTCAGTCCACCTATACTGCCTATGTATTTATGGCTGAAGAATGTCCGGTGTGCAATTACATTGGCAAGTCACTTAAAAAGGCTTCTCTCAAGTATGACGGTGAAGTTCAATTCGTAGCTGTTTTTCCTCAAAAAATGAGTAATTACAAAACAGCTAGTTTGTTCAAAAAAAAGTACGGATTAACAAAGTTTTCAATAGAACTAGATCACGAATTAAAAATCACGAATAAATATAACGCTACTGTAACACCTGAAGTAGTTGTTGTAGACCAAAATGACAATATTCTTTATCAGGGCCGCATTAATAATTCATATGCTGCACCCGGTCGAATGAGACATGGAAAAGTTACTGAGAATCTGGATCTCGCACTTGCATCTATTCTTGATGGAAAACCAATATCCAAACCATGGCCGCTTCCTATTGGCTGTTATATTACTAAGTAATATGTTCAGAGTTTTCATAATCATTCTATTTCATTTGCCATCGTTTCTATTTTCGCAAGAAACTTATCATCAAGACGTTGTTCCCATAATCAAAAAACATTGTTTATCATGTCATAGCGACGGAGAAATTGGTCCAATGCCATTAACAAACTATATTGAAGTATCTAGTTATGCGAACATGATCAAATATGTCACTTCAATTAAGTTGATGCCTCCATTTAAAGCAGATCATTATAAAGTAAATTATAAAAACAAAAGGGCAATTTCTAACGCAGAAATTTCTGTAATAAATAATTGGATTTCTAATGGGATGCAAGAAGGAATACCAGATACAATTTCGTATGACCCTAACAATAAAGAAGTGATATACGATGAAATTATCTGCATGGAAGAATCATTTGAACATTATGGAATATATTACGACCAATACCAAGCCTTTGTTCTACCCGTATTAAATCAAGAAGATAAATATGTTTCTCATATTGAAGTAATCCCAGGTAATAAAGAGATCGTAAGATCAGCAAATCTATCCCTTGCTAAAAAAGGTAGAGCAGATAAAATGGATGAGTGGGATCCTAGGTATGGCTTTTTTGCTTACGGAAGTATTGGTTTTGAAGCAGAAATTCCAAATTGGTATAGTTGGATGCCAAATACGAAAGGAATAGAATTAAAAAACAATGAGGTATCTCTAATTCCAAAAAACTCTGAGCTCATTCTTCATTTACATTATGGTCCCTATGGGGAAACTCAAAATGATAGTACCTGCGTGGGTATAATTTACAGCTCAGAACAAGGGAAAATTCAAGTTCAAAATGTACCCTTCATAGCAACTGAGTTCCTAGCAGATTCATTTAATTTGGAAGCAGGATTAAAAAAACGTTTTACATCATCATTTTACATTCCTGAGGATAGCTATATTAAATCTATTACTCCCTTAGCACATTTACTTTGCAGGAGCTGGGAAGTATTTGCTGTCCTCCCAGATCAATCTACCTTACCTCTCCTGACAATAGCTGATTGGGATTTTCACTGGAGAGAAAAATATGTTTTTAACGAATATCTCTTTTTACCAAAAGGGACTAGAATAGTTGCAACAGCCAGGTATGACAATACAAGAGAAAATCCATACAATCCTTCTGACCCTTCGTTCCTTACGAAAAAGGGTCCTCACATGTTTGATGAAAACTTTCTGTGTTATTTTGAACTCATCAACAGTGCATCCTCTCCATTTGCCTCTATTAAAAAACCTTTTACTGTAGCTACACGGAGACTAGCAGAACTAAATTTTAATTGCCAAAAAGAGGCAGAGTATAGCGTGCTGGTTCATAATATGACTTCAAATTCTTCTGTGGTAATCTCTGAAAAGAATTACGCTGCAGGGCAACACACAATTAGATCATCAGCTTTAGCCAATACTACTGGCAGATATGCAATTTCTATTTCTTCCGATGAGCAGTTACAAGATATCTGGTATTTTGTCATTAAATAGAAAGATTTCAAGCCAACAAAACATTAACAGCTTGTTTACACTACTTCATTCTATAAGTAAGTTTATACCTTTATAAAAAGACTTTGCAATGAAAAACCTCTACTTAATATTCTTCCTGGTTTGTTTTCTTGCTTGTAAATCAGATGGTCCTATGGGATCTAATAATTCAATTGCAACAATGGGTCACCCAGAAATGGACATGGCTATTGAAGAATCTGAGTTCCAAGGTGAAGATCAAAATTTGAAACAGGGACAGAGTCCATCACCGGAATCTGTGGAAAGAAAATTAATAAAACATGCAGAGCTACGTTTTCAGGTGAATGCTCTTGAGGAATCCACTAAACGCATTCAAGAAATTGCACAAACGTATGCGGGTTTTGTCTCTAATATGAATCAAAGCAATTCAAACTATTCTTTCGATAATCGCATGCAAGTAAAGATTCCTTCTGATAAGTTTGACAGCTTTTTAACTGCGATAGAATCTGAGTCCATTTATACAGACTACAAGAATATAAACTCAAATGATGTCACAGAGGAATTTACTGACATAAATATCCGTCTGAAAACAAAAAAAGATGTCAGAGATAGATACATAGATATTTTAAGAACAAAAGCAAAAACCGTAAAGGACATTCTAGATGCAGAGGATAAAATCCGACGCATTCAAGAAGAAATAGAATCCATGGAAGGGCGTCTAAAATATTTAAATGATAGGGTTGCTTATAGTAATATCGTGATTAACATTTATCAGCGTGTGGAAGGAAAAGTACGCAAAGATATTTATTCGAAATCATTTTTTACTAAGCTTAAGGAAAGCTTTGTGAGTGGAGGTGAATTGTTTGTTAACCTTGTTTTGTTTTTAATAAATTTATGGCCACTCCTTTTAATTCTAATTTCGCTATTGTTTTTTAGAGACAAAATTGCGAGACTGTTTAGAAGAAAAAAATAGGAAGCTATTTGAGTTCAATGTTCTGAGAAGAGATAGTCATATTCTTTTTCTCCCAATAGCCTTCTTTGTGAAATTTAAATTGGCTAGGAGAATATTGGCCCACAATATCTACGTTAGCTTTTTCTGGAACAGCTAGGTTTAATAAAAAGTATGTAGCATTTACAAATAGTCTTCTTAATTCTTCATCAAGCATATCCGTTGATGATCCTACAGTTGAACAAATTGTTTTTCCCATTTGCCCAGCTTCTATTTGATAAGGCTTAAGCCAAACGATGGGCATCATTGGATCATTTTTATCAATGCCTGTTTTGTCATCTCTTACTGGAAGAGAATGGTCACTTTCCCGCATCCCAAATCTAAGATCACTCTCATCAAACGCAGCTTCTCTATCTACTACCTGACCTAATAAAATATATTCTACATCAGCTGACATAGGAAGAGGAACTCCGTACACATCTGTGGGACCCCATAGAGCTCCATCATTTATCCCCTGAAGGATTGCATGCGCGTCTTTCTGTTCAGGAAAAATACCACGTTGGCTTTGGTGCGCGTGCTGCCCATGATGGCTATGCCAATTTACGCCTAAAACTTTTTTTCCAAAACCTCCTTCCCATGCCTTGAGATGACCATCATAGTAATTCCCCCAATGTGCGTATTTACTTGTAGAGTCTTTCACATGGAAGGCATGTGTAGCTGTACGTATTGCAAGAATAGGTTTGCCCTTTTTTAGAAATGATTCTATATGTTCCATTTGAGCATCTGGAAGATCTCTAAATCTTGTAAACAATATCATAAGGTCAGCATCCTTTAATTCTTCTAGTCCTGGAATATTCTTGGTATATGCAGGATGAATTATCCCCGGTCTTTCAGGATCTTGAGAAAATAAAACCGTACAATCAAATCCGTGATGTTGTGCTAAAATTTTTCCTAACTGTGGTAAAGCTTCTTCAGATCTATATTCTTCATCCCCAGTGACAAGTACAATTTTTTTCTTCTTCTTAAGATCGGCTATACCCATATACTCTACCCAAAGACTTGTAACCTCATCTTCAAGTGTTACAACTTTTGATCCTTGCTTGCAACTCAGAAGTTGCGCAAACAATATTGCAAGAAGGCATATGCGGAAAACTGGATTACTCATCTGGATGTTCTTTCAATAATGCTGCTGGTGAATAAAAATCTTCCTTCTGTGCAGTCGCTGCTCTAAGTTCTTTTACATGTTCAGATGAGATGACCGAGGCTTTGTTACCAAATGCGTTTCGTATATAACTAAGTACGGCAGCTAATTCATCATCATTTAATAAGCCCTTGAATGGTGTCATGGGCACTACTCCCGGATATTGTTTTTTATTGACTTCTATAGGGCCATATAGACCATGCAAACTAAGTTTGATTAAACGATCTTCATTTCCAGTAACCCAGTCTGTTCCTGCTAAAGGTGGAAATTGAGATGCAATTATACCCTGTCCATCTTTGCCGTGACAAGTTTGGCAATAGCCTTCTCTTTCATAAATCTTTTTCCCCATTTTTAAGAGCGCTAAATCGTCTCCTTTTAAATGCGATACAATTTCTTCTTCTTTAATTTTTACTTCTGGTTCTCCCGAAATTCTTCCAAGTGATTCAGCATGCGTTTTTATCATCCAATCATCCAATGGGAGTTTTAATGCTTCATGGAGAATAGCTAAGGCTTCATCCTTTGTTAACCAACTTGCTGCCGTAATGGCTTCCAATCTAACTCTACCATGTGGATCTTGCACTGCTGTCATCAGCATTTCGTTTCGCTTGTCTATCTGATGGCCAGCATATCTGAGCACTCTCGTAGCAGCAGCTCTCGCACGATGGTCTTTAGCATTAAGTGCCTTGTTCAGAATTGATTCGTCAATTGCATTGGCCCCCCAACTCACCCATAATGCTTCTATAACATACTGATCATAATTTGGGGAACCTTCTTCCAATTCTTTTACCCAATTTCTTAGTGCTTTTAGAACTTTATTTTTACTTCGTGCGCGCAACTCTCTACGTGTTCTATATCTTGTTCTATACTCTGGCAATTTTAAATTCTCTAATAGTTCAGGGATGGAAGCATCTACGATTTTAGCTGGAGAGACAAGAGGTCGTTCAGGATAAGTAATTCTATAAATCCTTCCATGCACATGATCACGTAGAGGATCCCTAGCGTTATGTTGCATATGTCCAATAAGTACATTGTGCCAATCTACAAGATACAAAGAACCATCAGGGGCAAACTCCATATCGACTGGGCGGAAATTTGTGTCGGTACTTTTAACAAGATCCAGGCGATGCTTTGAGCTATACCCCGTTCCATCCTCTTCCATTGTGTGCTGCTTTGTTCCTAGAAAACCAATTGTATTATTTATCAATAAATCGCCTTGCACCTCATCTGGAAAATGCCTACTAGATACAAACTCCAGACCCGATGTTGGTCGGACTCTGTGTGCTTCTTCCAGGAGACTCTTGGTCATATGATTTGCTTTTCCATACACAGGTTTTCCAGAGCTAGGCATCATCCAACGCACATGAGTTGAGGAAGTTTCAGCAAAGAAATTTTGTCCCCATGCATCAAATGCAATACCCCAGGGATTAGGGATTGGTATTTGTGCAGTGCGCTCTAGGTGTCTGCG
The DNA here is from genome assembly GCA_937967615.1 of uncultured Saprospiraceae bacterium. Classification (GTDB taxonomy): domain Bacteria; phylum Bacteroidota; class Bacteroidia; order Chitinophagales; family Saprospiraceae; genus CALCMJ01. Next base: position 37,704 of record CALCMJ010000025.1, read on the forward strand.
TTGTGGATTGTATCTATAAAAGCCGCCATTGGTAGCACGTACTGTTCCATAAGCAGTTTCAATATTACTGTGCAAGAACACGCCCTCACCCATGTAAATTGCACCTGAAGGATCAGCACAAAATGCACTGATAGCATGATGCGTATCATGATCATCAAAGCCACTTAATATAATCTCATGTGTATCCGCCTTATCATCTCCGTTTGTATCTGACAATAAGACTAAATTTGATCCTTGAGAAAGGTAAACTCCCTCTGGTGCAAATTCAAATCCTATAGGCAAATGTAATCCGTCCGCGAAGACAGTTTGTTTGTCAGCCCTTCCATCGCCATTTGTATCTTCAAGAATCAATAGCTTATCATTTGGCTTGCTGTCTCCAGGCTTGTAATGTGGATAGCTAGGCATAACCGCTACCCAAAGTCTACCTTTGTTGTCAAAAGAAAGTTGCACTGGGTTCGCTAAATCTGGAAACTCTGCTTCTGATGCAAAAAGATCTATTTCATATCCAGGTGCAACAGTTAGACTTTCTAATGCATCATTGCCATACAGATATTCCTTTTGCGATGTATCTTCAGGATTAAAATTTGTTTTTACAGATGGAAGTGTTGAGGTCTTTTGATCTTCAGATTTATAATCCAATTTTACTCCTTTCAATGCGAGATGAATTGCAGAGTCTCGAATGGATGTTAGTTCTCTTATCTTTTTTATTTCTGCAGGATAGTTGTCAGGACCAAAAGGATTATACCTTCTACCAAAGACATGGACACCATTAGGTATCTTGAAATCATTTTTCCAAAACCAATTTTTTTCTAGTACTGCACTCTTCACCAACTCTTGATGTGTTGTATTTTTCTTTGTCTTTCCAAAAATCTGATTCAATAAAAACGTCGCAAACATATCATGGCCACTTTCATTTAACTGAAAACCATCGCTTGTGTATTTGGAACTTCCTTTAAACCATTTAGACGTTTCAGAAAATGCATCCACACAAGGAATCCCTTTTTCATTAGCGACACTAATCATCGCATCTGCATATAATTTTAGGTTTTTATTTTCTTCTTGGCCATCAGGAAGGTCTATTTTTTTTGAAGATAAATCTTGGAATGCAATTGGAGTGACTAATATAAGTTTAGGAGGAGATTTTGTGTTATACGTTTGGCCCATCGTGTAGTCAATGAATACTGAAATTTCACTTTTGAAATTCTCTAATCCTTGAGTACCATTAAATGATTCACTGTAACCAAAAAACCCTATAATAATATCTGCTTTTAAATCGTGAAGCCATTCATCTTCAGTTTTGAAGTGGCCTTCGCTATGTGCACTTTGTGCATATTCTGGATGGAATGTTTCTGCTCCTGGAAATGCCCAGGCCAAATTTCTTCCTGAGTGAGGTCTAAATCCTGCTGTGTTGCCAGCATCACACATATTGCGAACAAAGAGAAGGCTATCAGGGTATTTTAGATGTAGTTTTGTTTCAAAATGTCCAAAATTCAACATGCTTGAACAGAGATTACCACCAATCAAAACGATATTGTCATTTTTATCAAGAGATAAAAATCCTTTAGGTTCTGATGTACATGATAGCACGATGCACAGTGTCAGCAAAAAATACAATTTAATTTTATCCATTAAAGCTTTTGCTTAATACAAAATGCATTAATTAATTTAAAGTGATGATGGAGAAATAGCTTTTTTTCTTCTTCTAGATAGTGCTTGGGTTTAAAAGGCGGATTTCTGGTTACTGAATGCCGTTAAATTAGTTTGGTATTAAATTTTGAAGATCCCATTAAGGTTCTATGCACAGGACATCTATCTGCAATCTCAAGCAGTCTCTTTTTCTGAACATCATCAAGATCGCCAACAAGTTCTATGCACTTATCAAAGTGATCAAGACGTTTTTCAGACTCTGAGCATCCCTCGCAATCCTCCTTATAAGAGCGATTATATTCCAGATGTACCCTTACCTCCTTCAAGTCCCATTTTTTCCTTCTCGCATACATTTGAAGAGTCATCGCAGTACATGCCCCCAAGGCCGAGTTTAAAAGTTCATAAGGAGATGGGCCAAAATCATTCCCTCCAAGGCTTTCAGATTCATCTGCGATGAGTCCATGTATTCCCGCCATTATTTCCGTTGTATATCCTTTATCTCCTAAGCGTACAGATACTTGCTTCTCAGCTTTGAGTTCATCTTTCTCTGGCAGAGGAATGTAGCGCTTTACCCAAGTTGAAATTACATTTCCTGCATAAAACGCATCGTCCTTACTTGACAACATATGATCTGCCTTCTCCAGAGTGATGAAACTTTTAGGATGCATTGCAGCATGATATATCTTCGCAGCATTTTCTAATTCTACAACTCTATCTTGTGGAGAGTGGAGAATGAGCAGGGCCTTATTTAAATTTCGAATCACCTCATACATGTTTTTACTCAACAGATCATCCACAAACTGCTTTTTGATCGTGTAGCTTCTCCCTCCTATATTCACTTCAGCAAATCCATGTTCCTCAATGTCTTTTAATTTATACCCAAACAGATGCGTCACATGCTCAGGTTCTGATGGTGTGCCTATGGTAGCTACTGCATTAATTTCTTCTAATTGACTAGCTGCAAATACTGCAGCAGCTCCTCCCAAGGAGTGTCCAATTAATATATTAGGTGTCTCGTAATTTTCTTTTAGGAATGCAACAGCTGCCTTAATATCGTTTACATTATCAGTGAACGTAGTTTCTGTAAAATCTCCTTCGCTATTTCCTAGACCTGTAAAATCAAAGCGCAACACTGCAATCCCTTGTAAGGTCATTGCACGTGCAATATGTTTAGCTGCTGTCAAATTTTTACTTCCAGTGAATGCATGTGAAAACACAGAATATGCTACTGGTTTTGAGCTTAGCGGAAATTCAATGACCCCTGCCAAAACAATTCCCTTATTATTCTTAAAACTAACCTTTTGTCTATTCATATACTATATAATGTTAATCCAACAAGGATTCCTCAATTCTATCTTAGATAGGTCTTGGTACAAGTGCAACTTCAATCTTTCCCTTCTTATCAATATTTTGATTTACTCCTTGGATACCAATATTACTAATTATGTATAAAGATCTTTTTTGTCAAAACCTTAGCTCTCTTATTAATAAATTGTAAGAAATAGATTCCAGAAATGAGATGATCTGCAGATACGCTTACGCGTTTTTCTTGAATAGAACTTTTTAAACAAAGCTTGCCATTTGAATTAAAGACGCTTAGTTCATACTCATTCTCTCCTTCATGAAATACTTTTAAATTTCCTTGTGTGAAAAACACATGTAATGCTTCCTCTTTTATTTCTTCTTCTACATCAGTAAACATCTCACAGGGAAGCGGATTTAATTCAATGGGGTCTCCTTGAACAATATTAATTCCGTTAAAACCAGAAAAATCTTTAGCAAATTTATAAGACCTGAAATTCGATCTATTGCCAGCATTAATTCCTTGCGGCTGTGGTGTGTCTCCTGAAAGCGGAATAACATAATGCCAAACTATTTCTTTGTTTTCATCAATCTCAAAAATATTTCCAGGCGAACCAGAGTTTACCAGTGTATGTCCATTTGGCAGTCGTTGTGCATTTGATAAATAAGGAGAATAAAAGTTTTCTCCATTTTCTTCACCATAAATCCATTCCACTTTCTCAGGACCAAAGGATTCTGTAGGCGGTACAGGATAAGAGCCATCCGCATTCTGATCAGGATCTAAAATCTCAACTGTTGAATAATTCCCTCCTGGTCTACCATTCCCATTATTAAAGATCATGATCTTCCCAGCATCCTCACCGTCTGTAATCCAATTTGTACCATGCTGTCCAAATAACTTCTGTTCTGAAATATCTCCACGCTGATATGCAGAGGCATTCCCCCATCTATATAAAATGTCGCCACCCTTTCCATATCTTCCTCCACTATGACTTGCTGCTTCCTGGGTCGTCGTACTATGATCAATAACCCAGATCTCATCAGAGTTTCTGACAGAAATTAATATTTGATCCAGGTCTTCATTGTAATCAATTGCATTGAAGTGATTATAATCTAAATCAGAATGTGAATTTGGACTATTAAGTTCAGGTAAATTAATATCAAACAATTCTGGATGATCTTTTACCACACCATAGTTAGATTTTGAAGGGTCAAAATCCTGGATATAATGATCTTTAATCTGCCACTCCCAAACTATATTTATTTCATTATGATTTACTGTTTCAAATTCAATGATTCTTTCATTCCATGCATACCCTTGTGGTGCAATCTCATCTGGATCTCTCCCAAGCTCTACTAATTCATCTTCGTAAACTAGTTTCCAAGTGAGCATTAAAATATTTCCATTAGGCAACATAATTGCATCATGATGTGACAGTTCAGTTTCAGTATTCAGCTCATAAGACCATACGGTTGTGTTATTCCAAGACACAAGTTCTAGTCCACCCGAATTACTTGCTGAAGTAAAAGGCCCCACTGGCGCAGGTTTGTACGTACGCATCATTAATCCATTATCAAGGAAGTATGCTGCAAGACCAGGACGTGTTCCCCTATCCCATTGGTTGAGTAAGTTGCCACAGTTATCTACCATATAAGCCTTGGTACCGGCAAACGGAGAGAAGAATGTATAGCCATCCAATGCAGTTTCGGATTTAACAATTGTTCCTATCGTTAATTGGGAATTTCCATTGTTTTGAGCGAATAATATGAAAACTAATACAGTTAAGAGTGATCCTTTCATAATTAAATATAAGAAGAAAATTTTAGAGGAAAACTTACACATTCCGCTTTAAGCTCGACATCTTCACAAAATTATCCATATTTTTATTGCTCGTATTTTGTCGTATTAAACTACTAAGCAATGAAATATTTTAAATACGTAATTCTCACGCTATGTTTAGCCGTGCTAGCCGCATGCGGAAGCGACGAGCTAGACCAAGAATTACAGACTCTTCTTTCTGAAGAAATTATACTCCTTGAAAGCAATCAGTCTGACCCCACCCTTGAAGAATTATATCAGAATTCCGAGATAACAATCTATGGGGAGAAACACTACATGCAAGAGCAGCAAAATTTTATTATCGATCAGTTGGGCAGTTTAAATGATGCTGGGTATCGTATTATCGTCCAAGAACTTTTCTATAGTTTTAATTGGACTGTGGAGGATTATATAAATGGTGACTTAGAAGTATTACCAGAATTTCTACTTTATTTTGATGAGACGCTTATAGAGGGTATTAAAACATTCAATGCTACGGTTCCTGATAACCAGAAATTCCAATTGAAGTACATGGATATGAATCATTGGAATAGCAATTTGCTAACAAATCTTAATGAGATAGAAAAAATTCTAGGAGAGCAAGATGTTTTTGAAAGTATACAGGATGCGCTTCCAGGATCTTCCAATTATGATGATAGCTTAGATGCATTGAAGTCTTCAATAGATTCAAATCAGGCAGAATATCTTGCTGCCTGGGGTGAAAAATGGTATGATAGAATAGTAGATGTTGTGGATTTTGAAATACTATGCCTTGCATGGCGAGATAACGGCAAAAACAAAGAAAAACGTGAACAAACTATGTTTGATCATGTAAAAAAGTTCAGAGAAATAAATCCTAACAAAAAAATTCTAATCAATACTGGATCGTATCACGCACAGAAAGAAACATACTCAGGTACGGATATACCTACTCTTGCAAAAAGGCTCATCCAAGAATATGAGGGAGTAAGCTGCCTTGCCTTTGTAGGTATTAGGGGAGAATCAAAAAGTGGTTTCGATAATCAACAGATAGTAAACTTTGATCTGACTAAGTCCACAGATGGAGACAATCTAATCCAAGAGATAGATGCTGCGGCTGGGAATAGAATAGGGTTTTTACCTTTTAGTAATTCCTATTTTCAAACCCAAGAAACGAAGATGAGTTATTCTAGTGGCCATCAGGTGATAGCTCCTTTAGGCAAACAGTATGACGGGGTGATAAGCTATCCAAATATTTCTGTACTAGAAAGCATGAGTAAGTATGATTACAATTAGGCATTAAAATATATATTGCACCCTATCAGAGGTGTACTTTCATAGAATAAATCAACAATACTATTTTGAAAATATTGCCTTCTATCCTATTCTGCTTTGCGTTTATCATGTGTTCTTGTTTTAGCTCTAAATCTCTAATAAATGATAGTTTACTTAAAGACTTTATAAAACTCAATCCTAGGTCACAAATAAGGAATACAAGGAATTTCTTAATTCGATTAAATCAGAAAATTACGACTTATATTCTCGTTGCTATGTAAGGTCTTCTAATTGGCTTAATGACATTGAAGGCTCACCTAATCAGGCATACAAACGGAATTATTTTTCAAATTCGGAGTTTGATAATTATCCAGTATTAAACATCCCATTTGAAGGTGCTTTAGAATATTGTAATTGGTTAAATAAAAAGTTTGAAGGTACACAGTATAGCTTTCGCTTACCCAGCAAAACTGAGTTCCTTTCTTTACTATCTACAGTTGATATAAAATATGATAGCGATAATCCTAAAGATTATTCAGAGTTTAAATTTAATCTCAGATTTGAAGATGATTTTGCAATCGATGGAGGTTTATATACTATACCAGTAAACAAATCTCTGGATGAAAAAAATTCAGGACAAAATAGGCAGGGTGTATATAACATAGTAGGAAATGTACACGAAATGCTATCCTCTGGTCAATATATAGGGGGAAGCTGGTATTCTTTTCCGAGTGAAGTGGCAGAGGCTAATAAACTTACAAAATCGGATAGTAGAATAGGATTTCGTTTAGTAATGATTGAGGCCAATAGATAAGAGTACAATTGTTGTTTCTATTTAAGAAATACGCATATTCAATAGTAGTTAGAACTCAGATTAATTTAACTTTTGAATACTTTAGATTGGCTAACTTTATATAATATCGTATATATTATGAAGTTATTCATCCTCATTACTTTACTATGCATCTCAGCAGAATTGCTGAGTCAAGATGCTGATAATGCATGGATGACAAAAGATCCAAGGGTCCAACATACCCTCCATTTAATAGAGCAAGACAGTATGGAACAGGCAATACATTATATTCTTCCTCTTTCATTCAGACAATTTAAATTCAGCCATAAAAGATTTGCAAGATTCACTGCAGATATTTTGTCTTCAGTATACCAAGAAGAATATTTAATAACAGAGTTAGAAAAGGCTTTTGAAAATTATGAAAGAAGACATGCGTATTCGTCCGAATATAATAACTACTTCATTCAGTATTTAGGGCAAGAAATTCAAATTAATATGATGTTCCCTAATGGTGCTACTCTAAGCCAAGAAATAGAAAGGTCACAGTCTGTATTAATGCAAGAGCATCTGTACAAATTTCTGAAAGAAGATCTTGCTTCAAGAGAGATCAGAAATTAATTATTTTAGATCTCTAAATTCCTCTCATTTTATCCCAACAGAAAGCCAACTCTAACACTACTGCTCAGGTGTAAAAATGATCTTTTCATTTTCCTTTGCAGTAACAAGAGATAAAAATTCTTTAAGAGATGGGTAGTCAGAAGGTAAAAATATGTCTGTCTTCAATAGTAGCGTATAATTTACCAAGAGCTTTTCTTCTAAGTGCTTTATCTCATAATAAAATCTGCCCTTATCTCCAGGAAGAACCAATTTAAGATCTTCTGGCACGGATTCTACCACATAATTCTCCGGCACGTCTATCTGACAATTTGTTTTTATATCGTATAAGTTGTTAAAGAACACCGGATAGTCTCTTGTCTCTTGTGTGAATTTATTTTTATTGATGCCCTCAGCAAGATCTGCATCAATAAATATTTTATCATCTATCCATTTAATGCAATTGTACTTTTCCGTTCTATAGTTTACCGTAATTGGCCCCAGAGCTGCTTCATCCGTATCAACAGAAACCACAGTAAAAATATTGTCAATTTTCACCTCATCTTCTAGATCATCATCTTCACTTTCCTCCTCTTCTTTTTCTTCATCTGAATTCGGAATCACAATAAAATCTTGATCATCTTCATCGTCTTCTTTGTTGGCATCAATTCTATATTTTACAGCAGCATACTGTCTTTGTATCAACTTAAGATCACCACGTAAGCATTCATTCTCTGCATCAACAGTGTATTTTCCAATCTGTTGTGATTTGAATAAGTTTGGGTTTTTAAGACTAAAGAGCTTACCACCTTCTTTATCCAGAACCACTCCATTAATATTACATGCGCGTATAGGCAACAAGCCTGGCGTGACATACTTTGAGGAAGCATCTAGTATGATGGATTTATTGTCAATATATACTTCAGCTAAAACATAATTTAACTCAGTGACTGTAGGAAACATAGTATTAAGCAGCCCACTAAATCGTGATTTGGTGACCATAGGTCTTGCCTTCAAACCTGCTTTCACTAAAGTGTTTACCAGCAATAAATTTATTTCTGCTATATCTCCTGTCTTCGTTTTGACTAAGTTTTTTAATCCATCATCACAATAGACACCATAATTTTCATTCCAGGTATAGCTTGACTGCACATATCTGTAAATGTGTGCCATCTTTTCTATTTCGCCCATTGCTTCCGTTTGTGCAATTATTGGCTTTATCTCATCAAAGTTTTTACCTAGCTGGTCTCCAAACTTTTTATGGTCTAATAGATTATTAGCTATGGAGTTCCAATCTTGCGAGTAATTTTTGGGTGAAGCCCCCGGTAATGATACAGACGCTAATTCATATTTCATTCCAGATCTATAGTCATCTATATCCAAGACATATTCATCCTTTTTGATGGAAGGAATTGCTTCTGCATTAAACTGATAGTAATTGCCTTCCCACTGATTCCGTATTGCTTTTTCTATCTTCTCAACAGGTAAAGAACCAGAAGGTACAAGTGTATAAGTAAAATATTCTGGCACGCTCACGATAAATTCACTTTTATCTGTAGGAATATAATTTTGGAAAAACCATCTTGGCAATGTATAAATAAATGGCGATTCAATAAAATACTTGACCTCAATTACAGAACCTGGTTTTACATTGGGCATTGCAAATTTTGTCTGCTTCCAATTCTCGGATGTTTCCTCCTCAAATACATTGTCTTTATCTAACTCTTCCTTTACAACTTTCCCGTTTTCATAGTTATATGTGTACGCTTTTATCCCTCTAACTCTTTCTTTTCCTTTTTTTGAATGATAAAACGGAATTTTAAAATCGGCATAGCTTTCTCCCTTTTCAGAATAGACCTTTATCCGATAATGGTAATTTAGGAATAAAGAAAACCCTTTCTCTTGCTGATAGTCATACTCGATATCACATTTACTAAATAGATAAGCAGCCTCCGCTTCTGGCTCCAAGGGATGCTTTTCTTGCATAACCATAGCATCATCAATTTTTCCAAACTTTTGTCCAGAAACTTGAACTGCAATTATAAAAGCGAAAAAAAATAAAATATATCTCATGGTCTACGTTTGTTTTGAATATTAATACTACCCTTCTCCACCTTACGTATTTTGTTGAAGAAGTTTTTCATGTCATTATAAGCATCGGGAGCAAACACTCCTTCTTTTTTCCTAAAATAGCGTTCATGGCGAACCGTATTCTCATCTATTTGAGTTATTGAACTTTTATAAATACCATATTCACTTTCAAGTTCAATAGGCTCTATCTCTTTATATATTTTGTATCCTGATGGCACTTTATAATCTAAAGTACTGGCATACTCCACTGAACGTCTAAATTCAATAGGATACATTCTTTTCGTGCTCTGCTTTAAGATTGGAATAGGAAACTGGACAGTATTCAATGGAATGAGTAAATACTCTCCTGCTGGTTCTGCATATCTTTTGGAACTCATTTCTATTTTCTCCTCTGCTCGAATGTCTTCTTCAATTAAAGTATAGTTGTAGTTTTGTACCACAACTTCATTCATGTTTTTATATCTGTGTAATTTTATATGCTTTTCAATATCCTCATTGTCCTTTCTATTCAATCTAATTATTTTGTCACACTGAATTCCTGTATGTGTAATATTTAACGCGGCAGACATGTCCCCGCTAGTTTTTAATGTGATTAGGCCTTCTGTCTTTTGGCTATTCAGCTTGTAATCATATTTTGGCGTTTTTGCTACCTTACTATCATTGCCATTTACTAAGAGCACTTTTCTATCGTCTGTAAAGCGCCCTAGAAAATTAAACGGCGAATCGTTAGATGTACAATCTAACCAAACAGTATCTTCTTCCATAGGAACACAAGTGATCGCATGATTAAATTGACTTTTACTGTAGAAGTCTGGAATAAGAGATCGTTTGTCATTTACATCTGCATATACCAAAACATAATCTGATTCTATATCGTAAAGTTTCAGCAAGCCCTGCATATAAAAACTTAGTGCCTTACAGTCACCATAATCCAAATTGTGTACGTCTGTAGTTTCCATTGGCTTATATCCTCCTTCGCCCAGTTGTATACTCACATAGCGCGTATTTTCTTGGACATAATCATACAGCTTTTTCGTAATTGTTCTTTTATCGTCTTTTGGACTTATCAAACCTTTCAACTCTTCCTTTACTCCAATATCCGCAAGTTCTTTTCTATTCTCCAAAAAGCTTTTATACATCCATTGACCCACATCATTCCATGAATGTATAGTTCCCTTATGCCCTTCGTAAGAAAAGGAATGCGGACTAAAGAGTACACTTGGAAATATCTTGTAGCCCGCTGGGGAATATTTTTCTTTTTTAACAGCTTTTATGTTTTCTGCCAGATACGCATTTTCATCTGATGATCTTATACTAAAGTCTTCCAGATTTGTTTCCTTCTTTAAAATTTCTATCCCTGAACTATTGATGATTTTATATGCTGACTTTTCTAAGGATAAGCTATAATCAAATAAGGGCACCCACCTTGGAAACCAGGATGTATTTTCTGACTCTTTCGTAAAGGAGTATGAGATAGTGACTGGATAACTTGCTGGGGTATGTCTATATAACTTTAATCGGGAACTCGTGATAATTGAAAAGCCATCATAGCCTGCCACATCCTCAATATCCTTATTCTTTACCTTTTGAATTTCATTCCCGTTTTCATCAAGTATATATATTTTTATATCCTTTAACTTTCCAGAGTTCTCTGAATAAAATTCATGAAAAAACAAATAGTCATCCGCTTTTTTATTTAGAACGGTAATCGTTACATGTTTAGTAATGATCAATTTATCTATGGATTTAAATTCCACAGTCTCTGAATAATTTCTGATTACAGCATTGGCATTTGCAATCAAATCTGGATCAATATTTTCAACCGCATATTTTCCTTGAGAAAACCCTTTACTCAAAAATAAAAATGGGAGACAAAGCCATATGGCGCACTTAAATAGCATATTAATATGAATGTAATCTGTTTATTAGTTATATGTACAATTTAAGTAAATGGTTACTGTATTGCTGCAATTTTGTTCCTTTTAGCTAGTCAAACGAAATGTAGATCGCTTATTTCATTCATCCATAAGCAACATACGTCCAAGTTTTATCACAGGCAACACAAGTATTCAGTAAGACTTTCATAGATAATGTCTTAATAATATAGCCTTCTTATCAAATAAATATGGTTTTTTTGGTAACCATGAGTCATATAAATACATTAATTTAGAATCAAAACATCTAAACTAAATTATGCGTTCTTATAATGTTTCAATTTTCAGAAATACAAGGCAGGCAAATAATATTTGATGCCAAATTCTGTATACTAATATACATTTCCAATAAATTAGCTACTATAGCCATGTTTCAGACTGCTTACTAAAAAACAAAACATTGCTATATTTGAAAAAGAACGATTAACGAACAAACTCTTAGAATAATGAATAAGATCCTATTCCTCCTTCTATCCTTGTGTTTCCTTTTTATGAATGCGGATGCCCAAAATAAAATAGATTACTATGATATTTCTGAATTATACCTAAAGAGTGGAGAACTTCAAGCGGAAGGCAAACTTGATGAGTTAATGACTCTTCTAAACTCAGTTAATCAAAATGACTCATTGTATGCAGATATCTTAGTAACTAAAAGTTATTACCTATTGCAAAACGAGAAGTTTGAACAAGCTCTCGATACTATTAATAAAGGATTGCAACTCAGTGGTCATAATTCCTATTCAAACTTCTTTATCAACAAGTCAGTCGTTCTAAGGAATTTGGAGAGATATGATGACGCTTTAGCGGCAATTGATGAAGGCTTAAGTTCGTATCCTAAATATGCGAGTCTTATTTCAGCAAGAGGTATTATTGAGTTGCAAAAAAATGATTATAATTCTGCCCTACAATCCTTTGAGGAAGCGATAAGCTTAAGTCCTTTTGACACAGATTCACACCTCTACCTTGGTGATTTCTATTATAAGAATGGAAGGATAGCACAAGCCCTACTTTCCTATACCATGTATTTAATTTTATCTCCTGATGGTGAACAATCCGGAAAAATCCTAAGCATGTTGGACTATACATTTGCCAGAAATAATCCAAATAAATATAATGAAGAAATAGACTTAGGCAAAAACGATATTGCATTTGAAGAATTAAATTTGATGGTAGATAATATGGTTGCCAATGATGATAAATATGAATATGATCATCCAATAGATATTGCTTTTAGTAGACAGTTGTCTCTTGCTCTTGAAATGTTGCCGAATGTAAGCCTTGATGGAAACTTATGGAAAAATAAATACGGTAAACTATACAATTGGATCATTGACAATAATTATCAATCTGATCTAACCTACCTTATAAGTTTCTCCATAGAAAACGAAAAGATGGCAAAGACCGTAGCAAAGAAAACTGAAGATATTTCAGAGTTTGCCGCTAAGCTTTATACTAAATGGATGGATATTGCCGCTGAAAATGAAGTCGTTTACCAAGGCAAAAAGCAAAATGTGACATATAGTTATGATGAACAAGTTTTTGACGGCATGGGCCTATCTGATGGAATTAATCCTATTGGGAATTGGGAATACTATTTCCCTGAGGGAAACCTTTTATCAAAGGGGCTTTATACAAATGAAGGGCTTAGAGATGGAGAGTGGATATGGTACCACTATAATGGGAATGTAAAAGAGAAGGTGCAATTCAAAGATGGAAAACTAGAAGGTCCTTATGAAATCTATCTAGATAATGGAAATTTAGAATCCAGTTTTGCTTATAAAAACGATGCGCTTGATGGAACGTATAAAGGCTATAATAAATATGGAGCCTTGATTGAAGAGAAACAATTTACGAATGGAATGCTTGATGGTCCATTCAAAACGTTCTACTCTACTGCTGACAAGCAAGTTAACTTTGATTATAGCTTTATAGCAGGAGAAGTAAATGGTCCAGTCAAATATTTTAATGTAGATGGGCAGGCTAATTTTGAAGGAAATGCGGTGGCTGGGAGTATAATAGGAAAGGGAACGAATTATTACCCGAATGGTGCTGTAGAGTATGAGAAAACATTTGTTGATGGTAAACTGGATGGACCGTTTGTAGGGTATTTCGCAAACGGAAACAAATATGAAGAAGGAAATATGCTACAGGATCTTAGAGATGGTCTATGGAAATCATACTACCCGGACGGAAAGATGCATATTGAAACTACCTATAAAGAAGGTAAAATCCATGGCCTACAAACTGAAGTATATCCTACAGGTGAGAAGTTCAATGTTTTTGAATATAAAAATGACCTACTCCAAAAATATACCTTCTATACACGTGACGGTAAAATATTACATGAAGCCAAAAAGAAAAGTGGAAATTTTCAATATAAGGGATTTGATCAATCAGGTAACCTGACCAGTGAAGGCTTATATGATATCAAAGGTGGTAAAGAAGGCAAGTGGAAATATTACTATGCAAATGGCCAATTATCATCAGAAGAAAACTATGCAAAAGGCGCACTGAATGGAACAGCGACGAACTATTATATAAATGGTAAAATTTCTGATAAATCAGAATATGTGAATGATACTTTGAGCGGATACTTTGTTGCCTATCATGAAAATGGTAAAATGAGTTTACAAGGAAATTACCACAAAGGAAATCAGGCCCAAGAGTGGAGGGGCTATTATAAAAATGGAAGTTTACAAAAAACATATTTTTCCCAAAATGGTAAAATTCATGGCTTACAAAAAGACTATAGTGTTGAAGGAAGATTAAGTTCCAAGAGTTTTTATAAATCAGATGAAATCATCTATATATTAAATTATGACCATAATGGTGCTAAGGTGGATAGCTTCAACTTCGAGACAATGAAAGAAAGAACAATGCTTTATCCAAACGGTGAAGTTTATGTAAAATCCAGTTATTTAAACGGAAATCGCAACGGTCCTTATGCAGCATATAATATAGACGGCTCACTAATTTTTGAAGGTGAATTTCTAAATGACAACCAACACGGCACATGGAACTACTACCATGACAATGGCAATCTGAAATGGAATCTTAAATATTTGCAAGGACTGAAAGAAGGTGAATTTCTAAGTTATCATGATAATGGGAAATTGAGTGATAAGGACCCATTCTTAAACAATATAAATGATGGAGTACACATCAGCTATCATGAAGACGGTGAAACAGTATCAATCAAAACAGACTTTGTCAATGATCTTCTCCATGGAAGAAAAACATTCTACGACCAAACTGGAGAATTGCAAATAACCAGGTTCTATGAAAATGGAATACTTTTAGGATATACATATTTAGATGAGAATGGCAAAGAAAAAGATATGATTCCCATTGTCAACCAAACCGGTGATATAGAGTCCTATTATAAAAACGGTACGCTCGCAAGAAAATTTACTGTCGTCGCGGGGAAATTTGATGGCGAATACCTTACATATTATTCGAATGGGAAACTAGAAGAACAAAGTTTCTATGAGCTTGGTATTAAAAAAGGGACTGAGAAAAGTTATTACTTAGATGGTACATTAAAATCAGAAAAATCTTATGAGTGTAATGATTTAAATGGAAAATATATTGAATACTATTCAAATGGAAAGCCAAAAAAAGAGTTATACTATTTAAACGATGATTTAAGTGGAGAGGCGAAATATTATAATGAAAACGGAGAATTAAGTAAAACCAAAACTTTCTTTAATGGAGTTGCAATCGATGAACAAAAAAAGTAGGTCTTTAAAGTATTTAATTTTAATCTTTTCGCTAAGTCTGCATATGCTCTCAGCGCAAGATTTGAATGTCGCCAAATTATCTTCTCAGTACCCACTGGATGATGCTATTGAACTCATTAATGAACGAGAGGTTGAAATCTTCATTAAAGAAGGAAAAGTAAATATTAAGAGCACTAGAGAAAATGAGACATTCTATCTGAACAACTCTGCGAAACAGTATTCTAAAGAATCTATATCCCATTCTACCTTTTTTGAAATTTTAGAAATAAAAGCAGAAACCAGTGCCTTAGTAAACGGGAAACGAAAAAAGTTTGAGGTGACAGAATTTAAGGAAAAGGATGAAATGCAAAGTTTTTACGATGATGTCAAATCTCTTAATTTCATTTTCCCAAATCTACAAACAGGCTCCAAAACTTCTCTAAAAGTTACTGAAGAAATTAAAGATCCTAGAATGCTGAATCCGTTCTACTTTGGAGGATATTTCCCAAGACAAAAATCTAAATTAAAAATAACTGTTGATAAAAATATTGCCATAGAATTCAGAGAATTCAATCTTGAAAACTATAAGATTACACGTGAGGTAGATAAAAAAAGAAACAAAACTGTATATACTTTCGAGAGTGAAAATATGCCTGGGTTTGATTTTGAACCACAGTCCCCTAGCTTCAGATATTATGGACCACATGTCTTTCCCATTATCACTTCTTACACTCTTGAAGGGAAGAAAGTAGAAATTGCTGGAGAGACAAAAAACTTGTACAACTGGTATTACTCACTTCTTAATGATGTAAACACTAGTCCACCTTCCTCAGAACTAAAAGAAATAGTAAGCGACCTGACCAAGGATTGTAAAAACGATGAAGAGAAAGTCAAAACACTTTTTTATTGGGTGCAAAGCAATATTAAATACATCGCATTTGAATATGCACTTGGTGGATTCATTCCTAGAAACGCAAATGACATTTGTAGAAAAAAATATGGCGATTGTAAAGACAACTCTAGCATACTAGATCAGATGTTGCACATTGCAGGAATAGAAGGTCACTTTACATGGATTGGTACACGAGATCTTCCTTACACCTACGAAGAACTCCCCACCGTTGCCACAGACAACCATATGATCCTAAGTTATAAGAACGAAGACGGAAAAGTGATATTTTTAGATGGGACAGCAAACTATTTGCCATGGGGTATGCCCACACGCTTTATTCAAGGCAAGGAAGCTCTTGTAGGTATAAATAAAGACAGTTTTGAAGTGCATCTGGTTCCTGTGGTTCCCGCAGAAATAAACTCGGAAAAAGATATAACACATTTAACAATAAATGCAAAAGATATCAATGGCTCTACCGTCAAAAAATTTGATGGCTACAAGAAAGTAGAGGTGTTCAATAATCTTATCAAGATGTCAGAAACGCAAAAGAAAAATTATCATAAATCCCTTTTGAAAAAAGGAAATGATAAATTCTCTTATGCTGAACTTCAGGAAGAGTTTTTATATGATTATGATTCTATCTATACCCTTAGATACAATTTCAAAATTCAAGACTACTTACTAAACATTGATAATGAGATGTATTTAAATCTAAATCTCAACAAACCCATGGAGCACTATAATATCCCAGACATTAGAAAAACGGATATTAAGCAAGATTATAAATCTTTATACGATTATGAAGTCATCCTCGATATACCTGCTGGATACGAAGTAAGCTATCTACCTGAAGATTTTAAAATAAACGATACATTTGTTGATGCCAATATTACGTATAGAAAAGAAGCAGGTAAAGTTATTTACAATCAAAACCTAAAAGTCAATTTTTTAGTGCTTCCCAAATCAAACCATGACGAATATAGAAGCATTAGCGATAAGATTCTCAAGGCATATACAGAACATATCGTTCTAACAAAAAACAACTTATAATGAAATTATTAATACAACTCACTCTCCTACTTTTCTTGAACCAACTCAGTGCGCAGTTATATCATGAATCTTATGACTGGGAGGATAAATTAGACATCAGTTCTTATCAGACTATAGATACCAGTGATATTATTACTTTTAAAGATGCCTATACTATAGAATACGGTTTCGAAGGTGAAAATCTATTTGAGTATAGACTAACGCATAAGATTCATTGGGTAAACTCTGACGATAAAATTGAAGAGAATAATAAAATTTACTTGCCTATTAATTATACTTCTGAACTCTTGACGAGTAAAGCACGAGTAATCAGTCCTTCAAATGAAGTACAAACACTGGATGAATCCATGATCCTTACAGCAAAGGATGATGAGCAAAATCAAAGTTATAGTTACTTTGCTCTTGAAGGCCTTGAGATAGGTAGCTTTATTGAATACTTCTACATCACAAAAAACCAACCGCTTTACAAAGGTCGGAAAATCAGTTTTCAAGATGACAAGTTAAAAAAGAATGTATCCTTTAAGCTGTTTACTCCAGACCACCTAACTTTCGCCTTCCGTTCTTATAACGGATTTCCTGAACTCCGTCTTGACACCTCATACGCAGACAAAAATGCTTGGGTGGTAGATGTAGAAAGCCTACCCGCAGCAAAAAAAGAAAGAGAATCCGCACACTTTGCTAACAGACAATATTTTGTCTACAAGCTTGATAAAAATAGTGCCAATAATACAAGCAATATTATCTCATATAATAGTCAAGCCAAGTTATTCTACGAACACCTATTTATTGATCTTGATAAAAAGCAGAAAAAAAACATTGGTAAGTTTCTAAAGGAAATAAATATTCCCAAGAATGCAGATAAAGAAACCAAGATTAGGAAAGTAGAAAATTATCTAAAGAAAAATATCTATTTGACGAAGATCTCCGATGATAACATGGGAGATCTTGAATATATTATTAAAAACAAAACAGCAAACGATGTAGGACTGCTACGTTTATTTCTTGCAACAAGTAAAAGTTTAGACATCAAAACTGAAGTTATATTGACTAGCAATAGATTCAATACAAAGTTTGATCCTGAATTTGAAGCAAATAATTTCCTAGAAGAATATTTACTCTACTTTCCTGAGGTTGACAAATACACAAACCTTTCACGTCCTGATGCAAGGCTAGGCTATCCTCCTAATGAGTATTCCAATAATTATGGTCTTTTCGTAAAAGAAATAAGTGTGGGCAATCTCACAAGCGGAATAGGAAAAGTGAAGTTTATTCCATCACTTGAAGATACATGTTCCCTGGATATCATGGAGTTTACCGTGAAATTTGACCCAGAAGATTATAACAATCTAGACATCTACCATAAACGCTCACTTGGTGGTTATAAAGCAAGTTTCCATAGTTATTTAGACTACATGAATGAAGAGGAAAAGACAAACTTGTTTCAATCTATAATCCAGTCAATGAACGAAAATGTGGAGGTAAAAAACCTAGAAGTTGAAAACGATAAAACAGATCTCTATGGTGTTCTTCCTCTAGTAATAAGTGCAGATGTAGAAACTGATCTATTTGTAGACAAGGTTGGAAATAAATATCTTTTCAAAATAGGTGAATTAATAGGTCGCCAAGTTGAAATGTATTCTGACTCACTAAGAACTCAGGGTGTAGAATTAGACTACAGGAAAAAATACTTACGTACCATCACTGTCCATTTGCCTGAGAATACAACTGTAAAAGGTTTAGAAAGTATTAACATCCAAAAGTTTTTAGATAAAGACGGAAAACGTGTACTGGAGTTTCATTCACACTACGAACTGAAAGACAATATTCTAACTGTTTACGCTGACGAATATTACAACGCTATAGAATTACCCTTGGAAGATTTTGAAGCTTATAGAGAAGTGATCAATGCGGCGGCGAATTTTAATAAGGTTGTTTTGTTGATTGAGTGATATTGTTCGAGCGAATTGAATTTAACTTTAACGCCATAAATTAAAACCGCTTTTCTTACTTATCTTTGTGAGGACAATAAAGATGAACAAAGTGTTTTCTCTTTCCATTTCTCAATTAACATTAATTATGAGCCATCTCAGAAAACTATTAGAAAAATATTATAATGCTCCAGAAATCTACCAAGCTGGGAGGTATTGGAAAACATATGAGCAACAAATAATTCAAGAAATAGAAAGCGCCGACATCAATCAACTGAGAAGTGGCGATTATCCAATTTTTGGCACCTTTGGGTTTACGGAATCCGTATATAATTATCATCCAAAAATGCCTATCCATCAAAAAGTAGCAAGAAAAATAATAAGAAAACTTTTCGTTACAAACAGAGCGATTTTACCCTATTCATTGAAGTTAGAAGACATTCGGGAAATGGCTTATAATTATTGTGTTATTAATGGAGAATTAGCCAATTTTAAATCTATTTCAGAAATAGAGACAAGCACGTTTGGGAATCCCGCAGATTTATTTGAAATAAATGGTAAAAAGTATACCATGCAATTTCTGAACTTTTATATAAGACTCTGTTTCGCCCAAAAACACATGAAGCTTCAAGGGAATGAAACCATTGTCGAACTTGGTTCAGGTTCAGGTTTTCAAACTGCAGTAATGAAAAAGGTCTTTCCGGATTTGACTATCCTATGTTTTGATCTACCCCATCCACTCTTCTTGTGTGAGCACTATTTGTCAGAATCACTTGGAGAAGGTAACATAGTGAAATCAACAAAGACCATTGATTGGACGAATTTATCTGGTCTAGAAAAAGGAAAGGTGACCATGTTAGGCAACTGGCAATTTCCATTGCTTGAGAATTTAAAATTCGATATCTTCTGGAATGCAGCAAGCTTTGGCGAGATGGAACCTCATATTGTAAAAAACTATTTGAGCTTTGTAACAAACTCTTGTAAACATATTTATCTCTTACAAGCGAGAAAGGGAAAAGAAAGTACACAGTCTTCAGGTGTGGTTACCCCTATTACATTTGATGATTACAATAAGATGTTGAACATGTTTAGCTTAATAAAAGAAACTGATGCCCATGAAGCCCATCGTAAAATGTCTCAAAGTGGAGGATATTTCCAAGCTGTATGGAGCAGGAAGTAAGCAAAGAAAGTAGGTAATTAAAATTTAACAAGTATAAAAAAAAATTATGAAGACTGCCCTATATTCTATTTTATTCGCTATAAGTATATCTTCAGGTTTAAATGCACAATGCTCTCTCTTAACTTTTGATGGAGTAAACGACCACGTGGATGTGGGTACCGTTGTAGGCAACGGAGTGCGTACTATTGAGATGTGGTTTAAGCTAGATCAGCCTATTGACCCTACATTAAGTAATTTTGTAACATTAGTAGGAAGAGAAATCAGTATTTCTAGTAACATAGGTGAATTTAATCTTGCCTTTCAGGCTGACTTCCAACCCTTTCCAGGTACATTAAGATTTGATCTCGATTGTCTTACACCCAATCGTGCCGTATACTCAGATAACACATCATGGAATGCAAATCAATGGTATCATGTAGCAGCTGTTTCACATCCTGTTGATGGAATGATGATTTTCATTGATGGCGTTAAGCAAATAAGTACACACCCATATACTGGTGCAACAGCAAATTCTACAGCGCTTACTGCAATAGGTTGCTGGGGTGATCTTTATGCAAGATATTTTTATGGAAGTATTGATGATGTACGGTTTTCAACAGATGCCTTATACAGTACTGACTTTACACCGCCCTGTCCCGACATCGCAGCTGACCCATCTACAATTGGACTATGGAACTTCAACGCAGCATCAGGTGGTACTGCAATTGATTCCAGCTCAAATGGCTATGATGGTGAAATTAATGGACCAGTTTGGGATACAGGAGAGATCTGCAGTTGCAGTGTAGATTGCTTACAAGAAATTTCTGCAGGTGATGACTCAGTGCTAAATTGTTTATCACCCTCTGTTATTCTCAGCTCAACAAGTAGTGAAGAAGGTATGATTGTGTGGACTGATAATAACGGAAACATTATTTCTAATTCTGAAGATGTAGAGATTAGCATTCCTGGAGTTTATACTCTTCAAATAGAGTTTGCTGATGGATGTGTATTTACAGACGAAGTGGAAGTTACAAGCGATTTTGATGTTCCTAATTCTGACATTATAGTCTTCAATGGAATCACAACAATAGACTGTGATAATACTGAAATTAATATCAGCGCAGAAAACGTGCAGGATGTCACATATAACTGGATAACACCCGACGGAAATTTTTCAACTAATTTTGTAAACATTTCAACCGCCGGTATTGTCACTTTAGAAGTTGTTGATATTTCCAGCGGTTGTATTTCCTCAAGCACTTTAGAAATTACGGACAATTCCGAATTACCAAATGCTCAGATTGCAACTCCTGACACATTGACTTGCGATCTTACAGAAATTACGCTCGATGGTAGCTTATCTGATTCAGGACCAGAGTACACTTATCAATGGTTAGATGAAAACATGCAAATCATTGTAGGTGCAACAAATGCGACTTTATTGATAGACATGGGAGGTAATTATTTTTTACAAGTCTTGAACGAAACTAGTATGTGCGAATCCCTTACACAAGTTGAAGTAATCAGCAATTTTGGGAATTTAATAAGCAATGCAGGTTCTGACATGACGCTCAATTGTATAAATAATTCAATGGTAAATTTAGACGGAACAAATTCCAGTTCAGGGGCTGACATAAGCTATAATTGGATTGATCAAGATGGCAACTCTATAGGAAATAGTAGTACGCAACTCGTTACATCAACGGGCATATATACATTGATAGTAACTGATATTCAAAATGCTTGTACGGCCCAAAATATGGTTGTTGTTAACGAAGACCTAGATGTTCCTAATTCTAATATTATTGCTAATAATGGAACTTTTACAATTGATTGTGACAACTCAGAAATTAATTTGAGTGTAGAGAATACTCAGAATGTATCTTACAGTTGGACCAGCTCTCAAGGGAACTTTACAACAAATAATATTAACGTATCCTCTGCTGGTACTATTACTCTTGAAGTCATTGATGATTCAAGTGGATGTTCTTCCATGAGTACAATTGATATCTTTGATAATTCTGGAATTTCTGATACCACAACTTTAGAGACCACCATATGTCCAAGTGAATCTGTTTTTATCTCAGGTGTTGAATATACAGAGTCGGGAACATATTTGCAAAATCTCACTACCGTAGGAGGATGTGACAGTACATTAATAATATTAATAGCCAATGATTCGGATTGTGTAAATTGCGATTTCACAGATGCTGATAATCTTAATACAAATATTAATATCACAAAGCTCATCTCAAACAACTTCAATATTAACATAAACAATCAGCCAGGTTTAGAAACAAATAAAAAAGTTCTACTAGAAATTATTCAGATTTTTTTACAAGAAGAATATATTCAGGAAAAAAAAGGAATTCTAAATGCCTTGCACGAAAAGAAAAAATTAGATAAGAATCTCATTTCAAAATATCCGTTATCACCTTTGGATAGTGAGGAAATACGAGAAAAACTTTTAGAGTCTTTGGAAATTATAAATAGTTTAAAACCAGGCCGTTCCTTCAGCTTTTGGATAAACATTCAATAATATAATTTTAGCATATTACATCTACGCATAAGGCCGTATGTTTGAAAAGAGGAATAGATTTCAGAATATTTAAATTGGAATATTCTAAATAATTTAAAAATCACTTAAAATATTTTTAATCACTTTATTCTATATTCCCGCTAATAGATTTTATATAAACACCTTCTTGCGGGTGCAAGGTGTTTACATAAAATCTATTGGGTTGAGGAAAAAAATATCCTGTTTTATTTGTTTTTTCACATAGAAGGGATAGTAAGGGCACCGTAGGTGGTCCAAAGGACGGAACCCCTGGAAAGCATACCTTCTCTATTGCCTTTGGCAATAGAGAAGGTATGCCCCTTATGAGAATGAAAAAACTTCTCCAGTCCACAGAAATTATCAACTCCTCCTCATAATAGAAACTCACAAAAATTTGAAATTTGTAATACATTAAACCAAGTACTTACATATCATGGACTTTTCCGAGAACAAGGGTCTTTATGTTCATGATTTATAAAAACAAAAATCTGCGTTTTACTTCTTATACCCCTCAAGCGCTCACAATACAGCCACTTTTAGAATTAAGATTAAACGAACTCAACATGAAAAAATTTATACTATTATCAGTCATTACAATTATCAGTGGGATTTCATTAGCCGCACAAAATTCACTGAACGATAAATTAGTTGCCTACTATCCGTTTTGTGGAAACCTAGAGGATAAGTCAGGAAATGAGAATCATGGTGTTGCCCATGGCGGCCACCTAGCTGAGGACTTTAATGCAAACGCAAATTCTGCTTATTACTTTAATGGCATTGACGACATGATTAAAATAAACGACTCTGAACACTTGTATCTAAGCGGTGACTTTACCCTTTCTGCTTGGGTTTATCCACTAGAAAGAAAAACACAGATGATTGTAAGAAAAGGATCACATGTGAATGGTGCATATACCACTCCTTATGCTCTTGCGTTTAGCCAAACCAATGATGTGATTTTTAGCATGTATAATGGAACTGAACTTGTACAAGCTAGACATCATGGATATAACCTAAATACTTGGACATTAGTAACAGGTGTATTTAAGGATGGATTTATGTTTTTATATGTCAATGGGGTTCTTGTGGCAAACAAAGAATTGAGAGGAATAGTAATAGATGACCCCCAAGCTTTACTTATAGGAACTAGACTCCAATTACCGTCAAGTACATTTAAGGGTCGCATTGATGAAGTGCGCATCTGGGATCGTGGTCTAATGGATGAAGAAATCGAGGAGCTATACACCATGGATTATAATAACCTTCCTGCACTCACCACTATTGAAGCCACACTTTGCGGTGATCAAACTTTAGAAATATATGGCCTAGAAATTAATGAAGAAGGAACGTACTTTCAAACAATTAGTACACCTGGCAGTTGCTCAGAAGGAACTGTTGAAATACGCGTTGTTAAGTATGCTAACCCTATGGCTAAAGAAGTTACACTCGATTGTACAAACACGCTTAATATTGATACACAAGATTTTGATATCAGATGGAGTGACGGCCAATCAGGAAACAACTATCATTGCGCGGAATCAGGATGGTATTTCTATTCATTAGATTTTCATAATGCATGTACCATTTCTGATTCCATTTATATAGAACTCACAAATGAAGCTCAATTGGATTTCCTCGGTGACGACATCATAAGCTGTGAACATGAAATAACAATAAGTTCGCCTCATGCAAACACAACATGGAGTACTGGCGAGACTGGTGCAAACATCACGATAGATGAAAACATGATAGTAACTGCCTCCTACCTAACAGAAGACGGTTGTATTATTGAGGATAACGTCAACGTTATTTTTGATCGTCCTTCAGAAGGTTTCTTAGGAGACGATATTGTATCCTGTGGACAGGTCAATATTATTACATCGCCATACCAAAACACCAGATGGCCAGATGGTTCTATTGGTTCAGAATATAAAGTTTCTGAAAGTACAGAAATAGAAGCAACCGCCATCAGCGATTCAGGATGTGAGCGTACTGACATAATATTTGTTGAAATGCTTACACCAATAGAAGTAAACATTCCAAATCTCATTTCAAGATCTCAAGTCTCAACGAGCTGCTTCAATATTCTTTCAGATAATAATAACACTATAACCGCTCTCTCCCTTTCCATCTACGATCTTTCCGGACGAATGGTCTTTCAAACAAAAGACATTGACTACTGCTGGAATATTACAGATGTACTCGATGGCATGTATGTATACAATTTAGAGATGAGTTCTACGGCTTGCAATGGTGTAGAGTTTTTAACTGGGAAGATTACTGTTTTTGAGTAGGGATAAGGTGAGAAGTTAGATCGCGCAGGGCGCTTTTAGATGTTAGATTTGTTTGTGGGAAAAGTGATCTGCATGAAACAGAATACAAGAGAGTCAATCTGAAACTAGAATAACGGATTGGCGATACCCAGCGTAGGCGTTAGCCTATGATGTGGTCATCGCTTGTTATAGGTCACCTTTATTTATTTAAAGATCATCCTGAAGTTCTATATCTTTACGGGCTACCCATGTTAAGAAAGAAACAGAACCTTCTCCAAAATCAATTATTCTATCTCTGTGAGTCATGAATCCTATTCCGTGCTCATTATCCCATT
>CALCMJ010000026.1 GCA_937967615.1 uncultured Saprospiraceae bacterium
TTCTGGGTACTGTGTATATTGTTCTTCCTTTTGTTTTGGCAATCTTTCTTGAATGGCATCTGCCTATGTATATCCTGCTGAGTGCTATGTTGTTAATTTGGATATCAGATTCAGCAGCCTATTTTGTAGGTTCGCAATTAGGAAAAAGAAAACTGTTTCCGAGTATATCACCTAAGAAGACTTGGGAAGGATTATGGGGTGCTTGCATGATCACTTTAATAGCAGCTTTTATACTCCATAGTATTTTTTCTGAAGGAACTTGGAGAGCTTGGGTTATTATTGCTCTTGTTGTGTGGGGTCTAGGTGCGATAGGAGATCTGATAGCCTCACAGTTTAAACGATATTTTAAAGTAAAGGATTCTGGAAGCATCTTACCTGGTCACGGAGGATTTTATGATAGATTTGATGCATTCATTTATATTCTTCCTTTTCTTATTTTATTAATTGAATACATTAATATTTTACAATGATACATCGCGAAGGCATTCTTAGTTTGACACTTAGTCTTTTACTTTTTGGTCTTGTCTCATTTCTGAGCTACAAGTTTTTTCCAGGCGTTCTACCTTTCCTATTGCTGATTTTCAGCATACTTTTTTTCTTGCTCGTTTGGTTTTTCAGGAACCCGAATCGCAAGATACCTGCAATGGATGACTCCATTGTGTATTCTCCTGCAGATGGGAAGATCGTAGCAATTGAAAAAGTACAAGAGCCTGAATACTTTAAAGATGAACGCATACAGGTAAGTGTATTTATGTCTCCATTAAATGTACATGTAAATAGAAATCCAATAGGTGGGAAGGTGGCATATACAAAGTATCATCCTGGAAAATATTTAGCTGCATGGAATCCAAAATCTTCTACAGAAAATGAGCGTAGCACTACAGTAATAGACAATGGAAATACCTCCATCTTATTTAGACAGATTGCAGGAGCGCTAGCACGCCGTATTGTAAACTATGTGAATCCTGGCGACAGGGTAATACAGGGTGAAGATATGGGTTTTATAAAATTAGGATCTAGGGTAGATATTTTTTTGCCTTTGGATGCTAAAATTTTTGTAAAGGAGGGCGATAAAGTGGAAGGGGCGATTGATAAGATTGCTAGTGTATGAAGTTACAAACTTTATAAAGACGGGTCGAAGGAGCGACAGAGAGATTGAGAGAGAAAAAAATCAAGTGCAAGTGCAAGTGCAAGTTCAAGTGCAAGTGCAATGAAAATGAAAATGAAATTATTGCGTTCAATTTCAGAGAAGCTGATGATTCCCACGGTCTAAGGTGGCCCGACACCTTGTGCATAAAAAACCAGATCAGCGAATGAGAGTACGAGTCCATGTCCATGTGTTAGTGGAGGATGGGGTCACTAGGTCGCATCAGGGGTAAGAATGATCCCGTAGGGAGTCCAGAGGACCGCAACGGATGTGGAGTCATGGATGGCCCGACCTTCCGTTGCTGCAAGCAACTGAAGGAGATGCCCAAATCACTTTTACCTTATTCCAATATGATTCCTTCCAATGCTTTTATCCATAAGGGATGGTCATTTAAACTCGCCACCAGGTCAATCTTTTCTCCGCCCCACTCTTCCCATTCTTCTTTGTATTCATCGCCAATTTCAATAATCGTCTCAAGACAATCAGCGACAAACGAGGGAGAGAAGACAAGAATATTTTTAATGCCTTTTTGTGAAAGTGATTTGAGTGCATCTGGAGTAAATGGTTCTGTCCAAGGGTCCTTACCGAGACGAGATTGAAAGCAGACGGTGTACTGATCTTTTGTAAGGCCTAATTTTTCAACGATGGCAAAGGTGGTGGCGTAGCATTGTGCAGAATAACAGAATTGGTTTTTTTCTGTGATGGTCTGACAACAATCTTTATTTTGGAGACAGTGATTATTATGATCTGCTTTTCTTAAATGCCTCTGTGGAATTCCATGGTAACTAAACACAAAATGTTCATAATCTGAAAGCTTGTATTCATTTGCACGCTGCACAAAAACATCAATTAATTTTTCATTCTTATAAAAGCTATTGACAATTTCTAGATGCGGAATGGCTTGCCACTTAGACAAGATGCGCATAACTTCTTCATACACTGAACCAGTACTTGCACTTGCATACTGTGTAAATAGTGGAACAACTTTAATAGACGAGACATTCTGCTTTTTAAGACTTTCCAGTGCGGATTCTATACTAGGACTTTGGTAGCGCATGCCTAATTCTACTACGTAATCATTTCCTAGGTTTTCACGCAATGCATCTCTTACTTTAATTCCGTATAATTTCAAAGGCGAGCCTTCTTCTGTCCATAAAAGTTTGTACAATTTTGAAGAACTTTTAGAGCGAAATGGTGCGATTATTCCTCTGACCAAAAGATTACGTGCTATGGGAGAAATATCTATAACCCGAGGATCTAAGAGAAATTGTTTTAAATACCTATACACGGATTTCCTACCTGGATCATCAGGAGTCCCAAGATTAACAAGAAGTACAGCTTTTTTATACAATTGATATTGTTTGAGTTGTGAAAGTAAGTTTTGTATTTATGAATTAATTCATGAAAATGTAAAATTAGTCAAGTATACCTTTCATCGTAACAAGAAAGTGCACAAACTGTTTTCTACAAGGCAGAAAATAGAATTTGAATTTTAGCTAATCATATAAACTGAGTAGGCTGCACAATTATAATGGGGTTTCATTAGTTTTACATCTTTAATAGTCACAAAAGAATCATATGCCAAGACCTTTGATATTAGTAACAAATGATGATGGAATGTTTGCACCAGGAATCAAAGCGCTGGTGGAAGTGTGCAAGGAGCTAGGAGAAGTTGTCGTCGTTGCGCCAAACTCTCCACAATCTGGTCAGGGGCATGCGATTACCATCACTGAACCTCTGCGCTTACATAAGGTGGATGTATTTGAAGGAATAGAGGCTTATGAATGTAGTGGCACACCGGTGGACTGTGTCAAGCTTGCAAAAAATGTTCTTTTTAAAGACCGCCAAATAGACATATGCGTTTCTGGTATTAATCATGGGAGCAATGCTTCTATTAATATCATTTATTCAGGAACGATGTCTGCGGCGATGGAAGCAAGTTTAGAAGGGATAGATTCCATTGGGTTTTCTCTTTTGGATTTTTCATTTGAGGCAGATTTCAAGCCAGCGCAACATTATGCTAAATTGTTGATCAAGTCTGTATTAGAAAACAAGCTCCAAAAATGTAAACTCTTAAGTGTAAATATTCCGAAACTGCCTCTGGAAGAAATTAAGGGCTTTAAGGTATGTAAGCAGGGAAATGGGACTTGGGTAGAGGACTTTAAAGTCTCTACTGATCCTAGGGGTGAGAAATACTACTGGTTGAGTGGAGAATTTATTCCTAACGAAGGAGAAACGAATACGGATCTAAGCGCACTGAAAGATGGTTATATTTCTATTGTGCCTTCTTGGCATGATCTTACAAAAGTAGATGCATTAGAATCATTAAAATATTTAGAAAATGGAGGATAAGGACAGTATAATTATAGGTCTTGCCCTTGGGGCTATTGTTCCAGTAGTGGGCTACATGGCTATTGATTTTATTTTTAATCTTCTTGTTGATTTTGAACTTATGTCTTATGTGCGACCGGGTATGGACACAAGGCGGGCTCGCACAATTTTGCTACTGGCTATTTGTTGCAACCTCATCCCTTTTAATATTTCACGAAAGCGGAAATGGGATGATACGATGCGAGGCATTATTTTTCCGACCATAATCTATGTAGGATTTTGGGTCTATACTTTTCGTCATCAACTCACGCTGTTTTAAAACGTGCGATACTACCTCATAGCAGGAGAAGCATCTGGAGATCTGCATGGTTCTCTTCTCATCAAGGCTTTACGTTCTAAGGACGACGCTGCAGAATTTCGTTTCTGGGGAGGAGACTTAATGGCTGCGGAGGCGGAAGGTCTTGAGCAACATTACAAGGACACTTCGTTTATGGGATTCGTAGAAGTTCTAAAGAACATAGGAACGATAAGGAAGTTATTTGCTAGTTGCAAAAAAGCAATTAAGGCATTTAATCCAGATGTCATCGTCTTTATAGATTACCCTGGCTTTAATCTCAGGATGGCAGCTTGGGCGCATGCTGAAAATTTCAAGTCTTATTATTATATAATTCCGCAAGTATGGGCATGGAAAGCTGGTAGAGTCCATGAATTGAAAAAATATTGCCAGGGAATATGCACTATACTTCCTTTTGAATCTGCCTTCCTTGAACAACATGGCGTAGACTCTAGTTATTTTGGCCATCCACTTATGGAGCTGATCGCGAATGATGATTCCGCGACCAAGAAGCAACAAATTGCACTGCTTCCAGGAAGTAGAAAACAAGAAATAAAAAATCATCTGCCACTCTTACTGGAGCTCAGTTTAGAATTTCCCGATTATAAATTTATTGTTGCAGGGAGATCTGAAATAGGGCAAGAGTTTTACTCTAAATACCTGTCTTCCTATCCAGAGCTTGAGATTGTATGGAACGATACGTATAAATTACTTGCAGGATCTGAAGCTGCTATTATTTCTAGCGGAACGGCAAGTCTTGAGGCCTGTCTTCTAGACACTCCTCAGGTCGTAATTTACAAGGGGAATAAGTTATCCTACCTTATTGCAAAACAGCTTGTGCATTTAAAACATATTTCTCTAGTGAATATTATTCATGCGTCAGATGTGGTGAAGGAGCTAATCCAAGACGACTTAAAACTAAATTCTCTTCATTCTTCATTAAAAAGCATCCTTGAAGACAAGGAAGCGCAAAAGAGAATGCTCTCCCAATACAAGGAAGTTAAAGCTCTTCTAGGTGATGGCAATGTAAGTGTTTCCGTTGCGAACGAAATCAAGAACTTGGCAAATAAGTAAAAACAAATTTTAGTCTTTCTTTTTTGCTTTTACTTTTTTGGCGGCTACTTTTTTAGCAGCAGGTTTTTTTGCAGTAGTCTTTTTTGCTGTAGCTTTTTTTGCAGTAGTTTTCTTGGCAGTTGTCTTTTTAACTGTCGCTTTTTTAGGACGCTTAGGCTTTCCGCCTTGTTCTTCCATCCAAGTCTTAATCTGCTCTAAGTCTAGCTCCAATGCTTCTTCAGAAGTCATGCGTTGTCCGTCTTCTTTCTTAGGAATCTTATAGGACTTTTTCTTAAAGCGAATGAAAGGACCCCATCTACCATTTTCTATATCGATACCTTCTTCAGGCCATCGCTTTACAAATCGATTTGCTTCTTTTATTTTTTTTGCTTCTATCAGCTCATTCATCTCAGCCACTGTAATGTTATCAGCGTCATATCTTCTAGGAATGTTTATAAAGAAGTCATTCCATTTAAGGTAGGGACCAAATCTTCCTTTCCCTTTTGTTATGGGCAATTCTTCAAATGTTCCAATAGGTGCATCTGATTTTATTTTTTCATCTATGAGTTCTTGCGCCTGTTCCATGGTCACAGTGGTAGGGTCTTGTCCTTTAGGCAGAGAGATGAATTTTTCATCAAACTTAATGTAAGGACCAAATCTACCTGAAGCAATTACAATTTCTTTCTCTAAATAATGTCCAAGCGTAAGTGGAAGTTTAAACAACTCCATTGCTTCTTCCAATGTTATGGACTCAATAGATTGTCCAACTTTAAGGCCTGAAAATTGCGGTTTCGCATCTTCGCCTAATTTCTCTACTTCTTCTCTAGAGCCAATTTGCACAACAGGGCCAAACCTTGACATTTGTGCTAGGATAGAAAGTCCAGATTCTGGATGCGTTCCTAATATTCGTGTTCCTTTTTCTCTATCTGCATTCTCAATTGTATCATCTACATCTTTTTTGAATGGAACATAGAATTCTTGCAACATTTTTTTCCAATCTACTTTTCCTTCCGCGACTTTATCCAGTTTATTTTCTATTCCTGCCGTGAAATCGTAGTTCATGATTTCATCAAAATGTTGAGAAAGAAATTTTACGATTACCTTTCCTATATCACTTGCATATAATCTGTTAGATGTTGCTCCTGTAACTTCCTTATTTTTTTCTTCAACTACCTTTCCTCCTTGTAACATTAAGAAATCAAAACTGCGCTCAACCCCTTCTCTACTTTCTTTTGTTACATAGCCCCTAGTCTTCTCCATAATCTTAGTTACGGTAGGTGCGTAGGTAGAAGGTCTTCCAATTCCTAATTCCTCTAATTTCTTAACCAGACTTGCCTCTGTGTATCTTGCAGGTGGACGAGTAAATCGTTGTACCGCTTCCATTCTATTCAGATCAAGAATTTGTCCTTCAGATAAGGGAGGTAGAATACCTGCGGCTTCTTCGTCGCTATCTTCATCTTTGGACTCAATATATACTTTAAGAAAGCCATCAAATTTAAGCACTTCGCCTACAGCTTGTAGTTTTGCATCAGGTATTGTAGAAACGCCTACAACAACAGTTGTTTTTTCTAGTTGAGCCGAAGCCATTTGGCTGGCAATTGTACGCTTCCAAATAAGATCATACAGCTTACGCATGTCATCCGTTCCTTCAACACTGTGATTTGCTATGTAGGTAGGCCTGATCGCCTCATGTGCTTCTTGTGCTCCGGCAGATTTAGATTTATATGTTCTAAGATGGTGATAGTTATCTCCAAATGCAGACTTGATTTCATCTGCGATCGTACCTAATGCCATTGTGCTTAGGTTTTTTGAATCCGTTCTCATGTAGGTGATGAACCCTTGCTCATACAATCTCTGAGCAGTAGACATCGTCCTATTTACACTAAACCCAATTTTTCTACTTGCTTCCTGTTGTAATGTAGATGTCGTAAACGGTGCTGCAGGATTTCTTTTTAGTGGCTTAATCTTTATCTCATTAATCTTGAATTCTGCGCCATTTGACTTATCTAGAAAACTACGAGCATCTTTTATATCGTCAAGTCTGTTTGTTAATTCAGATTTTAATTCAACCTTCCTACCCTGCTTATTCAGAACATCAAAAAAGCTGTTCAATCTGAAGAAAGGTTCAGATGTAAACGTATTTATATCGTTTTCCCTTTCTACTATCAATTTAACTGCCGGAGACTGTACTCTTCCAGCAGACAATCCATATTTCACTTTTTTCCAAAGTGTTTCTGAAAGTCTGAATCCTACAAGTCTGTCTAATATTCTTCTTGCTTGCTGTGCGTCTACTAAATCTAGGTCAACATTTCTGGGCGCGAGTACAGCTTTTTGAATAGCTTCTTTAGTAATTTCTCGGAAGACAATACGCTTTGTAGTTTTTTCATCAAGACCTAAGACTTCACATAGGTGCCATGAGATGGCTTCTCCTTCACGATCCTCATCCGTTGCTAACCAGACTTCTTTTACTTTTTTGCTTGCAGATTTAAGTTCTTTTACAACCTTTTGCTTTTCAGGCGTGATAACATATTTAGGTTCAAATTTATTTTCTATATCTACGCCCTTGTCACCTTTGTCAAGGTCACGGATGTGTCCGTAACTTGATTTAACAATAAAGTCAGATCCTAGATATTTTTCAATAGTTTTCGCCTTCGCAGGCGACTCTACAATAAGAAGTTTTGTGGCCATCCAGAGTTTTCAAGTTTCTAATTAAGGAGACAAATGTATAAATACTTTGCAATAATCAAACCACGCTTGCAAATAAAGAACTTAGGGAATGTATAATACTATGCTAAACGAAGGAGCTTAAAATCAGCTCTTATCCTTGGGTATAGGTTTAGTTTCGATTAATTCTCTAGTCTGATTTTTTTCTTTTTCTTTTTTTCTCGCTTCCACCAACTCCGTCACTCTTTTTTCTACTTCAAGGTCCTTTTCATTGAGATGTCGGTGAAAACTCACAATTAAAAACTGTGCTCTATCATCGTTATCTTGCAAACCTAATTCATGTAAATAGTGAGAAATTCTAGATCCTTCTTCAAAATTCCAATTAAAGATCATCCATCTACCCAAACTAAAATGTAATTTTTTAGCTACCAATTCTTCTGGAGCTAACTTAAACGAACGTATTGCTTCAGGTTCAGACCGTTTTTCCAATTGTGAGAATACATCATCCAGGTCTTTGGGAATATATACCCCATTGATCCTAGTCTTTCTGATGTTTTTCTCATACTGACGTTCAAAATCCTTATAATTAGAGGGAGGATCCTGACTTATCAGATTCCCAAAGGAAAACAAGGCTATGAATAGAAATAATATTCTCATTATTGTATTGTCTACTACTGCTAACACTAATTATACGCAAAGGATTTTATATAGGTACACGATTTAACAAAAATTTAGGATTGTGAAAACAAGAGAAATACTGCTCTTTGAAATCATAATATTCACAGCCTTATGGCTTTATGACGAATATGTAGCATTTATATTGTCAATTATTGTTCCAGCAATATTGTTTGCAATTCTCATTATTAGCCTTATTTCAGAAATGATTGAAAAATCAAATGTTCCAAGATCCTATTTTAAAACTATGTTCTTTGCTGTGATTCCTCCTATCATAATAGCTATCTTATATATCTACAATTCAGGAGGACAAATGGAATGGTTACTCGAATAAAGGGTATGATATCTTCCAAATAATATTTTATATTAGTTCAACTAATTGTATAGTGCATGCAAAAATTCCAATTCCTACTTTACGTTTCGTTTTTCCCAATTTTTATTTTTGGCCAAAGTTCACAAAAAGAAGCGGGCAGAACTTGCGGGATGGGAACACACATGGAGCAACTCCAATCTGATCCCGTTTATGCGAAACTGCATAAAGAAAAGATAAAACGATTTAAAGAATATACTAAGAAGCAGGGTAATACAAGGCAGGTGTGTTCCAATCCTGTTCAAATTCCTGTTGCAATACATTTTCAAGATTTGAATAATCCGGATGAGGCTTGCCTTATTGCACTAGCGCAAACCCAGATGGAGATTCTGAATAATGATATGCAAGGATTGAATGCTGATATTTCAAACTGGAATAATAACGCATCTAACTCTTTTCCAGGAGTGAGTAATGGAGAAGCATGTTTGGAATTGTGTATTGCAAATCAAAATCATCCAAGCGGTTATGGTTTAAATGATGGTGATTTAGCTGTGACTTTTAATCAAACATCAGGAAGTTTTGATGGAAATTGGTCAGGGTATATCAATTTTTTTGTGCGTGAAATTGATGCAGGTTTATTAGGATTTAGTCCGTATGGAGGAAATGGAAATGGCGATGGTATAACTATGGCTCATTATGCCTTTGGAAGTGGATCAGGATGTGCAGGAGTTGTTCCTGGAGCTCCCTACGATTTAGGTAGAACTGTTACGCACGAATTAGGTCATTATTTGCTTTTGAAGCATATATGGGGTGGAAGTAATTGTGGTAATCATTGTGGGAGTGATGATGAGGTCTCAGATACACCTAATTCTCAAGATTGTTATGCTGGTTGTCCAGCTATTGGAGTAAGTACATGCAGCTCTACAGACATGCATATGAACTATATGGACTATGTAAATGATGCTTGCATGTATATGTTCAGCGATGGCCAGGCAGTACGCATGGAAAACTATGTAAGTTCAAACCTATCCAATGTAACAAGTAATGCATCCAATGTATGTGGCTCTGGAATTTTTCCAGTAAATGCATTTCTTATAGATTGGAAAGATCCTTCCTGTGTGGGATTTGATGACGGTTATATTATTGTAGAGGCAACTGGAGGCGATGGCAATTTTACATACACGCTTAACGGAGGTTCTTCAAACTCAAATGGAGAATTTTTAAACCTACCAGCAGGAAATTATACCATAGATGTGGAGGATGGGAATGGGACCATGGCAAGCCCAATAGACATCCAACTTATTGACCCTTCTGCGATAGAAGTAATTATCACGAATGCTGAGGATGTGAGTTGTTATGGTTATGAGAACGGAACAATAGAAGTAGATGTCATAGGAGGTGCAGGGTCTATAGTCTATTCCATAGATGGAGTTAACTTTAGTAGCTCTTCATTATTTACAAATCTAGGGTCTGATTCTTATATAATTACAGTTCTTGATGACAATGGTTGTGAGGGAGAAAGCATCCAAGTTTCCATCCTAGAACCAGATCCTTTCTTGATTAATCTAGACAGTTTACTTGCACCAGAATGCGGTACAAACAATGGACTCATCATCGCTGAAGGCGAAGGTGGACTTCCTCTCATGGGAGAATATACTTATCTACTGGATAGTCTGACTTATGATACTATAATGATAGGTGGCGTTTTAGTGGATACAATTTATCACGATACGATTGCAATTATATCTACAGATACCCTTGGGGTATTTGAGAATTTATATTCAGGCACTTACAATATTTCTGCAATAGATGAAAATGGTTGCGCCACAGTTCTAGATTCAGTAGTGCTCAATGAGGGCGAAGCCATTCAAATCAATATACTAGATTCCAATTTAGATTTACTGTGCAGTGAGGACACAGATGGTTTTGTAGAAATAGATGCGAGTGGTACAATTGGCCCATATACCTACTCAAGTGACGGCATCAATTTTACATCACAGGGACTGTACAATAATCTTTCTCCAGACAGTTATATCTTTTATGTGATGGACGGTGCAGATTGCGTGAATTCTATCCAAGTGGAAGTGAGTTCGCCAGATCCATTAGAATTAAATATTGTGGAGACCAATGCACTGGTGTGTAATGGTGCAACCGACGGACAAATAACTTTAAGTGCTGCAGGAGGCGCAGGGGATTATACATTTTATCAAGATAATCTTGCAAACCCTATTCCTGATGTATTAAATAATCTGGGCTCAGGAAATTTAAACATTATTGTCCAAGATGAAAACATGTGCACATTTGAGGCTAATTACTTTGTGAGTGAACCAGCGGCGATAAATATTACGATTGATAATATTGTGGAGGTGGAGTGTTTTGGAGATGAAACCGGTGAGGTGCAAGTCTCTGCTGATGGAGGTAATGGAGCACTTAGCTTTACAATTGGCACAGAAACAAATGCAAGTGGATTTTTCAACGGACTTACTTCTGGCGCATATACAGTAATTGTCACGGATGAAAACGAATGTACATCAGAAGAGATCATTGAAATAGCTCAGACGAGTGATCTTCAACTGGATATTGTAATAATGGAAGAAGTGTCATGTAATGGTGATACTAATGGTGCGTTTTCTCTGAATGGTGCAGGTGGGACTGGCGATTACATGTACAGCCTAGATGGAGTAAATTTTACAAGTCAAGAAGTATATACTGGATTTTCTGGTGGCCTGTATGATGTCTTTGTAGCAGATGGAAATGATTGTATCACCATAGGCACAGTAGAACTTGTAGAACCTGATGTTATAGAATTAGATCTTGTGCAGCTTGAATTTTTAGATTGCTATGGAGATACTGATGCGATCATTCGGCTCAATGGATTAGGTGGCAGTGGGAATTATACATTTTCAAATGGCCTTAGTTCCAATTCCACAGGACTCTTTGAAAACCAAGGAGGCGGAAGCTTTACTTTTTCAGTAGTTGACGAGAATGATTGTAGTGAAACAGTGAGCTACACAATTGAAGAACCAGATGAAATCATTTTTTTTATTACTGAAGAAATAGATAATACGTGTGAAGGTAAAACCGTGGGCTCTATAACTGCTGCGGCGAATGGAGGAACAGGAATACTTATTTATAGTATCCCGGGACAAGGCCTGAATGATTCAGGTGTATTTGAAAACCTAGGAGCTGATGATTACAATGTAATTGTAACTGATATAAATGGTTGTAGTCAGTCTGAGATTGTGAGTATTGAGAATACAATATTCATTGATCTAAGCCTTGACGCGAAAACAGATCCAAGTTGTTTTGGAGGCAATAATGGAACTATTGAAGTTTCCGTTTCTGGAGGCGGTGGAGGTGAAGTATTTTCAATAGGATCTATGAGTAATTCAAATGGAATCTTCACAGGCTTGGCGGCAGATACATATGAAGTAGAAGTGCTTGATGCAGCTGGGTGTATAGGAACAGTTACTGTAGAAATAGAACAACCTGATCTTGTTGAACTCACGAATATTGAGGTAACGCAGGTATCTTGTTTTGGAGATGCAGATGGTTCGGTTGAATTATCGGCGACAGGGGGTACTGGAGTAATAAGCTACACAGTCAATGGAGAAACCAATACAACAGGTGTGTTTACAGACTTACCAAAAGGAGTTTACACCTACCTAATCGAGGATGAGAAGGGATGTTCAATTTCTCTTCAGGATAATGAATTTACTATCACCGAACCGAGTGAAATTTCAATTATGATTAGTGTTCTTGCTCCAATAGAATGTTTTGGAGACCTTTCTGGAAGCATTGAATTTTCAGCGACAGGTGGCAATGGAGGATATAGTTACACTATCCCGGGAGTTGGAAACTCAGATGGCGTGTTTGAACAAATGGGCGCAGGAGAATATATTGTTATCACTACTGATCAAAATGGTTGTATGAAAGAGAATCCATTTGAGTGGGAGCAGCCTGAACCTCTGGAAACGAGCATTGTCCAGCAATTAGATGTAGCGTGCAATGGTGAAAGTACAGGATCAATAAGTTTGAATACTACAGGAGGGACTCCTGCTTATACATATACAATGGAAGGAATAAGTTCTAGTGTTTCCGGATATATTAACTTAGCTGCAGGTCCATACACGACATTCATTTCAGATGACAATGGCTGTGTTGATGAGTTTAGTTTTGTCATCAATGAACCAAGTGCGTTCAACATTAACGCGACGAGCACTGTAGATGATGGCGGGCAAAATGGGACGATACAATTGAACATCAGTGGGGGCATGACTCCTTATACGATACTTTCTTCTGGCGGTGCAAATTTTGATGCGAATAACTTTGCACAAAACTTAATTTCAGGGATTTACACAATTGAAATACAAGATGCATTGGGTTGCAGGCAGACCATCCAAGTAGAAGTTATCTTTAGTGATAAGTTAGACAATATCCTTGATGGCACAACGATAGAGCATGTACTCTACCCTATTCCTTCAAACACAGATTTGAACCTAAGACTTTTATCTCCAAATGATCAAGAGCTTTATTTTTACATCTTGGATAAGACAGGAAAATTTCTTTACGAACGCGAAGATTTTGCAATCCGAGGTGAGAATATGTACATGTTTACCCTCACAGATTATGCGAGCGGCAATTATATTTTAGGACTTGTTTCAGAGAGGCAGTCTTTGCACTTTAAGTTTCAGGTTGTTGATTAAAGAGATGTTAGTCTATGAACGTTAGATTTTAAAATTCTTGCATCAGTGGTAGGAATGATAGGCAAAGCCTAGTCCAAAGGACCGCAGCAACGCGGAGTCATGGATGGCACGACCTGAATGAAGCGAAGCGCAATGCAGGTGATGCCCAAATTATCCAACAAAAATTAATTGAAGATCTAGGTTTTTCTTTTCTTCTTCTTAGCTGCTGGAAATAGAATATTGTTTAGGATTAATCTGTATCCCGGAGACTTGGGGTGTAAATTAAGATCTGTTTCTGGGTCATTTACATAGTGTCTGTAATCTTCAGGGTCATGACCGCCATAGAACGTCCAAGTTCCAAAACCGTAAGTCCCATGAATATAACGTACTTCATCTATTGATTTTGTTTCTCCTAAGATCAGTACGTCAGATTTGAGGTAGCTTTTATGGTAAGCGGTTGTCTGCCCCATAAATCCTTTTATAGTTCTCGTATGGTTCTGAGTAAGCATGGTAGGGATAGGGTCCCATTTTGCTGAAAAATCGAATAAGCTAAAATAATCTTGTTTAGCAGATATCTTTCTTTCTTTATTTTCTTGGTCAATGGTAGAAAACTCATAATATAAGGGATCCATAATGAGTTCAAAATCTTTGAAAGCAAATGTGTGTTCAAAGTTTAGTTTATCCTTGGCCGTACGA
Organism: uncultured Saprospiraceae bacterium; assembly: GCA_937967615.1. Classification (GTDB taxonomy): domain Bacteria; phylum Bacteroidota; class Bacteroidia; order Chitinophagales; family Saprospiraceae; genus CALCMJ01. Next base: position 13,896 of record CALCMJ010000026.1, read on the forward strand.
TCAGCGTCATCCCCATCGTAGACATCATGGCATATATCTAAGCCAGCTGCTGCAATTGCGATATCATACGAATCCGTGGCACTACACATAGCGAACATAAATCCTCCGCCTTCCACGTATTCTCTTAATTTTTTAACGACGGCAAGTTTTAGCTTTGATACTTTGTCAAATCCTAAACTTGTTGCTAGCGCCTCCATGCGCTTTTGGTTTTCACGATACCAGGGTTGCGATCCTTGCGAGCCGTAAAATTTTCCATATTGGCCAGTAAAATCTTCATGATGCAGGTGTAACCAATCATATTGGGCCAACTTATCCTCTAAGACTTCTCTATCGTACACTGTTTCATATGGAATTTCTGCAAATGTCAGTACGAGGGTAACTGCATCATCCCAGGGTTGTATTTGTTCTCCTCTAGCATTAAAACTAGGAGTGTATACTGCTATCTTAGGTGCTGTCTCTAACTTTATAACATCCATATTCAGTTCAGGATCTGCGATTTCTTTTCTTATGGCTGCAAATTTTGAATCGGCTATAAGCTCATATTTGACTCCCCTCACCTTTAATTCTTTCTCAAAAACTGCATTATGTTTAAATGCGAAGCTTCCTCCCCTATAGTTGAGTAACCAGTATGCTTCTTCCCCCTTATCTAGCACCCAATACGTTACGCCGTAGGCTTTCAGATGGTTAGTTTGCACATCATGTTCCATTGGAATAAGGATGTAGGAAGCTATCCCTTGGCTAGCAAAACAAAATAAAAAGCCTAAAAACAGGCAAAATCTCTTAAATGACTGCATACTATCAGATATTATGATCTTAGAAAGTTCGTTTTAGTAACGCAAGAATGTGTAATTACATTCACAATAATTAAAAAATTTAAGCATTATTAGAATTTCTTAATACAATTAAGCTTTTATTATAATCTTTGCAGTCTTATCAATGAAATTGTGCTAGAGAATATACAGTTATCTTATCCTACTTGGTACTTGCTATTATGCCTTCTCCTAGGTCTATTCCTGGCAGGGCTTATGTATTGGCGAGACAAGCGGCTTGCCCACGTGTCGTCTCCTTACCGGTGGTTACTTTTCCTTTTAAGGACGTTGACTGTGAGTATCATAGCTTTTTTACTCCTATCGCCCTTTATCAAAACTGTTACAGAGGATATTCAAAAGCCTATCATCGTGTTTGCGCAAGATATGAGTGGCTCTTTGCAAGTCTCTGGTGATCTAGAAAATGCCGACTACCAAAATGGTAGAACGACTATGATGCGAGATATTCAGGCAAATTATGAGCTTGTCCAATTGAGCTTTGGAGATGACATTATTCCCAATATGGTGGATAGCACTTTGGGGAAATCAACGAATATTTCTAAAGTTCTGCGTTACATTGACGACAATTACTCTGACCAAAATTTAGGAGCTGTCATATTAGCAACAGATGGTATTTTTAATGAGGGTGTAAACCCAATATACTTTAATACAAGAATCAAAGCTCCCATCCACACGGTTGCCTTAGGAGATAGCACGACAAAACGAGATGTACTCATCAAGAATGTATTTCATAATCGCATCGCATACTTAGGCGATAAGTTTAAGATCCAGGTGGATGTTCAGGCGAGTAACTCTAGAGGTAATAATTCCACGCTTACATTGTATTCTATCCAAAACGATCAGCGTGTGCGTATTGCAAGCAAGCAGATAAAGATTAACTCTGATAAATTTTTCACCACGGTGGAGATGGAAGCCAATGCGGCGAGTGTGGGAACAAAACAATTCTTATTAACACTATCAGGAGTCAGCAATGAAATATCTGTAAAAAATAATTCTAAAAATATATACATTGAAGTAATAGACAACAGGCAGAATATATTGTTGTTGGCGGATTCTCCCCATCCAGATCTTTCTGCTTTTAAGCAAATTCTAAGGCAGAATAAAAATTACGAGATTGATATCAAGTATGCTTCAGATGCAGACTTAAATGTTACGAAGTATGATTTCATTCTACTCCATAATCTACCTTCAAAAGAATTTGACATCAGTGCAATATTAGCAAGTGCTGCGAAGAGGACAACTCCATTGCTTTTTGTGGTGGGCACGCAAACAGATCTATCAAGATTAAACGTCGCTCAAAATGTGATGACTATCAATCAGACTATTGAAAGTAGTAATGAGTCACAGGCATATGCAAATACAGCTTTTAACGCCTATACTGTTTCTGATGCTATCCCTGGAGCTGTAAAACGTTTTCCACCTATGATAAGTCCATTTGGCGAGTATGACAGTGGTCTGAATACAAAAACAATACTGTACCAAACCATTAAAGACGTAGATACCAAGTATCCGCTTATTGCAATTTCTGACCAATCTAATAGACGCACTGGCGTCCTAGCAGGTGAAGGAATTTGGAAGTGGCGAATGTTTGACTTTATGGCAGATTCAGATTATGGAACTACAGATGAAATTGTGGGAAAACTTGTGCAGTACCTTGTGTTAAAAGAAGACAAAAGGAAATTTAGAAGCTACACAAACAAAAACATTTACAAAGAGAATGAATCCATTTATCTGGATGCACAATTGTATAATGACAATTTTGAACTTATCAATAATCCAGAAGTGTACGCAAGTATCAGCAATGCTGCTGGCAAAAAATATGACTATACGTTTTCTAGGAATTCAAACTATTATACTCTAGACGCAGGACGTCTTCCTCCAGGTAGATATTCTTATGTTGCTAAGACCACGCACAATGGAAAGGAATTAAACAACAAAGGATCGTTTACCGTACAAGCAGTAGAATTAGAGCAATACGACTTAGGAGCACGGCATGATATCTTACATTTGCTTAGCTCAAAATATGGAGGTAAGGTCTATCAGGCAGATCAGATAAATACGATTGCTGAGGAATTAAAAGTCTCAGATAAGATTAAACCAATTGCGTATTACACAAACCATACGAAGAATATTCTGAATCTCAGATGGATATTTGGATTACTCGCTGTTCTTTTAGTCTTAGAGTGGTTTTTAAGACGGTATTTTGGTTCCTATTAATCCTCTTTAGGCATTGTCTTTGAATGCCTGCATGAGTTCTTTAAAGTCTAGTTTTCCATTCACGTCTTTCAGATAATCAAGGATGACTACAGCTTTTTTCAATCGTGTTTTACTCGTTTTGGGGACAGCAACAAGATGAATGAGGTTTCTTTTTTTACCATCTGTTAAGGTTTCAAATATTGCTTCCCCTTCAGGATCTTGATATAAAAGTTCTTCAAATTCTTCTGGAAGGTGCATTCCATATTTTGAATTGTCCTTTTCTAATGAGAGTTTATATGATTGCCCCAAGACTAGCTTAAAGTTTTTTTCTTTTTCCTTATTCAGCATGATATAAAATCCACCTTTCCCATCAGGCATGAACGCAGCGTGGAAGTAAGGGTGGTTAGCAACAGTGCATAAAATGCGCTTCTTTCCATCCTTCGAGAGTTTGTCTACTATTTTATTGGGTATTTTGAAGTGGCGGACATAGAGTCCTTCAGAAAACATTTCATACACAGCATTGACCTTCATGTTTAGCCTATTTGTAAGAAATACACATCTGACTTATTCCGCTTGACGGCTTTTGCATGAAATGCGCCTCCACCATCGCAGTGCTCTACAAAATCAAAGCTCACACAAGATTTAGGCAGTCCACTGAAAACCAAAGTAAAAAATCTAGCAGAACTTGGTTCTAATTCCGTCCATTGTGGCGCAAGTGAAATATTTTCTTGATGCACTAATGCACTTCTGAATTCAGATTGATTATCGTATAGAAATGTACTAGGCCAAATTCGTATTTTTTCTCCACCAAAAATGCTTGCCTTGAATAAAAAGTGAAGAACGACCTGCCCTTGTTCATCTACCTGGGAACAAAGTTGATCCAAAATGGACTGTTCAATGTCCACTTTGGATTTTTCAATTACTGTAAGACTCAAAACGCTGTAATTTTTCTTATAATTATTTCTTATTCCTTAATTATCCCAAAACTTACTGGAAGCGTAAATAAAACATTCACTGCTCTTCCTCTTTGTGTTCCTGGCGACCATGATTTAGGTAAATAATTCATCTCATTGACCACTCTCAGAGCCTCTTCACCACAACCACCACCGATGTCCCTAAGCACTTTACCGTCCTTGATCTTTCCTTTCTTGTCCACCACAAACTGAATAACAACTTTACCTGTGATATTATTCTTTCTAGCTTCTTCTGGATACCTTATTTGACCATAAATGTAATGCATCAATTTTTCTTTAGCACATTTATGCTTACCCTTTGCCATATCTTCACAGCCAGGAAAGCGAGGCATATTTTCTACTACTTTAAATATCTCTTCTTCTACGTCTTCTTCCACAGCCATATCTTCAAATACAGGTACATCTTCTATTTCAATTATCTGCTCCTTTCTGTCTGACTTAGATGGTGGAGGCATAGGGGGTTTAGCTTGTTTTACTTTATCTCTCATCTTTTTAGGTGGCGCCGGTGGCGGAGGAGGTGGCGGTGGTGGAGTAACACCACCTGTCATAGGTCTCCCATCATCTTCTATTTCAATGATATTTCTATCCCCCTTTTTCTTCTTCTTGCTCATTTTTTTTGAAGGTGGCGGAGGTGGTGGCGGAGGTGGTGACATTTTCTCAGATGGGCCTGACTCTAATCTGAAGCGAACAGGCAATGTATACATTACTCTTACGGGTTCTCCTCTTTGCATTCCAGGAGTCCATCTTTCAGTCATATTGTTCATGCTATTTACTACATCTACAGAAGCTTCTCCACATCCTCCTCCTATGTCCCTTATAAGATTAGCTTCAGCAATACTTCCGTCTGTATTCACAACAAATTGTACGACGCACATTCCTTCTATATCATCTTTTATTGCTGCTTCAGGATACTTTAGATTCTTATAGATGTATTCCAACATTTTCTGTTTTGAACAATTTTCTATTGCGCTATTGTCTTTAAACTGACCTTCGCAACCGGGAAAGCGAGGCATTTGCTCTACAACCTTGAATAATTCTTCGGTTGCTTCCTCTGGTGCTGGTGTTTGCGCAATAAGAGTAGCTATCATCAAAAAGCTCATTAAGAAAAGGGACGTAATCTGTTTCATTTGTCTATTTGTTTGAAGCAATATAACACTTTTGATTTCTTCTGTAAAGACTTTAAGAAGGATTTAAGAATTTGGAAAGATCTATAGAATGGAGAATAATTAAATATAAAACTATGGTTGATAGTTCAGTGTAGGGCATAAGAGAGTCCTCTTACGCCCAATACTAGACAGACTGGTCTGTATAGTGTAGGACATCTTATAATATTAGGCAGTGAAATAAAAATTATTCCTTTTGTATCCCTCAAATCTATCGCCTAAGCTAATCTTTCATTTATCATTAAACTGCCCAAAGTGCCAAAGGATGCCAGATGGGTCATGCATAAACAATTCCCTACCCCATTCAAAGGTTTTTATCTCTGTCAATCGCACATATTTATATTTGTCAACTAAATCCTTTTCAAGCAGTTCTTTTTCCCATCCATCTATATCCTCTACTTCCAAAAAGACCATCGAATTATCTACCCATTTTTTTACGTAGTAATCTTGTAAGTAAAAGCTCAGATTTTCATTGACCTTAAACAAACACATATTTTCACTTAACTCAACTTCCTCAAAACCTAGCTCTTTATAAAACTGTCTAGACTCCGTATAATTCTTTGCCCCCAGAAATGTGCGTATGGATATTGATTTTGATTTCATACTATGAAGCTTCTGTTTATAAAAATTTACAGCCCAGAAATAATTAGTCTTTTATATAATAGGTTTCCTTCGCTGGTTTTAAAGGACGCTTAAACCAATAGGGTCTTCTTAAACCATCAGGCCCTGGTGCAGGCCTTGTCATCTTCAACCATTCCCTATACACTTCCATAGATTTGTTCGTGTCCACCACAATGTCTCCGTAGCTATCATCAACACTTGGTTTTTCTATTCGTACACGCTGGTGCCAGCAGTGCATTCCACTGATAGGATCAGGATGGACTGCATGTGTAATATTTTGATGCACGCCACCATCTACCCAGAATATACGACTACTATCTTTGTCTTTACTTTTGAAAGGTTTTATACCTGACTTGGTATTCATGCGGTAAATTCCTTTCCCATCATCCGCAATCTTTACTGTATTCGTCGCCCATCTATTCCCTTGATCTTGTTGTCTCCTCCATCTTCCTAAGTGATGCGAACAAGCAACCACTCCTGGCTTCATGCCTTGTGTCACCCAAACCTTATCTACAAAATAACCAATGTCCGTATTCATCTTTACCAAGTCACCCGTCTGAAACCCCCAGCGCTTTGCATCATCAGGGTGCATCCATATTGGATTCCTATTGCTAATCTCAGCTAACCATTTTGCGTTACCAGATCGTGAATGGATAAGTGTTGGCAATCTAAACGTAGGGACTAGAACGTACTCTCCCTTTTCTTTATCTAATTTTTCATTATGGATATGCGATTTGATATAAGTAGGTGTTGCAAATTCTCCCCAACCCCAGTCTACCATGGTTTGGCTATAGTATTCATTTTTCATAGTAGGTGTAGGAAAGCCCAGTCTAGGTTTACCGTCTACTTCAATCGCAAGATTCTTTCCGTCCTTAGAATATATTTTTGATGCGGGATCAAATGTCGCGTCTTTCAACACGTCATCAGAAATCACTTTTTCATTCTTCTTGTAAGTATGTTCTTCTACTTCAAAAGCACCGTACTTACGCATATAGTCTAACTCCGTCAAGCCTTCTTTCTTAGCAGCTTCTGGAAGATTTGCTGTATGTTCAAATATGTATTGGTAATACTCGTCTATCGTAATCTTTTGACCCTCTCTATAGGGCGACATAAAGTGCTCTCGAATGCCCAAACTTCCATCTGGGTCTATTCTCCAACTGAGCTCTATCCAAAATTCATCTTCTTCCCATACTTCTCCAGGATTCACTTCATAGGTAAACTGGACTTCTTTTCCAGCACGTCTTGCCGCCTCTCTTAATACGGGTTGCCTAAACGCTATCCACTTTCCTGAGTGTGTAGCATAACTGTTTAGATCATGTCTTTCTGCACTATGTCCCATTGGCAGAACAAGGTCAGCAAAAAATGCTGTTTCATTCCATGTGGGTGTCATGGCAATGTGCAAGCCAAACAGATCCTTGCGCTTGAATGCTTCCATCCAAGTAAAGCCATCAGGATATGTCCATACCGGATTAAATACTCTGGAAAAATATGTATCCATATAACCCCGACCATCTTTCAACATATGTGGTAAGAGAAAACTCATCTCAAACATCGCCAAAGGATATTCTCTCGGATAATGCAGCTCATTCCAGAATTTCTGCCCTGGAGGAACACTATGAAAACTTGGCTTAAACTTACTCCATGAGTTAGGTGAAGTTCCTCCCTTAGTTCCCACGCTTCCCGTTATCACATTTAGAAAATGAAGTGCTCTAGAAACACACCAGCCTCCTAGATTCCCACTCGCCGCACTCCTCCAATTGTGAGTTGAAAAACACTCGCCTGCTTCTCCTATCTTAATCGCAACTTCACGGATCGTTTCCGCTTTCATCCCGCTCTCTGCAGCCGCAAACTCCGCAGTATATTCTGCATATTCCTCAATCATTTTTGAAATAAAGTTTTCAAAAATAAGCTCTGTCCCTGCGTGCTTCTTCTTTAAATAATCTTCCCAATTTACCCATGTCTCCATATAGGCTCTATTGTACAATCCTTCTTCCAATATTATTTTGGCCATGGCAAGAAGTACTGCAGCTTCCGTCCCCGGGTAAGTAGGCATCCAATAATCCGACATACTCGCCGTATTTGACAGCCTAGGATCCATTGTTGCTAACTTTGCACCCTTCATCTTCGCCTCAATAATCCGTTGCGCATGGGGATTAAAATAATGCCCACTTTCAAGATGCGCTGAAATAAGCAGAATAAACTTTGCATTGGCATGGTCAGGACTTGGTCTGTCGTGTCCATACCAAATGTTGTATCCAAAACGCGCACCCGAACTACATATATTCGTGTGACTGTTATGTCCGTCTATTCCCCATGACTGGATGACTCTATTTGCATATCCTTCATGCCCTGGTCTTCCTACATGATATGCAATCTCATTATGTCTTTCTTCTTGTAATGCCTTTCTGATACGTGCTGCAATAGTATCTAATGCTTCATCCCAAGTGATTTTCTCCCACTCTCCTTCTCCTCGCTCTCCTACACGTTTCAGTGGATATAAAATTCTATCGGGATCTGTAATCTGATTTATCGTTGCAGGACCCTTTGCGCAATTTCTCCCCCTACTCCCTGGATGGTAAGGATTACCTTCAAATTTTCTTATCGTTCCTGAAGCTTTGTCTACATAGGCTGTAAGTCCACAAGCACTTTCGCAGTTAAAACAGGTTGTAGGAACAATCGTGTATGTTTTCTTTTCTCTCTTTGGCCATGAAGTCGCCTCATATTCTTCCCAGTGGTCCCACTGATCTAGCGGCGGAAACTTATCTAATTCGGTGACCGTCATTCGGTCCAAAACATCTTCTCTTTCTTTTTGAAGATCCGGAATCAATTTTAATGACTCTGCAATTCTTTCTATGATCGTTCTTTTACTCATTAGCTCAATGGAATTCTCTGAGGTGCTTCCACCCAGATGTGATTATTAAAATAAATTCCTAGCAGCATGCAAACTCCTGCAATAGAACCTGTTAAAGGAGAAAACCCTCCTAACAAAAGAACCAGCACTGGAATTATATTCCCCAGCACAATAGTTCCTATCCAAAACATATTTTTATATCTCCCTGATTTGATCATTTGCACTACACGTTGTGTGTCTACCGTATCATGTGTTGAATAGAGTTCGTAAAATACAATGAGTAGATTTAGTACTATGCAAACGATGGAAGCTTTCGCTAAAAAGCCTAACCATTCTTCTGAAGAAATTGTCCCCATGCTGAAGAAAAAATACACAGCTGCCCCAGCCATAAATGCATGCACTAACATATGTAATGCCATGCCCTTTGATTGCCAAAATTC
>CALCMJ010000027.1 GCA_937967615.1 uncultured Saprospiraceae bacterium
AGTTTTCGTAGTCATACGATAAGTTTTTTGATAGCATTAATAAAACTGCTTAGCACTTTAATATCAGGATAAAGAGTTTAAGACAATTACTTTCAGATCTGTTTAAAAGAATTTTAACGCGTGTGCGTAGACATTTGGATAAGGTGTTAATGATGTGTTAGGGGTTTGATGAGTGGGTGAGTAGATGCTAGATGCTAGATTGCTAGATACTAGACATTAGATTTATTATCAGCTATTATGATTCTTTTTTAAACCTTTAAAGCTCCAACCTTGCGTGAGCTGCCTGGAGGGTTTAGTCCTTTAGGACCGCGCGAGCAGCAAGCCCGGGAAGGGAGCGACCCTGAGTGAGTGTAACGAATGAAGGGGCACGCCCAAAAGAGATTTTAGCCCTTAGCTTTAATTAATATAAGTCGCTTAATTTTGATTTTTGAGGAATACTTTAATGCTAGAAAACTTTCCATTTGTATCGTAATAATTATTGATTTTGTTTGTATTTCAGATTTAAAAATTTGGGCGCTAAGCTCTAAGATGCAAGACCATCTTAACTCTTGTTAAAGAAAATCCTAATAAGTCAATAAATACGGGCTTTAGAGCTTGAAAAACATCCTAAGGTAAAGGTGTTTTATAGCTTAAAAATGACTACCTTTGCAGTGTCAAACTAACAGCAAAAATTATACAATTTTATGAGTAAGGACAAGAGCAATTATGATGCTAGTAATATACAGGCATTAGAGGGTTTGGAAGCGGTAAGAATGCGTCCAGGGATGTACATAGGAAGTACGGATACAAAGGGGCTTCATCATCTAGTTTGGGAGGTTGTGGATAACTCGATAGATGAACATTTAGCTGGGCATTGTAAGGAGATTTCTATGATCATACGAAAGGATAATTCCATAACAGTGACAGATGATGGTCGTGGAATTCCTACGGGAATGCATGAGAAGTTGGGGAAGTCGGCTTTGGAGGTTGTGATGACTGTATTGCATGCTGGAGGGAAATTTGATAAGGATACATATAAGGTGTCTGGTGGTCTTCACGGTGTGGGTGTCTCTTGTGTGAATGCGCTTTCTGAGTATTTGCTTGTGGAGGTACATAGAGATGGTAAGGTGCATCAGCAAGAATATAGTGAAGGGATTCCAAAGGCGGATGTCAAGCAAGTGGGCACAACGGATATTACGGGGACGATTGTTACATTTAAGCCAGACACAACAATATTTGAGGCGACCGAGTATAAATATGAAATGTTGCAGAGTAGAATGCGTGAGCTGTCTTATTTGAACTCAGGTTTGATTTTGAATTTAACGGACGAACGTGATTTAGATGAAAATGGAGTGGCAAAAACGGAGCAGTTTTTAAGTGAGGGGGGATTAAAAGAATTTGTCGCTTACATAGATAATGTGCGTACACCACTTATTGATGAGCCTATTTTTGTAAAGGCTAAGGAAGAGAATGTGGAGATAGAAGTTGCGATGCAGTATAACACTAGTTATTCTGAGAATATATATTCTTTTGTGAACAATATTAATACACGTGAAGGAGGAACTCACGTAAGTGGGTTTAGGAGAGCGGTGAATAGGGTGTTTGCAAAATATGGTGAAGACAATGGTATGTTCTCCAAGCTTAAGTTTAAGATTGCAGGTGAGGATTTTAGAGAGGGATTAACGTCTGTGATTTCTGTAAAAGTTCCTGAGCCACAGTTTAAGGGGCAGACGAAAGGGGAGTTGGGTAACTCAGAAGTTACTGGGATTGTATCTAGAGCAGTTGGTGATGTATTGAAAATTTATCTAGAAGAAAATAAGCATCAGGCAAAACGTATTATAGATAAGGTGATCCTTGCGGCAACTGCAAGGCATGCAGCACGTAAGGCACGTGAAATGGTGCAGAGAAAGAATGTGCTTACTGGGAGTGGACTACCAGGAAAGTTATCAGATTGTAGTAGCAAGTCACCAGAAGAGTCAGAGATATTTCTTGTAGAGGGAGATTCAGCCGGTGGAACTGCGAAGCAGGGGAGAGATAGACATTTCCAAGCGATTCTTCCATTGCGTGGAAAAATTCTTAATGTAGAGAAGGCAATGGAACATAAGATCTATGAGAATGAGGAGATCAAAAACATGTTTACTGCGCTGGGTGTATCTATAGAGGAAAAAGATGGAGAGCGTTCTCTGAACATTGAGAAGTTGCGTTACCATAAGGTAGTCATCATGTGTGATGCGGATATTGATGGTAGCCACATTGTAACATTGATACTTACATTCTTCTTCCGTTACATGAAGCCACTTGTGGAGCAGGGTTTTATTTACATTGCTGCGCCTCCATTGTATCAGGTGAGAAAAGGAAAGCAGTTTAGATATTGCTGGAGTGAGGAAGAAAGACAAGAGGCAGTGGAACTGTATTCTAAAGGGAAAGAGGATACAGGAATAAAAACACAGCGTTATAAAGGACTTGGTGAGATGAATGCGGATCAACTCTGGGAAACTACGATGGATCCTGCAACAAGAATATTGCGTCAAGTAACTATAGAGGATGCACTAGAGACGGATCATGTCTTTACGATGTTGATGGGCGATGAGGTGCCACCTAGGCGTGCGTTTATTGAAGCGAATGCGAAGTATGCGAAGATTGATATTTAAAGTTTAGGGCTTAGTAAAGAATGGACTGAGGGACTGAGAGAGAGCGTTTCTGAGGGGGTTATGTAGAGCGATTTTGTGAGTCTATTAAGAAGGGGAGTGAGGACGTGTGTAGAATAGGGACTTGATTAATGCGTTTTTTTTTTTGAGGTCAATGATGCAATTTCGAAATACATTATTAGTTTTTTTGTTTTTATCTCTTCATCCAACATTGAACTCTCAATGTCCTGATGGAATTCTTCATTTTATTGATGACGCGTCTATTGCAGAGTTTGCTGCTAAATATCCTAACTGTACAAAATTAGATTCGGGTTTGTTTATTGGTCCCAATGACCATATGAAAACAACTCGGATTTCTTCAATTTCAGGCTTGAAAAACATTATAGAAATCAACGGGGATTTGACAATTAAAAACAATCCATGGCTTGAGGATATTTCTGCGTTGAATAGTATAGAAAAAGTGAATGGGAATGTTTTAGTGAATAGCCGAGTTAATGTATTTGTCGGACTGAATAAATCAATGCTTTCTGTTGTAGATGGAGACTTGCAGTATTATGCAGGATTAAATAAAGGGGAGGGTCAATATTATTTTCCGGAACTGATAAAAATTGGTGGAAGTCTTGAAACCTATGTTTTTGATCATTCTTCACCAAGGTTTCCTCAGCTATGGAGGGTAGGAAAAAACCTTAGAATACAAACTCATGACGTTGCGATAGCTGATAACGAATTTCCTGTACTGGAACGTGTTGAAGGATCAGTAAATGTAGATATATCGTATTCGAATAAAGATTTCAAAGGGTTTAGAAAATTAAAATATGCGCAATCCATTTATCTGAATATTAAAGCGAAAGGAAAACAAATATTTTTTGGGGACTTGGATTCTTGTGATTATTTATCCGTTCGGGTTCATGCGAGTTCAAAGATATCAGGCTTACATAAGCTTGAGAAAATACCTTATTTAGAGATTACGAATGTTAGTCAGAACATCTTATCTGCTTTTGGAAATTTAAAGGAGGCAGAGTATTTACGATTAGGTAAAAATACATTGGGAAAGAGAAATCTTTTTTTCCCTAAATTGGGGAAAGTAGATAAACTTGATCTGGATTATGAAGGCTTAACATCTATATTAAATCCTGATTTAGAGATTGGAACCCTCCAGATTAAAGCAATAGATGTCGCTGATAAATTGTATTTAAAATCGAATAGGGTAGATGTACTTCTTCTCAAATATCATTATACTAAATTTAAGATACTGCCGTCTTTAGATTCACTTTATTGCAACGAAATTGAAATTAGTTCTAATTCGCAGCTTACTACATTGGATGGGTTTATTTATAATAATTCGGCTTTGGAAAAATTTACCTTAGCCAGTAATTCTTCACTTGAATCTTTAGATGGCTTACAATTGCGTTTTGCAAATAATTCAGAAATTAAAATAAGCTCAAATAATTCTCTTTTAGATTGTGTATTAGATTCTCTGTGCGCAGTTTTAAGCAAAGACACAAAGGTGTACATTAACGGAAATAAGAACTGTACTAAGGAGATATTGCTTAAAGGATGTACAAATGAATAATATAATATATAGTATAAGTACTTATCTAAAAGATAACGCAAGGGTAGTTTGTGAGAATTGAGTTTTCTTCTTTATTGGAATTTGTAAAAATTATTTAAGACTACATCTTAATATATCTTTGTTCGCATAGATGTCATACTGTCCCTCTCCTGTATTAATAATTGCCCGAATATTAGTGTAGAGATTTTTAATAGGTTCTTCTATTTCTAGATGCTTGCCATCTTTGTAAAAGTGCATAGAACCTTTGTTGTCCATTGTCCATACTGAACCATCTTTACACACATAATTAGAAAACATTTTTTTATTGGGATCGTCGAAACCTTTAGCAAACCACTTCATTCCATTTGCAGTGTAAAGAGCGATACCGTTTGTTTCTGTAAAAATGTAGGTCTTATCTTTCCATGTGATCATGTTTTTTACTGTCCCAATTTTTTTGCCTTCTATGTCAATTATTTTAGTCCACTTATCACCATCATACAGGCTGAGTTGTCCTCTTTTTCTATTTGTAACAAGGATGAGTTCGTTTTTGAACGTTTGATAGATCTTCACATATTTATAAGAATCAGCGCCTAAGAAATGGTCTTGTGAGGAAATGTCAGTCAGGGTTCCGTTTTTATACTCTTGAATAAGATTTTCTGTGCTCAAAATGATCTTATCCTTGAGAACACCAAAAGAATTTACTTCTTGGTTTTTTATAAGCTGTTTGGTTTTTCCATTTTCACTTTTGTTAAGACCTAGTTTAGTCGCCCAATAGAATTCTTCATTATTTCCACTTTTTATATCTTTTAGCCGCTCAGTTTCTTTAATATGTATTGATTGGAAAGAGTCATTCTTGTATTCATAAAACTCAAATGTTTTTACATCTTGAGTAATTCGTCTTCCATCTGCCAAAACTGCATTTCTGTAAATCTCTTTAATGTTTGAAGGGGCAATCAATTGGATTTGCTTCCAACTTACACCATTAAAATGCAGTAGGGGATCTTCAGTCATTGTAATCCATATTTGTCCATCAGTAGCCAGTAGAATATCGTCTTGGTAATTTCCAGGTCGGAGGTTAGTAGGTGGGACATAATTAGTCCAATCGCCATTCTTATTTATAAACAGATTTCCTTCATTACATAGAATTGCATAATATTCACTGGATGCAAATTCACTGTCATAGAATTTTAATCCATTGACCAAATCGCTCGACTTTAGGACTTCAACGAGTTCGTCATTCGCTAGATGAAACATGCGCTTAAAAGCCATTACGACTATCGTACCATTCTCTAATTCCACAAGATGTTTATAATCAACTCGGCCTTTTGGTTTTGGATTTAAGAGTTCTCCGGTTGGTTTTACAATAAATAAATTTCTAAATTCTGTAAAAATTAGATTACCGCTTTTATCAACGAGGAGTCGTTTTATGTAGCTGAGTTCTTTGCCTTTGTTTGAGTAAACAATACTTTTAGTAAGATCAGGATTAATCTTGTAAATATGATTTTTTGTTGCTGTATATACTAAACCTTTGTTGTCAATATGAAGTAATTGATATGTTTCTCCATTTGCATATTCATGTTCAAAAACGCTTTGCATGTCATCCTGACTTCTAATGAGACCTATGCCATTTGCAGTAAGAACCCATGCGTTTCCTTCAGAGTCTATCTGTAAGTCAATAATAGAAGAAGAAGGAAGATTTTGAAGAAGTCTATCTTGATGTACGACATTTCCTTTTTTATCTGTCCATATTATGCCTTCTCCATAAAAGAGTAACTCAGTTTTTGTTTCTGCTATTCCTCTAATCTGTGTTCTTGATTTGAGCGAGACAAATTCTTGTGTATACGTTTCAGTAACTAAAAGAAGACTAAAGATAAGGGCAAGGTATTTCATATTAGAGATTAACAACATTATCAATTATTTCAAGAAGCTTTGTTTTAATAAAGGCACGCTGTTCATTTGAATTAAGCATTGTACTTCGTTTAAAGATTGGGCTAAGATCGTGACCTGCTTTTTTTAAATCATCCTTGAGTTTCGTATAACTACTTAGACTTTGAGCCTCTTTATGTAAAGCTTCAATAAATCCAATTCTATTTAGTTCAATTGTATTTCCATTGTGGGTGCCTATGATTACATGTTCCTTTTTTTGATCATCATTTAAATTTTCTTCAATGATTATCTCTTCGTAAGTAAATGTTTGTGTTTCACTTGTTACCCATTCTGTTTTTTTAGGTTTTTGGGAGTATGCAGGTTCTAATGCCTCTCCTTTACCTTCTTCCATGTAGACTTGTTTAAATTGTATTTTCGTGTGCTTGGGTATCGTTTTATTGTGTTCTTTGTTAGCTTTTTTCTCTGAGTCAATAGTCTGATTATCTTGAGAGTGAATGGACTCTTGCAATTTCTTTTCTAACTGTTCAGCCTTTTCTTTATCCATCCCCAAAACACTAATTTCAGGTTTGCGATTTTGATACGGTTTTACTTCTTCCTTTGATTTTTCATAAGCTGCTATTTTTTCTTTTTTTCCTATTTGAGATTCTTGAAATATCTCCTCTATAACTGATTTAAATAAATTATATTCTGAGACTTGTGCATTTAGGAAAGGCCCTAGTATTAGTGTAATTATTGATGTAAGGAAGATGTTTCTCATAGGATTCAAATAGGACTTAATACCCTGTTAGTTTTTATATCATAAAAAGAAGAGGCACCAGTTTTATATAGCCATATTAAGCCCTGGTTTAAATGGGATTGTTTCCCAATTATCTTACCATGATTCGCGTTGTCTGTGGTACCTAAGAACTGACCTGTGTTATCAAAGAAAACAGTTACATCTGATCCTTGAAGATAATAGAACCTATCGTCTAATTTCTTTATTTGATAAAGCCCCTTTGCGTAAATATTCAATTTATTAAAATTGGCATCATAGATTTCGCTAGAATAATCTTCTTGTTTACATAGGTAGCTATTGATCTCTGGAATGTATTGGATGGTCTTGTATTTAAATGGAATTTTTTCAATCCCTTCTTTATCTACAACACCAAAATCATGCAGGTCTTTGGCAATAATATAATTGTGGTTCTTTGGTATAAAGAAATCTGCATAGGGGTAACAAATGACTTCGTTTCCAGATTCATCAATTTGACATGATTGAATTTCTCCACTTTTAGATTTTTCAAGGACAAGAAAATCAATTGTATTTCGTATTGAACTTGTGTATACAGCATCGCTAATTACTTCCCCTTTTTCATTTAGTATATCCAAGGTCTTGTTATCAATATTTTTTGCTATAATGAGTTTATTCTTTGTAAGAATAAAGTTCTTATACTCTTTGGCTGTAATCTTCTCAAAGTTCGCATTGAAAAGTGAGCTAGCGCTTTGATTACCATTTATCCAGTATTTATCATCTAAATTTTGGATTCTTTGATTCTGTTTAGGAGGAAAAATCCAATTACCTTCCATGTCTGACATTCCGTATTCTCTCTCTTTATTTTGAACTATAAAGTAAACTTCATCTTTCAATTTATGATCTCTGGATAAGTAGAACCCTTCAGGCAACAGGGATTCCATATTCTCATTGTATACAATTGTATTTCCATTCTCAAATCGTTTTTTTAAATATGCATGTTTTGAGTTATATTCTATGCTGGCTTTTTTATCGTTTGGAAATATGAGCTCTCTTCCATCTATGAATTTGATTTCAATAAAGTCATCCCTGAACTTTTTCTCTGTTGACCAATTATTATATTTCTTCTCTTCAACAACTTTATTAGAAAAGTCATTTGTGTATATGGTGGATTCATTCTGTGTATCAATCCTAATTTTAGGTATGTTCGGATATTTGGAATCAGTAAAACTAGATATATTTTGTGCTGCTAAAGGAATAATCCAGTTTAGAGATTCAGAGAATATTCCCATCTTGTTTCCTTTGCTTACAATGTATTCATCATCAAACTTTGTCTTGCGTATTGTTTTGTAGCCAGGTTCCAATAGAATGTTTCCTGCTTTGTTTATTAATAGACTACCATGTTCTCTGTTAGATAAAATAAAATGTGATTTTTTGTTTCCTTCTTGTATTTCGTATTTTAAATCAGAAGTGAAAATAATTTCGCCATTCGTTTGTAAAAAGTAAGTGGAGTCTCCACTAGTGGAATACAGAAAGTTAGATTTCAAGAAAGAGGGAGCTTGTAGGTTTCCAAAAGGCCCCGCAAGTATCTCATCGCCTTCATTGATAAGGAAATATCTTTTATTTTTTTGAACTATGTATTTGTCTTCTTTTACATGTCGTATGTGATCGTATGTTTTTGGCAATATTGGACTTAGCTCTAGGTCTACAAGTTGGCTTAGATTATTATCATTTTTTATGACAAACCTGTTTTTATTCACAACCATTAAGCTGCGTTGAACTGTGTCAATAACAAGCGTGTTATTTGCATCGACTAGACCATAATATGATTTAGATTTAACTAGTTTATACCCATGTTCGTCAGGATGTTCTAAATATGAAAATTGATTATCCATGATCTGTTTTCCGTCCAGACCTAGAATACCTATTTTATCTAAATTGTTAATTGTATATATAGCGTCTTTTGAAGGAGTGCCAAATGGGATATTGGATTTAAGAATTCTATTTCCATTGGTATCAATAAAATTGCAAGTTCCGTCCTTTGAGACAGCTCTTCGTAGACCTTCTAGAAAATGAGGATAAGACCATGTTGAATAGAATGAATTACTAACTTTATATTGATACTTATCATCCTCTGCATAATAGATAGGTGATGCATTTGTATTTGGGAAGTCTGTAAAGTATATCCATTCTTTTGCTTTGGTATTTATGGCGAAGAAGGCATTTTCTAATACCATCTCTTCTTTTCCTATTAAATTTTTGGCCTTACTTAAAACACGGGAGGACATTGGCTTAATAATCTCCTTTCCTGTCTTGTCAATAATTCCATAAAGACCATACTTTTTAATTTGTGCAAATCCTCTCTCATTGAAAAATGAGACTTCATCGTAATCGGCTTTAATTTTTAGATTACCCTGTCTATCCATGTAGCCACAAAGTTTGTCTTTGCAATAGGGTACAAAACTATAATCCGTTTTTATTTCTGGATTGTAGTTTTCAATTATTTGCCCTTGAATTAAACTTATCGTTGAGCTGACTAAAAGAAAGATAAGTGTAGCTTGGAATTTCATATATATATTATGGTCGTGTGTGGGCTGAAAATACATATTATACTTAGAAAAGATGAATATTATTTTAAAACTTGCTTAGGTATTGGAATAATCTCAGAATTAGAAGTAATTTCAGAAACCCCGCCAATCCACATTTTAAAAACGAGATAATTATGAATCAAAGAATCTCATTTATCAAAAAGTTTATTCTGATATTTTTTAGTGTACTTGTTTCTATCATTGGATCTTATGGACAAAGCTGGGAAAAGATAAATCAAATTGATGGTAGGATATTTACTATGTACCAAAATGATGACATAGCCTATGTGTGCGCTTGGGATAATCTTTATGTAGCAGATAATTTATCTAGTGATTTTAATGAAGTTTTAGATGGTATTACTTGGAGAGTATTCCGGGAGTATGATGGCCAATTATATATTGGAGGTCATGGTCAATGGGCTTATGATAACTTTGTTAAAACTCCATTAGATGAATATGCGCCTGTGTCTGAGTGTGTTCACCCCAACGGACCTGATCGTGTTAGTATGTTAGATATGCAAATACATAATGATCTATTTTATTTTGGCACTATTGACGATGGAATTCAATATCGATCACCAGATGATTGTAATTTTATAGATATCTCTCCTCCGCAACTTAAAACTACAGCAGACAATTCTGTGCTGCGATTTACAAATAGCGGAGCACTAATTCTTGGGACTTATAATGGGGATTTGTATTTCACTGGAGATCAGGTCAATTGGTCTGAAGTGGGTTCAGGGTTTGGCCCTATTAATGATATATTAGAATTCAAAGGAAATTATTATATGGGGGCTACGCGATTCAGAAGAAGTGATGGGGAAAATTTAAGTCAGTGGTCTACAATTGAATTTGAGTGGGCAGGTGATATGCAGATCTACAATGATGAGCTTTATGTTGCAAGAAGAACTGGTGTGTATTCATCTGCTGATGGTTTTATCTGGACAAAGCAAACAGATGGATTAGGTGAGTTAGATAATGATGCTGTTTTTCATGTATCTGGTTCAAGGTTATTTATAGGAGCAAGAGATGGATCCATTTATAGATTAAAATCAACAACAAGTACTGAAGAAGAAGATGTGGCTGTAGATTTTAATTTATCACCAAATCCTGCAACTACTGTTCTGAATATCCAAGTAGAAAAGCATGAAATTATAGGGTATTCGATTTATAATATTCAGGGCCAACTAATGATGCAACGTATTCAATTGCCTAGTCCAGAATGTTCCATAGACATACATTCTTTACAATCTTCAGTATATGCGATTCAGATTAAAACCAATACTGCAACTCATACAAAGCAATTCGTAGTCATTAAGTAGATAGAACAATTGGGCGCTTATCTCCTAGAAGCTAAATGCGCTTTGTGGGATAATTTCCAGAAATGACAACAAATCCACATGCTTTGTGTTGAGATTATAGCAAAAAGCATACAATACTGTTGAAAGTTAGTATAGTAAAACATACCTTTGCACGAAATTTCAAAAGAATAATAAATGATATCTACAGACACAAAAACAAATTATAAAGTAAAAGACATCAGTCTTGCGGATTGGGGTAGAAAGGAAATGGATCTAGCAGAAGCTGAGATGCCAGGATTAATGGCGTTAAGAGAAGAATTTGGAGATTCTAAACCACTTAAAGGCGCAAATATTGCTGGTTGCCTGCACATGACAATTCAAACAGCAGTATTGATTGAAACTCTTACTGCTCTTGGAGCGGACGTTACGTGGTCATCATGTAATATTTTTTCAACTCAAGATCATGCGGCCGCAGCAATAGCAGCGGCGGGAATTCCTGTATTTGCATGGAAGGGTATGAACGAGGAAGAATTTGAATGGTGTATTGAGCAAACGTTAAATACATTTAAAGATGGCAAACCTCTAAATATGATCCTTGATGATGGAGGTGATTTGACGAATATGGTCTTGGACAAATTTCCAGAGTTAGTTAAAGATATTAAAGGAATAAGTGAAGAAACGACCACAGGGGTACACAGATTATATGAAAGAGTAAATAATGGAACTCTTCCAATGCCTGCTATTAATATTAACGATTCTGTGACTAAATCCAAGTTTGATAATAAATATGGATGTAAAGAATCTTGTGTTGATGCCATTAGAAGAGCTACTGATGTAATGATGGCAGGTAAGGTAGCAGTTGTTGCTGGATATGGTGATGTGGGAAAAGGAAGTGCCGCTTCTTTAAAAGGTGCAGGCTGTCGAGTAATCGTTACTGAGATAGATCCTATTTGTGCACTTCAAGCAGCAATGGATGGTTTTGCAGTGAAGAAAATGAAAAATGCATTAAAAGATGCAAACATAGTTGTTACTGCAACGGGAAATAAAGACATTATCAGTGGAGAGCATTTTGAGGCTATGAAGGACAAAACGATCGTTTGTAATATTGGGCACTTCGATAATGAAATTGATATGGCTTGGTTAAATGGTAAGCATGGCGATAGCAAAATAGAAATCAAACCACAGGTGGATAAGTATACAGTTAATGGAAAGGATATTATTTTACTCGCTGAGGGTAGACTTGTAAACCTTGGTTGTGGTACTGGTCATCCTTCTTTTGTAATGTCAAACTCTTTTACAAACCAAGTTTTAGCACAGCTAGAGTTATGGCAGAATACAGACAAATACGAAAACAAAGTATACATGCTTCCTAAGCATTTGGATGAGAAAGTTGCTAAACTGCATCTTGCTAAAATTGGTGTTGAGTTAGAAGAACTGAGTGCAGATCAAGCAAAATACATCAATGTACCTCAAGAGGGTCCTTATAAGCCTGAATACTATAGGTACTAGAAATTACATTTAGTAGAAATATAAAAGGTCTGAGTTGAATATGCTCAGACCTTTTTTTTAGCCCAATCTCTATTAGAGCATGAGCTATTTTTTAGTGGAGAACTAGCGAACTCAATAAGATCGTCTTGTGTACTTACAGATAATAAACTATATACTTCTCTATAGTCTGATGTAAATGGGGGATTTGAAATTAATTTGGTTTCAAGGTTTTCACCTTGGCTTACACGCGTGTTGTTTGAATTAAATATGGTTTGAAAATATGAATCGTCTTTGAGTAAAATAGTATTGTAAATTGGGTTTGGACCTTGATTAGTGCTAGGTATGTTCTAATTGATACTGCGCATTTGCAGAAAGGCTTGCAAATAAATAAAGGTAGATGAGTATTTGCTAACTACTACAATTTAGCGACTTAACTCAATACTTGCATAGGATCTTAAAAATAATTTCTATTGTTTTCTTTATGAAGAATCCTTGATGACAATAATTAAGAAATGAGCATTTACAATTAGTTAATTTCCACTATAGAACTGTAAGGTTTCTACATCAACGTTATTGGTAAATATTGTTTCTGAACCACTTCCACTCAGTATGGTCACGGTGAATGGATTAGTACCTGAAAATCCGTCAGCATCATATACAGCATTAAACCCAAAAGAAGAAGAAGAACTCGCTGCAATTGAACTGGAATTTAACACACAATTCATTCGAAAATTCAATAACAAGGCATCTACTATTGAACTCATTTGTGGTAAAGAGTTTATTATTTCTCAACGCAAAAAAGCGGGGTTTAGAAAGGCGCTGGAAACATTTTCACAATTCATTTGAATATCTACCCAACATCAGATTTGTTAGATATAAAAACTATTAGATGGAATTAAAAAAAAATAGCATCCTCCGTCATAAGATGCAAGGATGCTCTATCTATAAAAAGCTAATTCTAGGCTGAATTATTCTAGAGTATTTACAATACCACGAATCATGATATTCCAAAATTTAGTTCTAATCCACCAGTGGCTCACAACCTTCATCACCAAGGATACAATTAATAGAAATACAATCAAATGTTATTTTACCATTTGTAATTTTTTCATTTGTAGTTGTACATCCAGCAGGGGTAAGTCCACATCCGCAGCTAACGGTGTGCTCCCCTATCTCACCAATTTTATCGCCATTTCTTGGGCTTGCTTTAACAGCTAACATCTCTCCATTATATACAATTTGGTTTGTATAATGTTCACTCATATAAATTACATTACTTTCAGATTCATTAGAGTGTAAATACAAAG
>CALCMJ010000028.1 GCA_937967615.1 uncultured Saprospiraceae bacterium
TCCAGATTTGATCAACTCCACAACTTAAGTGCTACCCTCTTTAGACAATTAAATAATAGCTGGACTTTTAGTGCAAATTTCGTTTACAACACCGGAACACCTACAAATTTCCCTACGAGTAGATATTCGCAACAAGGGCTAGTTATTCCTCATAACACAAATCAAGCAAGAAACAATATTAGAATACCAGATTACCACAGATTGGATTTATCCCTTTCATGGAAGGGAAAAGAATCGCCAGAAAATCGTTGGCAGGGTGAATGGGTCTTTTCAGTATACAATATATACAATAGAAGAAATCCGTTCTCAATCTATTTCCAACAGAGCGATGCCCGAAGGGTTGAGAGTCAGCCAGTCAGAACAGATGCTTATCGTCTAGCCGTAATAGGCAATTTCATTCCTTCCATTTCTTATAACTTCAAATTTAAATAAGATGATCAAGAATATAATATATATCAGCTTCACATTATTTCTGTTATGTGTCACTGCTTGTCAAGATGTTATTTCCGTTGAATTAGATGAGGGAGAAAAGCTCGTTGTCGTGGATGCATGGCTTAATAATCTTTCCACTGAACAAAGAATTACTTTACAATACACACAACCGTATTTTGATAGCATATCTTATGAGGGCGTTACAGGTGCATCTGTGCAGCTCATCTCTTCATCAGGAAACACAATTGAATTTACTGATCAGGGCCAGGGGGTGTATTCTTGGACTCCGCTTGCAGGCACAAGCATAGGTTCAGTAGGTGAAGATTTTCAATTAGAGATTAATGCCAATGCAATTAATTACACCGCGAATGCCAGACTAAACCCCGTTTGTGAAGTAGATAGTATTCAGCAAGAATTTATGGAGAATATGCCTATCATAGATGACGGCATTTATACTCAATTTTTTGCTAGAGACTTAGAAGGCATCGGTGATACGTATTGGATAAAAACCTACAGGAATGGAATATATTTAAATAAGCCATTAGAACTGAATATCGCTTATGATGCCGCTATAGATGCAGGGGCAGAGGTAGATAATATCATTTTCATTCCTCCTATCCGTGAAGCAACCAACGAGCTTTCAGAGGAGAATCTCCCCATACCATGGGAACAAGGAGATATAATTAAGGTAGAGATCCATTCCCTGAGTAATGATGCGTTTACTTTTCTTGATGTAGCTCGGCGTCAGATCTTGAATGGTCTAAGCACTATTTTTGCCGAACCTCTCGTAAACACTGATGGGAATATTACAGCTTCTGATGGATCAGATGTGCTAGGATTTTTTAATGTTGCTGCGATCTCTTCTCTTGAACAAGTGATAGAATAAAATAAAACCAATAATTATGAATAACTCTAAGATCATTTTACTCGTCCTGTGCACATTTGCTTTTCTAAATATAAATGCTCAGACAGAGTATGAAAGCATTACGGCAACATTGAATGATTACATTGAAGGAACTGCGAATGGCGAACCTGATAGAATTTCACGCGCCTTCCATCCAGAATTAAATCTTTACACAATAGCAAATGACTCTTTGCGAACCTGGGCGGGAAAGGACTACATTTCCAATTTTACAGAAGGGAAAAAAAATAATCGTTTGGGCAGGATTGTATCTATAGATTATGAAAATGATGCTGCGGTAGCCAAGATTGAAATTCTCATGCCTGGTTTAGAGCGCATTTATACAGACTATTTACTTTTATTAAAATACCAAGGTATGTGGAAGATTATACATAAGTCATATACCTATGTGGACTATCCAAAGTGATAAATATATTTTTCGGGATCTATCTTATTAAAAGCATCATTCTTTCCCAAGGGGTGCTTTATCCTCTTAATTCAGACAAAGCAGAGCGAATAGCGCTAAAAAGCTTTAAAATTGGCAAAAAGAATTCTGATAATATTTTTTGCAGTATTAAAGTGTGCTATATTTGCGCTCTCGAAATTTTCGGGGCGTAGCGCAGCCCGGTTAGCGCACCTGGTTTGGGACCAGGGGGTCGGAGGTTCGAATCCTCTCGCCCCGACACAAAAAGCTCAGCAGTAATGCTGGGCTTTTATTGTTATATATAGCATATGATAAAAAAGAAAGTGCCTTCACTCGTTAGTGGAGGCACTTATCCAATATAGACTGTATGAAAAAACTATTACTTATTTGTAGTTGTATATCAGCTCAATAACTGAACTGTTACCCATTAATATCCTTTTCTAGTAAAAAGGTTACCGCTTTAGCTAAAAGAAAACCTAAAAAGAAGCTATCTAGAATATTTTTAATTCTGTATTTCTTAGATTTTGTGATATAATATTCTTTATTTATTCGCTAGCTAAATATTATATCTTAATAATTGGATGATTTGTAAAATAATATGTATCTTGTAGTTGTTAGGTAAATTTTATAACTAAACTTTTTCTATGAATCCACCTGACCAGATTGGCGCAGAGGATTTTTCTTCTGCAAAAATTGAGCTTCGAGCAGAACTCAATTCCGCATAAAAAAAAAGGTGCACATTCCATCGTCCTGATGTCGAATAAGCACAGCATACGAGTTGAACACTCCCTTTATGCGGTAGATAGGAAACAGTCAAATAGGGCTCTGTAAGAAACACTAACCAGATAATTTGAGGACAAATTATCTGGTTTTTTTTTGCACACCACATGGGTCCACATCTATACATAAAACATAAAGCCATAGAGTGGCGAAATACCTAAGGAGTCAACACCAATTTTTACAAACACAAACGCTTGTGGTGTTGTTTTAAAATGAAGGCATTTTGCGATGTTTGAAATATGGAAACTGAAATTATGCTTTTAATAATATAGTATTCCCCGCTCGCGCTGCTCGGTCGAAAAGACAAAATAAAGAACCAATTTGCTTGAAAAGATAAAAACGGATTGCTCTTCTTGAAAATAAGACATAAGAGGCGGATTCTATAAGGCTGCGCTCGAGACTATTTATACCTGACATAGGTGAGAGAAAATGCTTTGATCTGAGATCTCTCGGCTGCGCTCGAGATTATTTATACCTCACTTAGGTGAGGTATAAATAAAAAAGAGACTTCCCACTACAGAAGTCTCAGTTCTTTTGGTCACTTATCATCTCAGGTTAACGATTCCGAAAAGTGCCTAAAAGAGGATCTTAATCAGAAAACATGATTAATATATAAAAATTCTATATATGTTCGAAGAAATTCAACTTGTAGTTTCTTGAAATAAAAAAAGCCCAACAAGAATTCTTGCTGAGCTTTAAGCGGTGAGAGGGGGATTCGAACCCCCGGACCCCGTTTCCAAGGTCGCCAGTTTAGCAAACTGGTGGTTTCAGCCACTCACCCACCTCACCGTAGGTATAACTGAATTCCCTTCTTTTAAAGGGATTGCAAATATAATATGCTAAAGGATAATACTGTAGGAATGAAAATAAAAATAAAAATAAAAATGGTCCATTGTTTTCAGCAAATGCCACATGTGTACTGTCCAATGAGGGGGAATGAGAATGAAAATCAGAATGAAAATGAGAATGAAAATGAAAAATTGTCAACTGTTTCAGTAAATACCTCACCATGCACTATCCAATGGGGCCATGCCCATTGTTTGTTGAACATATTTACTTTACTTCAATATCACTACAAGGCCTTGGAACACATGGGATAGAAACGCAATGTAAATATAGCCTTCCTCCCGCGTGAGTGGTGGTAGCAGGCCGAAGGCGTCCAAAGGACCTGGCTGCGGACGACACGACCCATGTCCTGAGCTGTGCTCAGGACATGGGTCACGCCCAAAATATCTTAATACGCCTTAGCAAAAATTACTCTGCGCTTAGATGGCGCTCCGGTCAAAATACACTTCCCCTCTTCCTCCTTAGCATCCAAAGGAATGCAACGTATCGTCGCCTTTGTCTGCTCCTTGATCTTCAATTCAGTTTCTACCGTTCCATCCCAGTGCGCTTCTATGAAGCCGCCCTTGTTCTCCAAAATTTCTTTAAACTCGTCAAATGTATCTGCTGATGAATAGTGATCTTTCCTAAAGTTTTTCGCACGCTCAAAAAGATTTGTTTGAATATCTTCAAGTAGCTTTTTTGTATACTCAATAATTCCTTCCATTGGAACAGGCATCTTCTCTTTTGTATCTCTTCTCGCCACTTCTATCTGTCCCTTTTCTAAATCCCTAGGACCTATTCCAAAACGAATAGGCACACCCTTCATTTCATGTTCTGCAAATTTGAAACCCGGTCTTTTCTTATCGTCCCTGTCTACCATCACTCGTATGCCTGCATCCTTCAGTTCTTGTTCCAACTTATCTATAGTTTCCATCAGTTCAGGAAGTGGCTTAGGAATAGGCACTATCACAACATGGAACGGAGCCAACTTTGGTGGTAAAACCAATCCTTCGTCATCAGAATGTGTCATGATCAATGCTCCTACTAATCGCGTAGATACTCCCCACGAACTTGCCCATACAAATTCTTCTTTGTTTTCAGCATTGGAAAACTTCACTTCAAATGCTTTGGCAAAATTCTGTCCAAGGAAATGCGATGTTCCTGCCTGTAATGCTTTCCCATCTTGCATCAATGCTTCTATCGTATATGTCTCCACGGCTCCAGCAAATCGTTCGTTCTCTGACTTGCTCCCCTGAATAACAGGCATCGCCATCCACTCTTCCGCAAACTTTGCATACACATCATGAATAAGTCTGGACTCCGCTATTGCTTCTGCCTGCGTCGCATGTGCTGTGTGTCCTTCCTGCCATAGAAATTCTGTTGTTCTCAAAAACGGACGTGTACGCATTTCCCAGCGCACTACATTTGCCCATTGATTTATTAAAAGGGGCAGATCTCGATAGGACTTAATCCAATCTTTATATGTATTCCAGATAATTGTCTCTGATGTAGGTCGTACAATAAGCTCTTCCTCTAGTTTGGAGGACGGGTCTACAACTACTCCACTGCCATCTGGATTATTCATAAGCCTATGATGGGTGACAACGGCACATTCTTTTGCAAAGCCTTCTACGTGATCAGCCTCCTTACTCAGGAAGCTTTTAGGTATAAAGAGTGGAAAGTAGGCATTTACGTGCCCTGTTTCCTTAAACATCTTATCCAGCTGCGCCTTCATGTTTTCCCATATTGCAAAACCATAGGGTTTGATGACCATACAGCCCCGCACAGCCGAATTATCCGCTAATCCTGCCTTTTTGATGATATCATTGTACCACTGGGAATAATTTTCTTCTCTGCTTGTGATCTCTTTCGCCATAATTATCTGTGAAATTTGTTAATTAAACACTAATATTCTTTAAAAACCGAACTTTGCCGTCGATTCTAGCGTCCTAATAGTAGTTTATTTAATGAAATAAATCTTTAATTTTTTTTAACGCCGATTAATACCGACTTTAATAGAGTTTTAACGGTAAAGTTGATGCAAAAGTAATAAATTGCATAGTAAGCAAGAGAGTCGAATTAATTACTATAAATCGTAATAACATGAAAACAAATATTTTAACACTAATCGCAGTCCTTTTTGGCTCAGTCCAGATGGCAACTGCCCAGTTTGATGATCTGTATTATAATCCTGACCAGGATGCTGCAGAGTTAGCATACGATGATTATGACTATGATGAAGAATCATATGATTATGACGACTCAGATTATGATGATGATGATTATGAGGATTACTATTACACATCTAGAATAAGAAGGTTTTCAAGACCTGCATTCTCTGGATTTTACAATCCTTATTACTCAAACTACTACTACTCTCCAAATTACAATACAAGAAACTGGTATACAGATTCTTACTACAACCCTAGAACGGTAGTATATATTACATTTGGAAATACAAGATGGAACAATCCATACAGAACGCGAAGAGCGGGATGGAACCCATATAATGCAGGATACAATGGTAACTTCGGAAACTATGGCAATCCTTACAGCTCTTATAACAGTTATAATTACTATAGCTATAACAGCGGATTAGGAAATCCTTGTGCTCCTGGATATAACTCTGGTGCTCAGAGAAATGCTACTCAGGCTGCAAGATCAAATGCAAATTATGGAAAACGTTCTTATGGATCTGGTTCAAGCTCAACAAAAGGAGTAAGAACAACAGGTACAAGAACTGCACCTCCTAGAACATATAGAGATTCTGACAGACAGAGTAGAAGAACAAGAACTACGGAGACAAGAAGCACAAGAAGAGATTCTGACAGAAATGCATACAAGGGAGATACTAAAAGATCTAACAACAGAACAAGTACTAGAACAAGCAGAGGAAATTCTCAGAATAGAACAAGCACAAGATCTAGCAGAGGAAGTTCTCAGAACAGAACAAGTACAAGATCTTCAGGTTCAAAAAGAAGTAGCTCTTCATCTGCAAGGTCAAGTAGAGGAAGTTCAAGCAGATCTTCAGGAACAAGAAGAGGAAACTAGAAACAATCAAGAGCTGTTAGATTTCTAACAGTGTGATATGATATACCAAAGGGTGGAAACTATTTCCACCCTTTTTTTTAAAGCTTTTTTTACCTTACTGACTGATAACTAAATCAACTCCAATGAAAGTAAAGTATACTATCCTGATATTAGTTCTGAGTGGCTACCTCGTCCAAGCACAGAATTTTTCTGATGCATTGCGCTATTCTAAGACACTAGTTGGCGGTACAGCAAGAACCGTAGGCGTAGGAGCAGCATACTCATCTCTGGGAGCTGACTTTTCAGTCTTAAGCATAAACCCAGCTGGATTAGCGACGTATAGGAAATCTGAGATCACATTTACACCATCACTATTCTTTGGTTCTGATGAAGCAATGTTTGAGGAGGATGTAGCTGCCACTGACGAGACTAATGTAAAGTTCTTTATTGATAACATTGGTTTTGTAAAAACTGGAAGACAAAATCCTGCATCCAATTGGAAGACTTCAAATTTTGCTGTAGGAATAAATAGAATTGCTGACTTTGATGAAAAATTTACTTTTAGTGGTTCTACATTGGGAAGTATTACTGAACGATGGATAGCACAAAGTGTAGGAGTAAGTCCAGATAGACTTGATGATTATGAATTAGGACCTGCATTTGACGTAGAGGCAATTTATGATTGGAGTGATACGGACATGGACTATTTGCGCGATCTCATTTCAACAGATATTGTAGATAAGGCACAAACAGTAGAACGAGATGGTGGGATTTACGAACTCACATTTGGATGGGCAGGAAATTATAATGAAAAGTTTTCCGTAGGTGTAGGTATTGGAGTTCCATTTTTAGCCTATGAAGAAAATAAAAACTATTCTGAGAGCGACATTAGAGATGACATTCCAGTATTTAATGAATTGCGTTTCCAAGAGAGCCTAGCAGTGGGAGGAACTGGAGTAAATTTAAAACTCGGAACGATTATACATCCGAATAGAAAAATACGTTTAGGCATTTCAGTAGAAACACCTACATGGTATTCTATCACAGAAGACTTTAGTACCATTGTTGGATATTCTTACGAAGATCCAAACTCTGGCGAAGATATTTCCAGTAGCCAAAGTTCACCAGATGGCACATTTACTTACAGACTTTCTACACCTTGGAAAGCGAATGCTGGCCTGTCGTATTTATTCAGCCTAGAGGGCATCAATGGTTTCCTTTCCGCATCAGCAGACTACAAAAATTATAGTGCGGCGAAATTTGGATTCTCCACTGATCCTGATTATGAAACTATTGCAAATAATGAAATCGATTTCCAACTAGGAAGTGCAATAAACTATCATCTAGGAAGCGAACTTGCATTTTCTAAGTATAGAGTGCGCGCTGGTCTCATCATGGAAGGCTCCCCTTTTGAGATTGATAAAAATGTATTCAATAAAATCTATTCTGCTGGATTGGGATTCAGAGCTAATCGATTTTTCATCGATGTGGCTTATAGATATAGTACGGGCTCTGAAGGCTACTCTCCATACTTGGTAGACATATCAAATGGATTTCCTCAGACTGTTTTGTTGGATAAAAAATTCAATAAATTCCTTTTGACCTTTGGGTATAAGTTATAGGATTTGAATAATGTGGGCGTGCCCCTACGGGTCGTGTCGTCCACAGCTAGGTCCTTCGGACGCCTTCGGCCTGTTCCCACCACTCACGCGGAGGAGGACTCGAAACGGAGGGACAACTCGAAGAAGACGAGATGCCTAAGGAAGGGGGTCTTTTGGAAAAGACGAGGAGAGAGAGAGAGAGAGACGTAGAACTGAGAGCTTGGAGCTTAAGGGATTCATGATTTTGGTAGTATTCTAAAAAGTCTGTCATTCCAATCACATAAAAAAATGAAAAAACAGTTACGATCCCAGGCGGCCCGACGACTTGTAATCCACAATGCATATTATGATCTTCATCCAATGGGTCAGGCCCCATTGGACAGTGCATCGTTATAAAAAATGCTTTCTGTTTCACCTCCATGCAAGCCTTGGCCGCTCTCTCTCAGTAGCCCCTTTTCGTAGTCTCAACCAACGGATTCATTATCATAAACCACAGAGGCGGAAAAAGTGATAACAAAATGGAGCCAGGATACCCAAGAGGAAGCTCAGGACTTTTATCGTGTGTTCTTAAAATCTGAAATTTTCTTGTGGACTTAAAGTGATGATCAGAATGTCTGGTCAATTCATATAACATGATCCGTCCCATTGCGTGATCTGAATTCCATGAATGATGACTTTGCACGGCTTCGTATTTTCCGTTCGCAAGTTGTTTACGCTGCAAGCCATAGTGTTCTATATAATTAATTGCTTCCAGTAAGGATGATGAAATAAAAGCAATAAGAATTGCAAACAACATTGCCTTAGGACCTAAAAATGCAAAGATTAAAACAAGATAGATGAGTTGAACCAAGAGGAACTGCAGAATACGATTTCTAAAAGTCCATGTAGGAAGGTCCTTCTTAGATAAAATTTTACTTTCAATATTCCAAGCACTTTTGATTCCTCCAATTAAAGACCTGGGCAAGAATCCATAAAACGTTTCACCAAATCTTGAAGTTGCTGGATCTGCTGGTGTGGCAACATGTTTATGATGTCCTAGGTTATGTTCAATATTAAAATGAAGATACAAGGAAGGCAAAAGCATAATTCTAGAAACCGTCTGATCAAAGAATGAAGGTCTGTGTCCTATCTCGTGGGCTACGTTAATACCGTTTGTACTCATGATAATTCCAGTTGAGAATATAAGACCTGAAGTTTCAAAAAGGCTCAACTGATGAATTGATAAATGGTAGAGTGATAAAAAGAGTAACGCAAAAATGATAGGTAGGTTTAAATACAACAAAACGTCAAAAAGTATGGATGCCTTTCTTTCTTCCTCCTGAATTTTGTTATAATTTTCTTTGCTTTGGGGCAAGAGAAATTCAAAAATGGGAAGAATAATAAAAGCAAGAATAGGTACAGCCCAATACCAATAGCTACCTTTACTTAAAGAAAATGCAAGTAAAAGAGCAAAAGAATAAGCAAGCAAATATTTTGTATCCTTAAATTCCATACGCTTTCGTTATCTTGAAATTAACAATTGTAATTTAATAGAATGAAGGAATCTAAAGAAATATATAAACAGAAACATAAGTTAAAAACTCTGAATCTGGATTGCACAAACTGCGGTCATCCCATTGGAGGAGAAGAGGTCAACATAAATAGTACCCTCGCAAAATGCAGCAATTGTCAGAATGTAATGTTTCTTGAAGACGACACCTTCTTTGGAGCAGAAAGAGGAAGACCTGAAATGATCATACCTGAAGGCACGGAGATCATAAGTATGCCCTCAAGTTTGGACATTCAGATTAAATGGTCCAAATCTGGAGGTGGATTTAATTTCATGACATTTTTCACTGTAGTATGGAATCTTCTTCTACTTCCATTTGCCTTCACTATGATTGCCTCTGGAAATATAGGCGGACTGCTACCCATGGCTGCACATTTGTTAGTTGGATTAGGATTGCTTTATAATACTATGAAGATGTTTGTGAATTATACAGATGTCTACATAACAGATGATCGTATTCATATTGCGCAAAAACCATTGAGTTGGTTTACTAAAGAAGTCAATATTTCAACACGTGATGTAAAACAGCTCTACGTCTCTCGCTATGTGTCCAGTACAACAAACGGCCAAGCAAATTATGCCTATGGACTTCATGCGGTATTGAAAAACGGTAAGAGTATAAAATTGATAAAAGGCTTGAATAAAGAAACTCAACTCTATCTGGAACAAGAGATAGAACGCTTTTTAGAAATAGAAGATGAGAATGTAGGTGGTGAGATTCCTAAGGCATAGTATACAAAAAGAAAGGAGGCCACTATCGATTGGTGACCTCCTTTTTATAATCCCATGAACATATCCTAATTTAGGATGGCACTTTTTACAGAGTGGCGTGCCCGATCCACTATATGTATATTTAAAACTCAATCTCTTGTTTAAAAGCTTGTCAAGGAAAGGCTGCTAGTTTGCAACTCTTCCTTAACAAGTATAATCCCATGAACATATCTGAATTTAACTCGTCCGATTCTTTTATCGGGTCTTTGGTTTAATTCATAATACAAGTATCGGGTTAAAACTGTCTCAAAAAAAATACAATAACTAGATATTGTTACATATTTATTTCTTTAATATGATGCAATAATTAACATAACATATTGATTTTCAGTATTGTTTATACTTAAAGAATGGAAAGAAAGTGAGAAATAAAATTAAAATGGGTTAGCAAATTCCTCATTATTAAGGAAATCAGGTTCTGATAATGTCTTGATGAAGGCAATTAATGCATTGATTTCTTCCTGATTCAGGTTTAGAGGCCTTACATTCTGATCCAAATTCCTTGCTGGGTGCCCTCCTGAGTTATAATGTTGGATTACCTGCTCTAGGGTTGAAAACCTGCCATCATGCATGTAGGGAGCTGTAAATTCTGCATTTCTAAGGCCAGGAGTCCTAAACTTACCAT
>CALCMJ010000029.1 GCA_937967615.1 uncultured Saprospiraceae bacterium
AGTTGCACCCCAAATCCATAGGATAGATTATCGTCCAGCTGCGTAGGGTAGTTTGCTTTTTCAGTCAGTGTTCTTTCCTGGGTAAAGAGTAAAGGGAAGTCAGTCCCATCCGGTAATCTTGTATCTAAGCCTACGACGACATCTTCTGATCCTAAGAGCGTAATCCCTTGGTTGGAATAATTAGTTCCAAGGTTTCCAAATGCATCCAAGCTAGGCATGATTGCACCCTCTGCAATTTTAATTGCTAACTCAGAACTCTTTAAACGCATTTCATCAGCAAGAATATCTTGTCTGTGTTGTTCTGCTGTTGCGTAGACTTCATCAATCGTTAATATAAATGGATTTGTTCCTGGTTCTATGTCACTAGGATTCTCTATAGTAATATCATCAGTGGGATCTAAGTTTAAAAGTTGTTTGAGTTGTAGTATACTTATGTCATAGGCATTAGTTGCTGCGATGATACTTTGCTGGTCTCTGGCAATTTGAGCTTCAATTTGCAATTCTTCATTTGCGGGCATAGATCCAGCTCTTACCAGTTTCTGAATTTGTTCCAACTGTTGTTTTGACAGGTCAAATTGATTTTTTGCAATCTTTTCATTTTCAAGAGCGAATAATGCATTTACATATGTACTTGCTACGCGGAGTGCAAGATCATTTATCAATTGTTCATGATCCAACTCACCAGCTTTTTGAAGAATCTCAGCTTGTTTTATGGAATTTCTTATTTGGCCTCCTCTATAAAGGGCAACTCCTGATCCTAGAGAAAGGTTATTTGAAAAGAAGGTTTTTGTATTAAATTCATTCGTCGTAGGATCTATTGTTCTACCAAAGTTCCAATTCACGTTAGTGTTGAAATTTAGATTGGGATATCTCCTATGCTGAGCTGATTCAAGATTTATCGCCGCATAATCTTTAGTTAAAGAGGATTGCATTGCGTCTATACTTCCTGTCCTTGCTCTATGGATAGATTCTTCTAAGGTCCACAGATCTTGAGCATTAAGAAAGAGAGAGCTCAGCATGAGCAATATTATTGGTAGTGTACGATTCATTTTGCGTTGTATTGTTAACTTAAGCAAAATAGTGTTTGCAAGAGCTAATTATACAATAAATATATAAAGTATAGGGAATATTAGATAAACGTCTATTCAGAATATGGCTAATCTGGTTTTAAAGCCTAAATAAGGTCTTGGAATGCTTATAGTTTATTGGAATTAAATGTAGATGAGCCAATGAGTCTATCATACTCACTACCAAATTCTCTATAATATAGGAGTACGGTGTAGTCGTTCTCGGTTTCAAACCAACTTCCCTCTAGATCTTCACTGCTGAGCACGCCATTTTCATCCTTGGTTACGTACATGTAATCGTAATACCCTTGTTTCAAAAGCGCTTTGCCTAAGTAGATTTTACGAGATGCATCATAGTGCATTTTGAATTCTTCTCTTAGTTGCCAATCAGTAAATGCGCCAATCACATACACGTCTTTGTCATACAGTTCTTTCATATCTAGCGAAAAGATGATATTGGCGTAGTCGCTAGAGATGTGAGGTTCTGGTCGTTCGCTGTTTGTGAGAATAAATCTTCCGTTTGCATCTATGTCAGAAATGTAATTTCTGTATGTTCGTTTTTCTGCTAATTCTAACAAAACATCATTCCCATTCTTTCTTAGGTCAATAGAGTGTACAAAGTCAGAAGTATATTTAAACGAACGGATGTCAAAATTTCTAAACTCTTTTAACGCGGGCATTGTAATTTGATCAGTTCTGTCCCAGTTAATTTCATTACGCGCTTGGAATTTAGGTGCGAGGCCAAAGATGGCATTATCCCATCGTCCATTTTGAATAACAACTGCTTCAAGTTCAGTAACGGGATCTGAAATTGATATCTCTTCATTCAGAAATGCTTTTAATTCAATTCTGTGATGTGTTTTTAATTGCAAGACACTAAATGGAGAACTTACTACACCTCCAATTCCAATTAGGGGTTCCACCACCATGAATCTTCGCGTTATCACAGGAACTCTATCGCTATCATCTCCCTCGTAGACAACGAGTAGGAAATTACCTGAAACTGTCCACCTGACATCTTCATTTGGGATCGTGAGTTCATAATGGGTGTAATCATATATTGTTCCAGCAGCAAAAGCCAGGTTATCTATTTCTTCGTTGTCAAAACCATCTAAATATTCAATTTTTTCAATATCAGATCGTTTCCAATCTTTTGTGCAATGAATAATTTCGTACGTATATAAGTTAGCCCCTCCTTCCATGTCATCAAACCTGAGTTGAAGAGTACCACTTTTTCCCAGGTCAATTACTGGCATTGTGGTTACTAAACCTCTATGATAAAGTTTTACACTTTTAAGATGGGAATAATAAATATGGTCATGATAGACCACTTCATAATTGTCTTCCTGGGCACTGAGGGTGCAGAGGCTTATCAGACATATGGATATTGCTATTATGTATTTCACGTACTTCTTAACTCCTTGTAAACGTCATAGATTCCCTTAAATTACTATTTAAATGAAGATTAACATAGCCTTAGCGGCTCATGTAATTAGGGGTTTCTTTTGTGATTGTGATATTATGGGGATGACTTTCTACAATTCCAGCATTACTAATGCGCACCATTTTTGCGTTTTGAAGGCTTGGAATATCTTTTGCTCCACAGTATCCCATACCAGCCCTAAGTCCACCTATATACTGGATCATCACTTCTGCTATAGACCCTTTGAATGGCACTCTGCCTTCAATTCCTTCTGGCACTAATTTCTTAACGTCATCTTCTACGTCTTGGAAATATCTGTCTTTGGACCCTAGCTGCATTGCTCCTAAAGACCCCATTCCTCTATATACTTTAAATTTTCTTCCTTGGTATATAATAGTTTCCCCAGGTGCTTCTTCTGTACCGGCAAAGAGTGAACCTGCCATAATAGAACTTGCTCCTGCGGATAAAGCTTTGGCAATATCTCCAGTATGTCTAACCCCTCCATCACCAATAATTGGAACTCCTCTTTTCTTTGCTGCCTTTGCTGCGTTTTGGATTGCAGTCAACTGGGGGATACCTACGCCAGCAACAATTCGAGTTGTGCAAATACTACCAGGACCTATTCCTACTTTTACTCCATCTACACCAGCATCAATGAGGGCATCTGTCCCTTCTTCAGTCGCAACATTTCCTCCAATGATTTGAATATCTGGGTATGCCGTTTTTATTCTTTTGATTGTATCTAGTACGCCTTTTGAATGTCCGTGTGCAGTGTCAATACATAATACATCAACATCCACATCTACCAAGGCCGCAACTCTTTCATCAAGATCTGAAGAAACACCTACTGCTGCACCTACGACTAGTCTCCCATGGTTGTCTTTACTAGAATTGGGGTGGCTCTCTAGTTTTAAAATGTCTTTGTATGTGATAAGGCCAATGAGTGTGTTTGATTCATCAACTACAGGTAGTTTTTCAATCTTGTAATTTTGGAGGATCTCTCTAGCTTCTTGTAGAGTTGTCCCGTCAGGGGCGGTGACTAGGTTTTCACTTGTCATTATATCAGTCACTGGTCTTTCTGTATTCGTCTCAAATCGTAGATCACGATTTGTTAAAATACCAATTAGTTTTTGAGATTGATCAATAATAGGAATTCCGCCAATTTTATTTATTTGCATTAAACGCAGAGCTTCACCCACTGTGGCTTCTTTTCTAAGTGTGATAGGATCCAAGATCATTCCACTTTCAGATCTTTTTACTTTGCGGACATGTTCTGCTTGTTTTTCAATAGACATATTTTTATGGACTATACCTATACCTCCTTGCTGTGCCATAGCAATGGCTAATTGATATTCAGTTACTGTATCCATAGCAGCAGAAACAATAGGCGTATTTAAACGTAGATCACGTGTCAGATATGTACTGATATCAACATCTCTGGGTAGAACTTCTGAATACGCTGGAACGAGAAGAACATCGTCAAATGTGAAAGCGTCAGTAAATTTAGAGGAGTGGGGATTCTTTGTTTCCATGTGCGAAGTTAGAAAATCCTATTAAAATTATTATCTACTTATAGCGTAATTTTTTTTCTATCACTTTACTTACATTTAGTTTTCTATTTTGAAATCTAACAATACATATGGCTGATATTGAAATATTTTCAGACGCCCATTTTATGAAATTGGCTCTACATGAAGCCCAGAAAGCCGAAGAGCAGGGTGAGGTTCCTATAGGCGCTGTCATTGTTTCTAATAATAGAGTCATTGCTAAAGCGTCTAATCAGGTAGAGATGTTGAAAGATGTCTCTGCCCATGCAGAAATTATTGCCCTGACGTCAGCAAGTTCTTATTTAGGGAACAAATATTTAGAGAATTGCACCCTGTATGTGACCATGGAGCCTTGTATAATGTGTGCTGGAGCTCTCAAATGGAGCCAAATAAGCAGAATTGTCTATGGCGCAAGTGATGAGAAAAGTGGGTTTATGCGCTATGGGAAAGAACTATTACATCCTAAAACAAGGCTAGAATATGGAGTCCTGCATGATGAATGTTCTCAAATTATCTCTTCTTTCTTTGCAAAAAAGCGCAAGCTGAAATCTTAAATATCTCTTATATGCACGTTAATCTTTCTTAAGAGACTTTACATTCCAGCTTTGTAGTTGTTTATTTATAAAGACAATAAAATCATTGCTTATGAAATATTCAACTACACACATTCTAGTATTACTTATTCTCATCACACTTTCCTCATGTAGTAAAAGACTTACACCATATACTGAGCGCTTGCAGAATGATTTTGAATTTACTTCAGACGATTTGCAGCACATACAATTTTATCTTTCAGAAGATATTGTATTGCAAAGAAACTTAGGTATAGAAGAAACACGGATTACTGAAGGTAAAATTCAAGTGATTGATGGTAGAGATGTAGAACAAATTGTGTTTAAAAAAGGAACACCTGGCGTTTTAGTTTTTTCTCCTAAGGAGAAGCGCTTGGCGATAAGTTTTGAAGAAAATAGTGATGACAAGTACCTAATGTTTGGTCCTAACAAAAGGGCAGGAGGGCGCTATGTATTATTAGCAAAAGAATGGAGAAACAATTTGGGAAAAGTAAGTTATAATGGCAAGATATACACGACAACTAACCGGAGTGCATACAGTGCTCTACTTGTTGATATAGATAAGTATAGAGATGTAGACTATGATTCTGAACGTGTTAAAGGTAGAAAAGTTGGGACTAAATAAATCAGAAGTGGGCGCTTAGCCTAGGTTAACAGTTGAAAGATTATTTGTGCCTTTGACAAAAGGAACAAAGGCATATTTACCGTGGTCTTCCTCTATATAACTCGTGTTTGAAATCTTTTTGATCCGTAACATCTTTTGAGTTTTGCCATCACCTACTGGGATTACCATTATTCCTCCAATCTTAAGTTGGTCAAATAAAACTTGAGGTACGGATGTTGCTCCAGCAGTTATTATTATTTTATCAAAGGGTGCAAATCGTTCTGAGCCCAAATACCCATCTCCGAATAATGTCCTAATTTGATGAAATTGCATTTCGTTTAAAAGTGCAGATGTTTTGTGGAATAATTCTTCCTGTCTTTCTATGGTGTACAGTTTACAACCGAGAAAAGCAAGAACACAAGCTTGATAGCCAGAACCAGTCCCAATTTCTAAAATCTTATCTGTTTTTTTTACTTCAAGTAACTCAGATTGCTTGGCAACAGTAAAAGGTTGAGAAATGGTCTGACCTGAACCAATTTGAAATGCCTGATCTGTGTAGGCCCATTCAGCAAATGCTTCATCCAGAAAGAAATGTCGCGGAATCGTATTAATTGCTGAGAGCACATCCTCGTCTTGGATGCCCTTAGAAATTAATTCTTGTACTAGCTGTGTGCGTAAGCCTTGATGTCTATGGCTGTCTTTTCTCATTATAAAAATACATTATATAAAAGCTACTATAAATGTGGACACAATATATATAAAAATATTGTAATATGTTTTCTATCCCATGCATTTTCTACCCATTGCGTGTAGAATTTGTTAATTTTCCCGAACAAGCAGAATTTCATGGGTATAATAAAGTTTGGAACAGATGGTTGGAGAGCAATAATAGCTAAAGACTATACAGTGGATAATGTAAAGCGTGTATCTGAAGCAACAGCGAAATGGATGCTTAAACGCAAATTGACCAAGTTAGTCATAGGCTATGATTGCAGATTTGGCGGCAAGATGTTTTGTGAGGTTTCAGCTTCTGTGTTTGCAAATTTTGGTATTAAAGTGTTCATGGGCGATAAGTTCGTTTCTACACCAATGGTTTCTTTAGGAGTTACAAAATTTGATGCAGATCTAGGAGTTGTTATAACAGCTAGCCATAATCCTCCTTCCTATAATGGATTTAAATTGAAATCTAATTTTGGTGGGCCAACGCTCCCAGATGACATTGCAGAGGTAGAATCATTAATTCCAGATACTTGTCTAGGCACCATGCAATCTGAAAAGGAAATGTTAGATGCTGGCTTATTGGAGTACATTGATCTTGAGCAAATTTATTACGAGCATATAAAATCAAACTTTGATCTTGATCTGATTAAATCTTCTGGGCTTGTACTTGCTTACGATGCCATGTATGGTGCTGGGCAGGATATTGTGAGAAGGTTGTTTCCCAAAGCGCACTTATTGCACTGTGAATATAATCCTTCGTTTTTAGGGCAAGCTCCTGAGCCCATTGCACGTAACTTAAAGGAACTTTCTGATTGTATCAAAAATAACCCTTCAATAAACCTAGGTCTTGCGAATGATGGGGATGCAGATAGAATTGGTCTTTATGACGAGGATGGAGAATTTGTGGACTCGCATCATATCTTATTATTGTTGCTCTACTACATGTACGAGTATAAAAAATTAAGAGGCAAAGTTGTTATTACATTTTCTGTGACGAACAAAATGAAAATGCTCGCAGAACTTTACAATTGTGATGTTGAGGTTACAAAAATTGGCTTCAAATACATCGCAGAAATTATGACCAAAGAAGATGTATTAGTGGGTGGTGAAGAATCTGGAGGATTAGCAGTGAAAGGGCACATTCCTGAAAGAGATGGTGTATGGATAGGCTTAATAATTATGGAGTTTATGGCAAAGACTGGTAAGTCTTTGAAACAACTCACAAACGAAATTTATGAGAAAGTGGGTTCTTTCAAATTTGATAGAGATGACTTGCATATTACTGAAGATCTAAAATTGAAAATTATCGATAGATGTGCATCAGGTGAAATTTCAAGTATAGGAGGAAAGGATGTTATTTCTACTGAATCTATTGATGGATATAAATTCTTTTTATCAGATGATGAATGGGTTATGGTAAGGCCTTCTGGGACTGAACCTGTGCTTCGTGTGTATGCACAAGCATCAAATTTGGATGCGGTTAGGGTATTGCTAGATGATGCCCATAAAGCGTTGCAAGAAAATTTAGCTTAGGATCATCTGAATGTGCGGAATATTGTCTTCCAAATATTCATCACCTACTTCTGCAAAACCAAGCGCATTGTAAAATCTTTGTAGATATGTCTGTGCAGATATTTTTATTGGCTTATCTGGATAGAGTTCTTTACAAGTATCAATACTAAATCGCATAAGAGTTTTGCCAAGACCATTTCCTCGGGCAGAAGGATCACATACCACTCTCCCTATTGAGCTATAGTTTTCATAAGAGACGCCTGGAGGAATTATTCTTGAGTATGCTGCAATCATATCATCTTTTACACCTATAACATGATAGGATTTTTGGTCTTTGCCGTCAAGGTCTTGATATGGACAATTTTGTTCTACAATAAATACCTTAGCTCTTAACCATAAGATGGCATAAAGTTCATTTTTGCTTAAGTCAGAGTACGCCTTACAAGTAAAGTTTATCATTTTTCTTTTTGGAATATTAAGATGATCCCTTCAGTGTAAGTACGTGCATAATATTTAGTTGACATAAGAGTCTGCGTGTCCACTAAAGTGAATCCATTTCCTATCTGTTCTTGAATTGCGGCTGTGACATCATTTGCAAGTTGGATGCCGTCTACTTCAGCATCATAATACGTATAACCGGCTTGCGAGGGCATTGTTACACTAGGTACAAATATGGTTTTAAATTCAGCTGGCATAATAAGATCTTATGGTTGAATTTAAAAGTAGGAAAAGCTATGGAGTATTAGAAATTAAGAGAGCTTAAAGAACTTTCGTTCTCTACATTTCTCAAAGTTTGTCGGATTTGATATGATCCCAAAACACCAATATGGGTTTTGTTAGAATCTTCAATTTCTATGAACTGAGTACATTCAAGTTCACTGGAATAGAAGATGTGATCATATGGCATTTTTAGTGTACCTACAGGTACTTCTCTTCTGGAGTTTTGCAAAAGTGTTTTTGCTCTGAAGTTCATAATTTCTTTAGCATGATATACCATGTTGAAATCACCAACGGAGATTTTATGATTTTCACATCTATTTAGTTTTGTTGCTACCACCGATAAATGCTCTTCAGTATTTGCAATATCCTGTGATCCAAAAAGTGGAAGAACATACGAGAAGACTAGACTAACTACTTCTTCACCTAATTTTATATCTCCTTTAAAGTTTGGAATTTCTTCGTGATTAAATATTTCTTTGTTCTCAATAGGTTGTTTAGAAAAAACTGCCATTCCAAAAGGGTCAATGCGCACATTCTTTTCAGAATATTGAAACAAACTGTCAAGCTTTTTTCCAATTATAAAATTCCAGTCGGGCGTAAATTCTTGAAAGGAGATGATATCTGTATCTAAACTTTGGACAGTTGTGATCAAATTTTCATATGTGTCAGTAACGTTGCCCAAGTTGATATGCGCTACACTTAATGATGGCAGATTATTGATTTCAGGAAAAACGATATTACTGTTTGAGGCGCCTTTCAGAAATAAACATAAGATAGCTGCGCATGTAAAACTGGAAAACATAAGTTTTCTATTCTTGAATGGCAAGAACAAAAGACCTAGTCCTACCATACCAAGCATTATGTATGTGGTATAATGTGCAAACTTATTCAGGAAACTTAAATTGGGGGTAAAAACAAGGAGTAGGGTAAATAGGAATAGACCCAATGCTATTATATTGCTAAATATCCCTATGTTTTTTTTTGTACTCATTATTATTACAACTGCTCGCCAATAGCGAACACAAGTTTGTTTTCTATACTATCTCCATCGGGATGAAATCCAGTGACATGCATTATATACAGTCCTATAGGCATTCGTCTGTTTTCTAAATTTGTTCCATTCCATTTGACGAATCCTTGTGTAGAAGGTAACAACGACTCTTCTAAATTAAGGATAAATCTTCCATTTGCATCAAATATGTTAATATTAATTAGATATCCAGGCTTATCAAAGGAATAATTCAAAAATAAAACATCTTCAAAACCATCCCCATCCGGTGAAAACACTTTCTTGTCCAATGAAAATGCACTTTGGCTATCAGATAATGGATTGCTTATGGAGTTTTCATAACCGGGAGTGGCAAAACCAGCGGCAGAGGAAGCAGAATGCCAATTCTCTTTGTTATTTGTTTCTAAATCTTGTGAGATTCTTTCCAAGCTAACTCCTTTGGTAGTTTCCAGTAATATATAATGCTGATCTTGTGTATAATCAAAAGAATCGATTACAAGTTGTGTATTCCCATCATCATAGACGATACTGACATTACCCTCAGAAATATTAAAAGAGGGAATGTCGTTTTCAAGGAGGCTAGATGGATTTTGGATTGTGTAGGTGTTTTCTAAAAATTCAATATTAGGGCAGATCGCGAGGTAGCTGCCTGGTTCTAGATAACTTATGTTTTCTATGTAATCAAATTCTTCTTTGTCTAGGTTTGCTATGCCAATGTTATCTAGTGCAATTTTTTTACTTGACTTGTT
Source organism: uncultured Saprospiraceae bacterium (assembly GCA_937967615.1). Classification (GTDB taxonomy): domain Bacteria; phylum Bacteroidota; class Bacteroidia; order Chitinophagales; family Saprospiraceae; genus CALCMJ01. The sequence continues at coordinate 9,924 of CALCMJ010000029.1, forward strand.
TTTAATCTCCACAAAATCAAATCCGCCACTTATAGGATCTGCCAATATTTCATTTACAATCAAATCACCTTTAGATGGTTCTGAAATAATAAAGAATTTAATTCCTTGTATAGTATTGTTATTCCCACTTAGGTCAGAGATGTTATTAAGGTCGATTGTATATTCAAGTCCAGGATCAAGCATTGTGGAAAACAAAACCTTAATCTTATCTTTTTGCGTGTCTACATACTCTATAGAAGAGATTCCTATACTAGGGATTATTTGGAGATCAGTTTCATTCGGTAAGAGGATGTCTTCGTTGAAACATAGTAGGAGTGAATTATCATCCTCAATAAAACTGCTTTCAAGCAAGGGGCTTGTGGTGTCAGGTACAAATGGGAGAATAAAATCATCAAAAAAGAAATGTTCAGTACGTGTTGCGGTGTACTTGCATTCAATCACAAAATAATTTGAACCTGTATTTTCTATTTCATCATCAATTTCAATCTCAGTATTAAATATATTTCCTCCAGTATAATCCGCACTCAAAGTCCATAATCGATTCTGTGTTACAGAAACATGGACACGTGCTATAGATGGGTTTACGGCCATAGCACCTAAAGTTGCATCAGCAAGAGTTTGTTTTGATCCATTTATTAATTTAAAAAATACAATAGCATCATCAGATCCTGATTCTCCTGCAGTGATGCCATATCCATTTGCGAGTGTGGGATCAGGATTGTCTAACATGAGATACAAAGTTGTTTTATTAGAACCAGAAGGTGAAAAGTCCATTTTTAAGTACATATCCCATTCCATATCCCCACCAGTTTGTATAGCAGTATACAAAAGAGAAGTTCCTGCTTCAGGTGCCATGAGCTGTAATTCATTCTCTGTATTGACAATAAAATCAGATTTATCACCTAACCATTCAGGGTTTGTGCTAATTTCTCCATCTGAAAAATCTTCAGAAATTTGTGCTTGGCCACAAATACAGCATAAAAGAAAAATAAATAAGATGTACTTCTGCATTGCAGTATGGAATTATTTAGAATATTTTTGTCTTCTATATTTTTTAAAGATAAATTAAGTTATAAATATATGAAAGTTGCAGTAGTTGGAGTTACAGGTTTGGTAGGAACTGTGATGTTAGAAATACTTAAGGAAAGAAATTTTCCTGTAACGGAATTGGTTCCTGTTGCTTCTAAACGCTCTGTGGGCAAAGAAGTGGAGTTTAATGGAAAAAAATACCATGTTATAGATAATGAAGCAGCAGTAAAAATGACTGACATTGATATTGCATTATTTTCTGCGGGAGGTTCTACTTCCAAAGAATGGGCACCTAGATATGCTGAGAACGGAACCTTTGTGATTGATAATTCATCTGCATGGAGAATGGAGGAGGGCATTCCGCTTGTAGTGCCAGAAATAAATGCAGATGTTATTACAAAGGATAGTAAAATTATTGCTAATCCAAATTGTTCAACGATTCAACTTGTCGTAGCACTTGCCCCTTTAGAAAAAGAATTTGGATTAAAGCGATTGGTTATTTCTACCTACCAATCTTTTACTGGAACTGGAAAAGTTGCAGTGGATCAGTATGAAGCGGAGAAAGCAGGTAAGGAAGCAGAAATGGCATACAATTATCAAATCTTTGAAAATTGTTTGCCGCACTGTGACGTGTTCTTCGATAATGGTTATACAAGAGAAGAATTAAAGTTGGTAAATGAAACAAGAAAAATTTTACGAAATAATTCTATTGCAGTGACAGCAACCGCTGTTAGAGTGCCAGTGTTTGGTGGGCATTCAGAGTCTGTGAATGTGGAATTTAATAAAGCTTTCAGTATTGAAAGAGTTTTTGAAATACTAGAATCTGCTGAAGGATTAGTGGTTCAAGACAAGCCAAAAGAAAATATTTATCCTATGCCATTGTATGCACATGGCAAAGATGAAGTCTTCGTAGGAAGAGTGCGCAGAGACGATTCTATTGCAAATGGGTTGAATATGTGGATAGTTTCTGATAACTTGAGAAAAGGTGCTGCGACGAATGCAGTCCAAATTGCCGAATATTTGCGAAAGAGCATACTCTAGGAAAATTTACGTTACCGTATTAATCGAATAAAAATTACAGTAAGATGAAAAAAAGAATTGTGTTATGGGGATCAGACAAGGAAGACAAGAAAGTGCTTTTGGGTCTAGAGTTACAGGAAGAAGAAAATAATATTTTACTTCATGTGATCCCGGAGGAAAAAGCCACTGAAGAGTTTTATAAGTCTATGATGAACGTTTGGAGAGAAGGAACGGAAGTTGCCTTGCCGGATGGACATAGTACTGTGGTGAGACCTCTCAGTATGACAGAAGACATCTTACCAGAAGATATCAAAGTAGAGCGCACTGATATTATTAACAGGGCAAAGACAGAATGGCACTTTGTTGTCTTGTCCTCAAAGCTATACGCTTTATATAAATCAGAATTAGAAGACATAAAGACGAAAGTAGAAGGACTCACAAAATTTGAAGGTGCAGTATGGGAGGAGATGAAAGGATTTTGGGGGAAAGTACAAGAGCAAACAAGAGAGCGGAATCTTTTTAGAGAGCATGCGAGCGAACTTAAAAGAGAAACCAATAATATATTTGAATCACTCAAGAAATTAAGAAAGACATTAGACCAGGAGTTTAAAAAAGTCTCATCTGAACATCTGGATACATTTATGTCTAAGTTAAATGGAGTGCAAGAAAAGATAGATAAGGGTTTAGGCTTGAAACCTTTGTTTGAGGAGTTAAAAAACCTACAGAATGAATTTAAAGGTTTAGATTTCACAAAAGAAGACAGATCAAAAGCTTGGAAAAAGTTAGATTCTTCTTTTAAAGTGTTGAAAGAGAAGAAATACGGCAATACGGGTGGCGGAGGATCAAGAGATGAAAGTAATCTCCAGCGTGTTGAAAGAAGATATTCTGGATTGCTGAATGCAATTCAAAAAATGGAACGATCTATTGCAAAAGATGTTTCTGAGTTAGAATTTCAAAATAAGAGAGCGGCGCAATCTGAGGGTCAGTTAGAACAGCAAATCAGACAGGCAAAAATGGCAATGATGCAAGGCAGAGTGACATCCAAGGAAGAGAAGTTGCAAGACATGTTAAAAACAAAAGCCGAACTTGAATTAAGAATAGAACAAGAGAAGAAGAGAGAAGAAAAGAAACAAGAGAAAAAAGAGATAGAAGACACGAAAAAGAAGCTTAAAGAGAAAATAGCAAGTGAGATTAAAGCGAAGTCTGAGTCTCACGATAAAGAAAAGCTAGAGAAGTCTGCGAATGCTATTACTGGGAAAACAGAAACTTCTGTACCTAAGCAAGGTCTCTTAGGAGCAATTGCTGCTACCGTAGGAGAAGCAATGGAAGAGGTAGTGGATACGGTAAAAGCAGTCAAGGAAGTCGTTGAAGATAAAATCGAAGAGACGATAGAAAATCTCAATCAGGAGGAAGAATAAAAAAAGGCGGTTAAATTTTAACCGCCTTTTTTTATTCTAAATTTTAACCGCGTATTAGTTGATGACTAATTTTTCAGTCTTAACAGCATTCCCTGATTGCAATTTCACCAAGTACATTCCTCTTGGAAAGTTTGATGTATTGATCTTAGTAATACTTGTTACATTATCAATATTGATAAGGGTACTATATACTCTTTTCCCATCTATATTGTCAATAGATAATTCTGCAGTGTAATTCTCTGTTGAATTTAATTGCAATATCACCTGATCATTTGCCGGGTTTGGGTATAAAGACATATTCAAACTGTTGTCAAACTCCTCGTCTTCAGTAGACACAAATCCTGCATCTGAATCAATAATAGTCAAACCATCATCAGAGCACACCTCTGGAAATTGATCTGAACTTGCACATGCATTTGTTGTATAACTTACAAGGTCCATCATTTCTACATCATCTACATACCAGCCTCTAAGTGCAACAGTTCCAGCAATGTCAGCAGGGTCTGCTGTAGCAAATCTAAAGCGCATTGAAACATTTTGGCCAGCATAATCTGAAAGGTCAATGTATACATCTTTCCATTCCTCTAATTCTGTACCAGTGTAGCCTTGTAAATTTGGTATAACTAAGTTCTGATAAGAAATAACTGAATTATATCCATTTCTGATTATTTTATCTGCTAAAGAATACCATAAAGTACCATCTGTTGATATTTCTAAAAAGCCACCATTAGCTCCTGCATTAGTCTCGAACTTATGCCAGAATCTAAATGTTGGATTATCTCCAGATACTTGTAAGTCTTGGTAAACTAAACGTATATCAGCTGCAGAAGTTATATCTGGAATATTTACTGATCGTGTTCCTGACCTAGCCATATCAGAATTTAATGACCAGTTATTAAATCCATCAGCAAAATCCACTATATATTCAGAGTTATCCTGTAAGTCATCATAATATTTAGTTTCTGAAGCATTATTGGGAGTACTTAATTCATAAGTTAATTCAATCGTTTCTTCTTGAGTTAAAACACCAATATCAAAACTTACCTCATTGCCGAGCACAGTTGCAGTGTAATTTGAAGATCCGTCTACAAATGAGAGTCCAGCAGGCATTGTTTCTTTAATTACAACATTAGTTTGATCTCCTTCTGTGTAATTTGTAACTGTAGCTTTTATTTCAATATTGCTGCCTGCTTGTACAAGAGAAGTCACTTCTCTTTTTATATCAAGTCTCGGATTGCATTTGAGTGTACTCTCAAAATTTGCAACTCCATCACTTGTGTCATCTGGATCATTTTGAGCAGCATTTATCCCTAGTCCTCTTCGTGAGAAAGCATCCCAAATTAAACACTCATTCTCGCCGTTATAAAAAATTTGGTCCGCACCTATAATTGCGTCCCTTCCATCTTGAAATCCAGGACCCGTTGGCTGGAATCTTAGACCTTCTATGACTAATCGTAGCGCTTTGAAATTTCCAGATTCTTCGTTTGTCCAATCCGCATCATATCCGTATTCACCAATAAAATTCCAGTACATATCCCAAACCATGCCTACCCAAAGTTCACCTATGGCATGTACCCCATTACTATTGCTCAAGTCAGCATAGGTTTGTGGATTAATAGTCATGTCTGTAGAATATTGAAATCTTCGTATTCCTTTTCCTGTCGGTTGTTGGGATAGTACATAGGTGCCAATACCTCTACCATCTTCACCTGTATCTCCATCTTCCACTGTAAGTGCTAGGGTAAGAAAATCACTCCATCCTTCACCCATTTGTTCAGCAGAATTTAAGGCATTAGAAACACTTGGTCCACCAGCCGTACGATTAGAAACACCATGCATGATTTCATGTGCAATAATTCCAGAATCATAAGCTGAATTTAAATCAGTATCTGGTGGCTTAACTCGAATTGTTACCGGAGTTCCAGAATTTATTGAAGCTCTGATCCTGTTGCAATCACTAAATGATAGTGAAAAAGTAGGAATAGTGACGGCAGGGCCATCTGCTCCTCCTCCTAAACCTGGAGCTGTTTCACCATCTCCTCCGCCAATGCCTGGGACATTACAAATAATACATGCCACGGCGCCATTGTTTTGCGCATTTAACGCTTTAGTTCCAAACTCACAACCACCTCTATCGATAAGTGCAATTTTGCCATCAACATCAGTATCATTTACAATATCATCACAACATTCAGTCGCATTTTGAGGATTCCCATCAAATGCTATTGCCGCCTCTGCTGTTACATCAAAAGCATCGTAATTAGGATAACCCCAACCTGTCCCTGTTGTACCTATTGAAAGGGATCCAGCAAGTTGAGTAGGTTCTAATATAGTAGCAACACTTCCTGTCCAAATGGCTAAATTCATAGAAGCTTCACTTCCATCTGCCCCGCCTGAATAAAAGGCATTATTTTCTATTGTATAATCAACATCAATTAGCATAGGGTCACCTGCTAGCCCACCATTTCCAAAATTGTTTTCTTGGAAATTTCCTGTTAATTCATCAAATCCTGCTAGGTAAGTAATGTCATGAATGATATTTGCTGTATAAAATAATTGAACAACCGCACTAGGAATATTTGCCTCTACATTATTGTTTTGGTCAAATGGAAAATCAAAATTCAAATCTACTCCTCCGTCAGGTTCATCTCCATTTGATGTATTCCCACCGCTAACATCTTCAAATGCCCATGCTCCATTTCCTCGCGTAATTGTATATTCTGCTCCGTCCATATTGTCTGTATCATGCCATCCATGAGGAGAAACAGCTACTATTTCAGGATTTGTAACCACTTCTTGGTCACCAAAACTTGGCGCCTCCAACGGAAGTGGAAAAACATTATAAGATCCCACAACTCCACCTACAGGCTTTACTGTTGAAAGAGATGCTTTACTATGGTTTCCTTTGCATTCAGACTCTACATCATGATGATGTCCGTCTCCATATGAACAATAAATCGTTCTATTGCTTTTGTCTAAAACTTTTCCGCTATTTCCGTCAATCTTGTAAACCCAGTAATCAGGAGAATTTGCCATGCTAATCTGAACTTCCCATGAAGGATGCACAGTTTGTGTTTTTCTATCATAGAAAAATTTCTTTTCCATCTCAATATCCTTATCTGCAAAAACAGGCATCTCATATGTGAGCTTCCCATCTATATTTTCTTTCTCTACTAATAACTTACGAGAAACATATCCCAGATCCTTTTGTACGGAACTGTATGCATCTTGACTATTCAACGAAAACTGCGTTGAAACAACCTTCGCCTCCAAATCCTTAATAAACCTATTCCCATAATACACAACCTTCTTATCTTTATTCAGGATAGTAAGATTGATCATAGCATTCTCAATAGGAATCCCATCAATGCTTTGTACCATATAGATATGAGTCAGCATACCCTTGTTAGATTCATAGGAATCAGTAATAATGTATTCGCCAATATCACTTGACGTTACATCTAATTTTTCAATGTTTTCTTTCAGGAAATTCTGAATGTCGGCATCATTGAACTTATCTTGAGCAGATAATTGCAATGAAAACACCGTAATTAATAGTAGTAAGAGTTTTTTCATCAGATAATTACTTTTTGTTTGATATATCCAAATATACATTTTATAAGCTCTAAATTGTGACGGATATTTGAATTTACTTGTATCCTTTAAGACCTATTTTAGTGAAATTTGCTGATGATATCGTATTTGGAAGAAAACCTGTTGAAGAATTACTCAACTCAGACAGAACAATAGATAAAATACTATTGGAACAAAAAATGTCTGGTCCCTTTGAAAAAGAAATGCGGCAATATGCCAAAATTCAAAAGATTCCGCTTTCTAAAGTCCCGCAAGCCAAACTAGATAAACTATCCAATTACCAGAACCATCAAGGGGTAGTCGTTTTTACTACAGCAATTCAATTCTATGAATTAGAAGATGTTTTGCAACTCAGCTTTGAACAGGGCAAAACCCCATTTTTTCTCATCCTTGATAATATTACTGATATCCATAACATAGGTGCAATTGCCCGTTCAGCACACTGGTTTGGAGTAGATGCTATCGTATATTCTTTAAAAAACGCAGCTGCATTGAACGGAATGGCTGTAAAAATTTCGGCTGGAGCACTCCTAGAAATTCCAGTTTGCAGGGTCTCATCTATTGTTAAAGCTCTTGATTATTTGAAACAATCCGGCCTGACCATTGTTGGAACTGACGTATCTGAGAAGGACCTTACTACATTAAATGTATTGAAGGAACCTCTTGCTGTCATAATGGGATCTGAAGAAAAAGGCATGAGTAGGGAAGTAAAATCATTTTGTGATCATTTAATTCACATTCCTGGCAAAGGAAACATAGATTCATTGAACGTTTCTGTAGCTACAGGTGTAGTCTTATATGAAATATTTAAAAACCGATCTGAATAAAAAAAACATAGAGATGAAGTTTAAGCATTTTAATATACTCCTGATTTTTGCATCCATTTTGAGCCTTTTTACTTCTTGTAAAGGAACCAAGGATGTTGCCGGAGTAAAATCCATGACAGAAAACCTGTCTGAAAAGACAGATGATGCACTCAAACTCGAGAATTCTTTGCTCTGGAAAATCACAGGAAAGGACATCAAAGTGCCTTCTTATCTCTATGGCACCATTCACCTAATAGGGAAAGACGATTTCTTCTACCCTAAAGGAACCTTGGCAGCATTCGAAGCTGCAGAAGATGTCGTGTTTGAAATTGATATGGATGAAATGTCAGACATGGGAAGCCAAATGGGAATGCTCCAGCATGTATTTATGTCTAACGATACCACACTTAAAGACCTTCTTACTGAGGTGGATTATAATCTGGTAAACACACATTTTTCAGACATGGGTTTACCTATGTTCATGTTAGAAAAATTTAAGCCTATGTTTCTTACTGTATTTGCCTCTGGTGATATTGACATGGGAAGTTTAATGGGAGGAGGATCAGAAGAACCATCTACTAAATCATACGAATTTGAATTCTTTGAATTAGCGAAGGAAATGAAGAAAGATGTAAGTGGTCTAGAAACTATGGAATTCCAAATGAGCATCTTTGAAAAAATACCTTATAAAGCGCAAGCGCAAATGTTAGTGGAAGCAATCAAAGCTGAAGATACTGGAGGAGATACATTCCAGGAAATGGTAAACATGTACAAGGAGCAAAATATAAATGCTATGGTCAGCATGATAGATGCAGAAGATTCCTCTATGGGCGACTATGACGATGTTCTTTTAGTAGAAAGAAATAAGAATTGGATACCTGCTATGATAACTATGATGGCAACAAAATCTATTTTCTTCGCTGTAGGCGCAGGACATCTTGGTGGAAAAGACGGTGTGATTCATCTTCTAAGAAAAGAAGGATATACTCTGACTCCTTTGAGTGCAATCTAGTTTCGCATGGCCCTCATCATCCCAGTTAATAATAAAAAACCTCTAATAGATTCTTCCGTCTGGCTAGCGGAAAATGCTACTATCACGGGAGACGTGACTATAGGTGCTCACTCAAGCATATGGTTCCAAGTCGTTATTCGTGGCGATGTCAATAAAATAATCATAGGTGAGAATGTAAATATTCAAGACGGTGCAGTTGTCCATGGCACATTAGGAAGAAAGAATACGATACTAGGAAATAATGTTTCTATAGGACATCGCGCTATTGTACACGGTTGTCAAGTTGCAGATAATGTATTGATTGGTATGGGTGCAATTGTTCTTGATGATGCGATCTTAGAAGAGAACTGCCTCATCGCTGCAGGAGCAGTTGTTACTTCTGGTACAGTGGTGAAATCTGCTTATCTATATGCTGGTATTCCTGCAAAACCTATTCGTAAAATGGATGCCTCCATGATCAGTCAGTATATAGACGGTACGGCGAAAGGATACGTTGAATTTTCTTCCTGGTATAAATAATTTGGGCGTGTCCTTGCTATCGCCTACAGCGATTACAAGGTCAGGCTTTTCAGGGGTTCCGTCCCTATAGGGACAGCCTGCGGCTCCCTTACAATCCCTCACGCGGCCGCACTATGTGCTGGTTTTTACCCATCGCTATAGTAGCTGTGTGAAGTTTGTAACTTCACACTCATTTTCAGAACCCTTGTTTGAATTTTATCAACAAACCCTTGTTTGAAGT
>CALCMJ010000030.1 GCA_937967615.1 uncultured Saprospiraceae bacterium
ACCCCATATTAAAAGAAAGATTACTACTGAATCCAGATGGACTCAATATGAACAGCTATATCACTTTAACTGACAAGAAAGGAAGTAAAATGATGGCTATTCCATTGATATATAGTACTTATGATACATACAAGTCAGATGTAAAGGACTTTTTTACATATTTAAAATTTGATCTTTATAGGTTAGAGGAAAAAGATGGTAAGAAAATTGTACTATCTAAAGGGATTTCTACAGATGTGAGCGCTGAATATTTTGAAAGCTTTTTCAAAACTATAGCTGACAATACGCAGTACATTATACATCCAGATGAAATCATGGCAGATAATTTTATGCTCATGGTAGAAGCATACGCATTAAATGATTTTAGTAAATTTTCTACTGATGGGAAATCTCTTATACACAAGTTGTACGCATATCTTTCAGATAATAAATAATGAGGGGCGATAAATTTAGAGCGGCAAGAAGACAAAAACTTAAAGAACGGAATTTTTCTCCCATGCGAGAAAGATTGCATGAGATCATCTTTGAGGCAGACACTAAACTTGGGAAATGGTTTGATGAAGCCCTGCTCCTTATGATCATCATGAGTGTGCTTGTCGTAATGCTAGAGACAGTAGATTCTTACAACGCGAAATACCATGAGCTCTTTGTTTTTCTTGAATGGGTATTCACTATCTTTTTTACAATTGAATATATCACTCGTCTATATGTGGTCTATAGTCCTAAAAAGTACGCAACGAGTTTTTATGGTATAGTTGATTTACTTTCTATTCTACCTACCTATATAAGTCTATTCTTAGTGGGGACACAATCTCTAATTGTCATACGTGCATTACGTCTGCTGCGTGTGTTCAGAATTTTCAAATTAGGTAGTTATCTCAACCAAGGGAAGGTACTCTCAGAGGCACTAAAGGCAAGTAAGGGTAAAATCATTGTTTTTCTGTTTGCAGTATTCATTCTTGTTTGCATATTTGGTTCTATTATGTACTTAGTTGAGCACGACGGAAATTCTGAACAATTTGATAATATACCTAGAAGTATTTATTGGGCTATCGTTACGCTTACAACAGTAGGTTATGGCGATATATCTCCCCATACTCCGCTAGGACAATTTATAGCATCTATTGTAATGATACTGGGTTATGCTGTTATCGCAGTTCCTACAGGGATTGTCAGCTCAGAGATAATGAAGGCAGATAATGAGGATGAGGTTTCTGGACAGGCATGTAAATATTGTATGGCAGAAAATCACGATATTTCAGCTATCTACTGCCATCAGTGCGGTGAAGAGCTTAACGAACAAGATTCCTTAGATCTGGCAAATGAGTAATTGAATACTTTGCTTTTACTTCAGAATCATTTTTGGTCTTGTAATAATTCATCCAACACGTGTCTATTCCATAATTGTTACCACCTAGAATGTCTGAACCTAACGAATCGCCTATGATGAGCGTCTTTGATTTTTCAGCCTCTGGAATGGTGTTAAATACATAGTCAAAGAATTCTTTTTGCGGCTTTGCTGAGCCAATCTCATCTGAGACGATAATACTTTTAAAATAGTCCTTAAGATTTTTATTCTCAAGTCGAGGACGCTGTACTTCTTTTAAACCATTTGTGACTACACTCATTGTGAATGTTTCTTTAAATTCATCCAAGAGTTCTAAAGCTCCATCTAGATAGACTGGATGATCCACGATTCCTTGTAAGTATCTTTTATTTCCCTCCAAAGGGTCTAACTCAGACCTACCAATATATTCAAAAAAGAGTCTAAAGCGCTTCTCCCTTAAAGTTACTTGATCAATCTTTCCATTTTCTAGTTCTTCCCATACTTGTCTATTTATCTTTCTGTATACAGGATAAAAGTCTTGTTCTTCAAGAATCTCAAAGTGATTCAGAGTGTCCTTGAAAGCGAGCACGCTACTTGCGCTAAAGTCCATCAAGGTATTATCAAGATCAAAAAGGAGATGTGTATATTTCATTTACTTTGGTAATCGCATGACATGAATTAATCTATTGACGCTGTATTTCCCTGCGCCATTCGCAATAAGCAGAAACAAACCACCACAGATGGCTAAGTTGCGCATAAAGTAGAGTGCGTGAAGTTGTTTCACCTCTGCTGGATCATTCCAAAAACTATATACAATAAATGTGAATGTCAACCAATATATCAGCAGGCAAGTCGCCCCTATTCTAGCATGGTAACCTATCAATACAGAAAAACTGCCAATGGACAACAAAGTAATAGCGGCGATAAGAAATAGATCAGGTTTCCACGACAGACCATATTCTATCATGGTCTGCTTCGTAGATTCAAAGTAGACTATAGAATCCAATACTTCGTAAAGAAATATGAATCCTAATAAGATTCTTCCAATTAAGTCGGCAATGTCTTTCATACTCAGGGTGAATATATGTTTTTATGAGATATTGCTCACAGCAATTGATTAAAAGTATAGGATTCAACTGCTCGAAATATTTTAAGTCCAGAATTTCATAGATAATAAACTCAAAAGGAGCGACATAATATAGCTCCAGAGGAGCGACAGATGATCGTAGAATTTGAACCAGAATTTCAAAAATTTCAAGAATGCCTAGAATTATATACGTGACAGACATTCAAATAGTCAAATAAATCTACTTTTGCTATAAATACAGAAATATCGCAAACAAGATTCCATGGAAGCTTCGTGCAGTTGGCAAAGGTCTTAATTTACTTTCCGCTATTGCACCAAAAAAATCCGGCACAATCCTCCTCAAACTTCTCTTAAAGCCTAGGCCAAATCCTATAGAGAAAAATAAACTTGAGTTTTTAGCCAAGGCTGAAAATTTCAATTTTAAAATGCATGAGGAATCGTATACTGGATATCATTGGCCTGGAGAAGGACCATCCATTCTTTTATTGCATGGGTGGGAGAGCAACTCATCTAGGTGGAGGCCTTTAATAAAAAAGCTGCGGAAGAAGGGACTTGATATCTATGCCTTAGATGCACCTGCACATTGCAATAGTACTGGAGATGAATTCACACCAGTTAAATTTGCGGAAGCGGCGGACTATATTATCAAAGAAAAAGAAATCAAAATATTACTAGGACATTCTGCTGGTGGCTTTGCCGCGCTATATTACATGTCAGCTATTCCCAACAAGATTAAAGCAGTCATAGCTATGGCACCTACGTATTCGATGACGGATGTTTTTACGGGGATGCAAAATATATTAGGACTGAGTTCTGCTTCCATGCAGGCCCTTCGTTCTCGGTTTATTGCTGTTTACGACGTGATTCCAGAAGAGTTTAATTCTGCTAATTTTGTAAAAGATCTGAGTCTTCCTTCCTTGTTAATCCATGACGAACATGATCTTACTCTAGACATAGAAGGCAGCGATAAAATTTCTAAGGTATGGAGGAATTGTAAGTATAAAAGAACCTCAGGCTTTGGACATCGCCTGAGGAACTCGGAAGTTGATAATTTGATTATTAATTTTATTATGTCTTTATAAGACTGTAATTAATTTACAAATGAATTTACGCTCATAAATCTTTGATTGACACTACCCGATGTACCGCCAAAATCACTTGCCTCCACATTGAATGTAAAACTCACGCTACTTACAGGAAATTTAACTTTTCCAGTTATAGCAAGACCGGAAAGCGGATTTGATCTATTCCCAACTACAGTTATAAATTGGCTGATACCAGAATTCGTTATTGATGCACCAGCTTCATTCACCTCAACAATTTCAAAATTATCTGGCATTTGTAAACTTGCTCTACTGACACCGCCAGAATCTGATACAATTAAAGTAAAAGTATATTCGGTATTGGGCATTAAGTTTAGAAACTGAGTCCCATCCGGTGCTGTCCAGCTTTCAGTTGGTGGATTGTTCATTTCTTTATTAAGCCCTGGTCCTTTAATTGTAAACCGGATATTTGGCTTTACAGTGTCTACTGTAGGAATTGTTACACTACAACTACTTAAACCTAAAATTAATAAGCCAAAGAGTAAAAGACT
>CALCMJ010000031.1 GCA_937967615.1 uncultured Saprospiraceae bacterium
TTCGTATGTTTTCAGAGTTAGGACTGACTAAAAGTTCTGTGCTTGATGAAGACTACCTATTTGTTTAAATCATTGATAATCAAGTATAAACATATATGTTTAAAAATATATTCTTAAATCATTGAAAACGTGTTGTTTATATATTGCATATTAATTTAATATGTAATATATTTGGTACGTGTAAGTTTTGGTTATTTAAATTGTAAAATTCGTTTTTGCTCGTGAAAAGTCACGAGCATTTTTTTTATGCATATATGCATTACTCTACCATTTAACTCATTACACATACAAGATATTTAGATGTTTGGCACAGAGTTTGAATATCTATAAGTGTTTATGAGTTTTGGTTATTAAATTGAGTAATGCCCGTGTATTCGTCTTCACGGGCTTTTTTTATGCTCGCACTGGAATACGCTTATGGCGTTTATCGATTAAGATCTGGTTTGATTTACCTATACTGTTAGATTTGTAAGATATAACTCTATAATATCCCCTATCATAAGGTTTCGTATCAACGACACTATAGTATTTTTCTGAATCCCCACTATGCCTGGCCTTTACCTTTGCAACTTCTACCCATTTCATACCGTCAACTGACTTTTGGACGGAATAATACTCTACATTCCACACTGGGGTCCAACTTATTTTGTTATTTAGTTTCTTTCCAATACCATATAGATTCGGGTTCTCGTACTCTACCTTTTTCTTAATATCAGTAGTTTTAATGTTATTCGTTGTTAAACTTGCAATGAATGCAAGAATCAAAAGTGTACATACCTGTTTCATTCGTCCTGTTTGTTTCAAAATCATTTTCTGCACTCCAAAAGGGAGAATAAGGGCGAAGGTGTAGTCTGTGTGAAAGGTATTTAGTGTCCAAAGGATGTAGCCAAGGGTAGAATAATTTACTAAGGGTATAGTGGGTGATGAGAAAACAATTATAAGTTAATTTTATATACATTGCTAGGATACCCTATAAAAACATTAATTCTTTAAGGTATCCTTGATAAATGGACGACATTTTAACATTCGCAATTGATATATGATTGTTTGCAATTTTAAGCTGTTATTACCGAAGCTTTTTTTTAATTTGCCACCAGAAAATCTTAAGATGATAATAGGAGTTCCAAAGGAAATTAAGACAAATGAAAATCGAGTAGCTCTCACCCCTGCTGGTGCCCTTGAGCTCGTAAAAAGAGGTCATACCGTATACGTTCAAAAAACAGCAGGATCAGGGTCTGGATTTGAAGATAAAGAATACATTGAGGCTGGAGCAAAAACACTAAACTCTATTGAAGAAGTGTATGCGATTGCAGATATGATTATCAAAGTTAAAGAACCTATAGAAGAGGAATACCCGCTTGTCAAAGATGATCAGCTCGTATTTACTTATTTCCACTTTGCATCTTATAAGAAGCTTACAGAGGCCATGTTAGATAGTAATGCTGTTTGTTTAGCATATGAAACTGTCAAAACTGAAGATAATGCTCTACCCTTACTCATTCCTATGTCTGAGGTAGCAGGTAGAATGGCTACTCAAGAAGGAGCAAAATACTTAGAAAAACCGATGAAAGGTAGAGGAATTCTTTTAGGAGGAGTTCCTGGAGTTCCCCCAGCCAAAGTACTCATTTTAGGTGGTGGTATTGTAGGCACTCAAGCTGCTAAAATGGCTGCTGGTTTAGGTGCGAATGTTACCATTTTGGATATCAGTTTAGATCGTTTAAGATATTTAGCTGATATCATGCCTCCAAATGTGACAACGATGTACTCTAATGAATATAACATAAAGAGGTTGATAAGGAATCATGATTTAATTATAGGAGCGGTATTAATACCTGGCGCAAAAGCACCTAATCTTATAACAAGAGCAATGCTAAAAGATATGAGAGCCGGAACTGTGCTTGTAGATGTAGCAGTGGATCAAGGTGGATGCATAGAAACTTGTAAGCCCACCACCCATGAAGACCCAATTTTCATTATCGATGATATTGTGCATTATTGTGTAGCTAACATGCCAGGAGCAGTTCCATACACTTCCACAATAGCTTTAACAAACGCGACCCTACCCTATGCAATTCAATTAGCTGAGAAAGGTTGGAGACAGGCTTGTAAGGACAACAAATCGCTCGCTGAAGGACTTAATGTTGTCAATGGTAAAATTGTATATAAAGCGGTGGCTGAGGCCTTTGATATGGAATACACTCCTTTGGCACTTTAGTATTAATTTGTGTTTTTCTTGGATAGCGTAATATAATTTTAGGAATATTCCTTTTAAATAAATTATATTTTCCCTAACTTAAATCTCGAATTATTATATCAAATCCTAACTCTTACCGCTTATGAATATCACTTATGATGAATTAAGACAAGTAAAGCACAACTTACCAACTGGAAGTATCAATAGAATTGCGTCGCAATTAGAGGTTGATGAACAGACAATAAGAAACTATTTTGGTGCAAAAAAGTATGAGAATGGTCAAATCGTAGGAAAACATATCCAGCCAGGTCCTAGTGGTGGAATTGTAAACCTCGAAGACTCAACGATCCTTGAGCTAGCAAAAAAAATAATAGCTGAAGCTGATGCTCAACCTGTAACTTAAATTAAAAAAGCCACACAAATTTGTGTGGCTTTTTTAATTCTTATTCTCCTTTTAGTTATTCGATCTTTAGATCATCTAAACGAATTGTACCCGTATTTGTAGTGGGATCACCTTCATACCTAAATGCTATTCTTCCCATTCCATTTGCTGCACTCAAATCTACATCGCCTGATGGAATCCAATCATAATTAGGATCTGAAGATCCTGCAATGGTAGGACTCAATTCAATCCAGTTCGCAGCAGAAACATCTCCTGAAAAGTCATTACTATACATTACTGTTAATGCATCGTGTGTCCAAAAAGCGGTAGCGGATACAAAGCTCATCTTGGTCGCTTGTGATAAATCAATTTCTGGCGTGATTAACCACGTATCCATAGGTGCTGTGGACATAAATCCACGAATCTGAGCAAATCCATTGTTGTCGAAAGATCTTTTTTCCCACTGAGTAGAATTCAATTGATCTTCATTTATCCATCCTGAATAATTAATAATGTCAAAATCTTCTAGATCTTCAAAGTTCAGGCTAATTAAAGGATCTCCTCCTCCTGTAGAATTATCGCATCTATTCCCAGTTAATGAGACATTCGATGGTTCATTTATAAATAATTGATAAGTACCATCAAATATATTTAAAACAGCAAGCACTTCGCCATTCCCACTTGGCAAACCCTGGCCTGCAAAAGTTGAAAAATCGCTATTCCTCATGATGATCTCATTTCCATCACAATCTGATAATATTCTATTTCTTGAAGATGCTTCGCCTGCTTCAGCGTAGCTGTTTGACAATTCTGAATTGATAAATTCTACATTGGGCACTTTTATACGTTTCCCTACGTCGTCTGGAGAAAGCGAAGCTAATGAAATCGTTGTACCTGCCACTTCTCCTTCAAAAGGGCCTCGGATCAATACACTACTAATGCTTCCCTCACCAATCCTCTCTACGTTGTTATCTACATCCTGTGTACCTATTTGTACCAAGCCTCTAAAATCTCCTATATACAAACCAGAACAATCGACATAAACTCGTGTTCCTGGTGGATATATCTGACCAATACCATTTGAGCCACCATAACGCACTACAATACCAGCAGTTGCATCTTCAAGATAAAGAGTTTGATAAATATTTCCTTGACGATCATCTGAAGTGACAATTCCTTTTATAATGGTTCCATTAGGAATTGCACTTGCGTTAACTCCAGGTGTATGCATAGCTTTTAAGTCCGCAATTGTCATATTGGAAATATCAACTTCTTGCACTCCTCCTCCTGAACCATCACATCTGTCACCAGAAAATTGCACATCATCCGTATCACTAATTAAAAGTTGCTTTGTGGAACCAAAGATTGTGTAGATAGCCGTTAAGGTCCCATTTCCATCTGGCACAACTGCACCTGCAAAATCAGAGAAATCACTATTCCTTAATACGATACTTCCTCCATCACAGTCTAGTACATCTTTATTACCTGCTGAGGTACCATTCGGGTTTGCATATGTGGTTTCTAAATTATTTGAAGCAAATTCAACATTTTCCAAACTAATGAGACTTCCAAGGTCAGATGTTTTCAAACTTCCAATTGTACGCACAGCGGGAATGACCTTTTCTTTGACCTCACCTAAAATAAATCTACTTTCTATTTGCGCTTCCGGAATACGTTCTACAGCATTTCCTGCATCTTTTATTCCTACTTGAACCAATCCATTGTAATCTCCCACATATAATCCATCCAATTCAAGAAACAATTCTCGACCCAATGGATACAAGACATTTAAATCTGATACTCCAACACGTAAAGGAAGCCCACCAGTTTCATCCTGGATAAATAAAGTCTGATATATATTACCAGCCCTATCATTTGATATTACGATACCTCTAACAATTGATCCATCAGGAATAAGAGCAGCTTCATTGCCTATTGTGTGCAGTGCTTTAAGTTCAGCAATCTTAATAGTAGAAATGTCCTCTGTTTGTAGTTTAAAACCAGGAGGCACATCAAATTCTTGATCAACACAAGAAATATAAGCTAGAATCAAAAAGAATAAACACGATCTTAAAATTAGTTTCATTTATAATAGATTTAAGTTCTTACAAAGAAAAAGCAAGGCCAATGAAATAATTTCTTCCATAGCCATAAAAATATTTTGAGGCAAAATAATCTTTACCACGGGTTGGGTCAAAACGCAATTGTTCATAACCTCCTGTAATAAACTCTTGATTATCTAGCATGTTATTTAAACTGAACGACAAAGCCATTCTATAATCATTCCATTTAAAGGATTTATATACAAAGAAATCCATAACGTAATTACTAGGTAGTTTTTCTTGAACAGTAATATCTCTAAGCTCTTGAGAACCTGCAGGAAATGCTTCTGTTGAAGCTGCAAGTCTCCTATCCATAGAAAAGTCTAAGTAGCGATTGTTAAAGTAATTGAAACTGATTGTTGCAAACCAAAAATGCGGAGATGAATATTTAAGTTCCACATTTGCTGCGGTCTGCGGTGATGTCTCTACATAAAACTTATCTGTATATACCGTAAGCTCTTCTCTGAAGAATCCCGGTATTTCATCAGACTTCGCGTATTGGACCCATCTACTATCATATAGGTGTTGCCCTAGAGCCGCGACCGTCTTTACAGAAAACTCAGTATTCAACTTTACTTCTGCGGCAAGCTCTAAACCTACATGTCTTTTATCGATATTATGATTTATAAAAGAACCAAAGGCTCCTGATAATGATTGTCCATCTGACAATACAAAATCTGTATCGCTAAAAAAGAAAACGACATCAGTTTCATCATCAATGTCTGCGAAGTATCCAGTTCCCTTTAATGTAATAGATGGTGATTTATATTGAAATCCAAGTTCCGCGGATTTCTGTTTGCTGTTCTCTAAAAGAGGAACTGTAAAGTCATTTGAGCGTGCGTTTAGGTATGCATTTCTATATAAGGGTGCCATAGTACCTAATAAACCTGAAGCCCATAGATGTGTTCTTCCGTTTAACTTATAGGTCAACCCAGATTTAATCATGTAATTATTAAAGCTATGATCTTCAGATTTACCCAGAGAGTTATCTGGATAATATCCATTACGCATATTCCCTACTCTATTAAAAGTTGTATTACTTATTTCTGCTCCAACGAAAACATCAATCAGCTTTGAGCTAAATTCATTCTGAAACCATAAGGATGGCTTTACGATATTAGAATTATAGTCATACCCAAAAATGTCTCCTTCCCTTACAAGTCTATTAGGTCGTTCAAGATCTTTTTGCAATGAAGCTGGATTCGTAATCCCATCAGCGTACTTGTCTACATCTAGATAAAAATCAGCCCCTAGCAGATCTTCTATTTCACTGAAGTTATGCCCTTTATAGGATTGATATCTAGCTCCAGCTCTAAGGATATTATTTGAATTGATAGTCTGAGTAATATTAATATTCCCATTTAACTCTTTAGAGTCATAGCGTCTGTCTTCAATGATATATCTAGCCTCCTTTCCTGACACAGTATTTCCTTCAATGCCATCTACATTCTCTATGTCTCTGTTATTAATTCTATTTGCTTCATACAAGTAGTCCCAGTTTATCTGAAAAAAGTCATTATCATTCTTTTGCAACTCTGCGATAATTTCATTTCTGAGCGTCTCGTCTTCAATTCTTGATGGTAATTTTCTGTGATAATCCGAAGAAGGATTATTTGCATCTGCCCAATTAAGAGCTGTTCCCCCATTTCTGCCAATTTGATATGAGACTGCTGATGAAATTGTAGTATTTCCTGAATCAGAATTCCAGTCATGGCCTAATAGAAATAAAGGCTGATGTGCATGTCCAACACGCGAATTTCTTTTTTTACCATCTTGATAACCCCAGTAAGGATTATAGAATCTGTCCCCTACAATATCTACTATTTCTTGTAATGCAGCTCCAGCTTTTCCTCTTCTATTGGGTGCACCCATGGCATTAAAAAATACTTCATGGTTACTACCAAGCTTCTTCTCTACTCCAAGGAAATATCCCCAAGCATCATAAAACGTTCCCGTTACATGCCCCTCAGTTGCCCATCTACGCGAACCAGACACACTTAGCGCCCAACCCTGTTCATTAAATCCTGTTGAATGGGTCATCATTATTCTATTTGAATAATTTCTATTTGCCAATGAATAACTTACACGGGTCTGTTGTCTTTGAGATCCAGCTCTAACATCCAAATTTTGATTCCCCATTATGCCACCTATGCCATACTCTGAACTAGTAAGTCCATGATTTGTATGTCTATTCCTTAACACATCATTGAGGCCACCCCATTGCGCATAATACAATCTACCATTCTCCAATTCATTCATAGGAATTCCATTCATATATGTCTTCCCATATTCTGAACCTAATCCTCTTGCATTAAATCTTGCAGAGCCAAATCCAAAAGCTGCTGTCCTTAAAAAAGGATCTTCATTCGCACTTAAAATTCCTGAAAACTCTTGCTCATCATCTTCTGATTCAAAATCGGATTCATCCAAAGAGATTACCGTAAAATCCTCATATGTGGTACTATCGTCTCCTATCGCTGTTGATTTTATTTGACCTAAACGTAAATCTTTTCCTCGGAAGCTAATTTCCTGTGTAAACAAGATCAGGTCTCCATCAGTACCAATTAAGGTGTAGCTGCCTGTAGCTATATGATCTATTTTGAAATTTCCTGCATCATTTGTTTGTGTTTTTATCTGTGTATCCTTGACAGAAACAGTAATATTTGAAAGGGGAAATCCTTCATTATCAACTACTTTACCTGTTATGCTTTGAGAAAAACTTAAGGAAACATTAAATACTAAAAATGCAAGGATAGAAAGGAACTTCATCTGCGGCTTCATACGTATATATTATGGTCGTTTTAAGTCAATTCAAAGCTAACGTAAGTTATTTAGTATTAATAAAAAATTATATGTTTCTTCTTGACATTGTTGTTTTCTAAGAAATGAAGACATTTAATCAAGAAGCCGTAAATTGCAGCTAATGAAAACACATATCCTCATCTTTTTTCTTGTTTTGAGCATATTTCAATTGAACGCTCAAATGAATGATTACAAAGTCGCATGCGTAGCTTTTTATAATCTTGAGAACCTATTTGACACTGAAAATGACACCTTAATCAATGACGAGGAGTTTTTACCAGATGGTAAACGGAGTTGGACAAAGGATAGATATCAAGAAAAGCTAGACAACATGGCCTTTGTCATTTCCAAACTAGGAACAGATGTCACCCCTTTTGGCGCTACTATTATTGGAGTTTCAGAAATTGAGAACAGAAAAGTTTTGGAAGACCTGGTAGAGCATTCCTTATTAGTTGAGCGCAATTATAAAATAGTGCATTTTGATTCTCCTGACAAAAGAGGAATTGATGTTGCCTTGCTTTACCAAGAAAAACAGTTTCAAGTTGACAGCGCAAGGGCATTGACTCTGGATTTAACCGAATTAGGTAGTACTAGACCTACAAGAGACATATTGTATGTAGAAGGTACATTAGATGGAGAAAAAATGTATTTCCTTGTTAACCATTGGCCTTCCAGAGGAGGAGGTGAGAAAAAAACCAAACAATATAGAAACGCAGGTGCGAGACTTGTGAAATCTGTTATTGATTCATTGACAGAGGAAGATGTAAATTCCAAAGTGTTCATCTTAGGCGACTTAAATGACGACCCTTCTAGCGAAAGTGTGAAAAGTATTTTACGTGCTAAGTCAAAAAAATCTGAAGTGAGCAATGGTGGCATATTCAATCCAATGGCAGATTTCTACAGGAGAGGAATTGGCTCAAATGCATATAGAGATGCTTGGAGTTTATTTGATCAAATATTGATGACGAGTGGTTTACTGGACAAAGAACAGCAGGGTTATTTCCATTATAAGACTATCATCTACAATAAAAAATTTCTAATTCAAAAAAATGGGAAGTACAGAGGTTATCCATTTAGGACCTTTAGCGGAAGTGAGTATATAGGTGGCTACAGTGATCATTTTCCAGTTTTCGTATATTTAGCTAAGAAAGTATAATTAAATATTGAATTTACCGATACCTCGGACACTCAGCACAGAATTTTCAGACATCCTGGTTGAACTTGAAAGTTCAAGCTCTAATTACTTTATTACAGGAAGGGCTGGCACTGGAAAATCAACCCTGCTCAATCTTTTTAAAAGGACATCAAAGAAAAATATTGTTACACTAGCTCCTACTGGCCTTGCTGCCTTGCATATAAAAGGACAAACAATACATTCCTTCTTTGGCTTTCCACCCAAAATGATTTCTCCTGAAGAAATAAAAAAACGGAAAAACCATAGACTATTTAAAAAAGTTGAACTTATCATTATTGATGAGATTTCCATGGTGCGTGCAGATATGCTAGATGCTATTGATCAAATGCTCAAAGTAAATAGAGAAAATTCAGAATCCTTTGGAGGAGTTCAAATGATATTTTTTGGAGATTTATTTCAGCTACCACCTGTCATCTCTAGTACCTACGAAAGAGAGATTCTGAATCAACGCTACGAGAGTCCATATTTTTTCTCATCCCACGCATTCAAAACAGATGATAATTTTGCAATTATTGAATTAAATACTGTTTACAGACAAGAAGAGAAAATGTTTGTAAGACTCTTAGATGGAATACGTATGCGTACATTTGACGAAGATGATCTTGCTAGTATTAATGTTGCTGCTGAAAGGAGTGCTGACCCTAATAATTTAGCAATAACACTTTGTGCAACAAATGCATTAGCAAACACCAAGAATCAGGAAGAGTTACGTAAGCTGAACACAGAAGAACGCACATACAATGGAAAAGTATCCGGTGCATTCAACCCAAGGCTTTTTCCAACTGACCTTTCTTTACGCTTGCACATAGATGCACAAATAATGCTGCTAAAAAATGATCCCCAAAAGAAGTTTGTAAACGGGACCTTAGGTAAGATTGTTGAACTCCATCAAGAATACGTTGTAATTGATACAAAGGGGCAAGGACATAGAGAAGATATTCTTGAAATCCATCCAATGGAATGGGAAATCCTTAAATATAAAATAGATGAAAAGAACCCAAAAAAGTTTAAAACTGAGTCAGTTGGCACTTTTACACAGCTTCCTTTGAAATTAGCTTGGGCTATTACCATCCATAAAAGTCAGGGAAAAACCTTTGACCATGTAAATATCGACTTGGGTCGTGGAGCTTTTGATTTTGGGCAAACTTATGTCGCTTTATCTAGATGTAAGACCCTTGATGGCATCGTTTTGCTAAAGCCTTTACGACCTAGAGACATTTTTGTTGATGAAAGAATCCATAGTTTTTATGCTAGTCTTAAAAGGTATTTGTAAATTAAAGCTTCTAGACAAAACCATTAAAACTTATGGCAAAGACAAAACGCAAAAGACAAGCTGAGGCTAGAGACAAAAACCAAGAAAAGAGGTTTTTTCAAATTACGGCTATTGTGACGATAATTCTGTTAATTCTTCTGTATTTCATTTTTAGATCGTGAAGTTAAATCTTGATCTTGCTGTTCCAAGTAAGAAAGCATGGATTGATGCCGTAATTGCTGATTTTGACAGTTTTCTTCAAGATCATTGTGACTGCGAAAGAAAGGCATCTGCGATGGCGATGAGCTTTGTTGCCAAATACCCAGACAGAAAAGAAATCCTTCCTGACTTGATTGATACTGGCATAGAGGAGTTAGAACATTTTAAAATGGTCTATGCGCTTATGGAAGAACGCGGCATTCCTTTGCAACATTCTATAGGTGAAGATCCCTACCTTAAAGCTTTATTAAAATTATGTCACTCTGGAAGAGAAGAAAGGTTTCTTGATAGACTCTTAGTGGCGTCTGTTGTAGAAACAAGAGGAGCTGAACGATTTAAAATGGTTGCAGAAGCTGTTAAAGAAGAAAACTTGCAAAAATTCTATAAAATGCTGTGGGTTTCTGAAGCCAAACATGGGCATATTTTTGTAAAAATGGCTCTCAATTATTTCCCTGAAGAACAGGTATACGAAAGGCTGCGCTGGTGGGTAGAACATGAGTCAAAAATAATTGACAGTCTTGAAATAAGAGCTGCATTGCATTAATTACAAAAATGCTTTATACCTTCTAGCCTCTTCTCTCATAATAGAAAGATGTTCTTCTAAGGTGTATCTTTTTTCACGTTTTATAGAAGCCGAATACTCCCCTAATGCTTCAGAAATTGGAATATCGGCATGTACAGAATCTCTCAAATAATGTAAACATTTCATCAACAGAAAAGCATTAAACCATTGGTAGAATCTTTTATGAAAATTAGCTAAGTTGGTAGTATTCTTTTTTATTTCATTCAGGGTATAAATGAAATTATTTTTCTCCAAGAATAAGATTAATGATAAATGAATAGAGCTGAATTGGTCTTTCTCAAATTTTAATTCTGTATAAGAATTAAATACTGCATCAACGAAAGACTTAATCGAATAAAAGTTATTAGGATGATAAGTCAATAGTTCTTCTTGACTTAGATTTAACTTATTAATTGCTTTTCCTGTTCCAAATGGAACCCTTTCAGACCCTCTATCACTTGGATAGACCGTTGTGCCATTTATTTCAAAACAACTATTATTAGAAATAAACTTATGCAAAAAATAAAAATCCTCTCCTGCCTGCTTGGTGTTCATTCCTCCCATCTTACAATATGCCGAAGCTCTGACCACCATACTACTCCCAATGGTTTGAATTGCAAAAGGAAGATCAATATCTCTCTGGATTGCAATAAAATAACGCAAATGCAATTCGTACTGAATTATTTTGTTCTTATTAAGTCCAAAGCTATGCTCAAAGAAGAGACTTGCTGCCTCTAATTTGGGATGAATCTTAAATCCTTCAATTATTTTTTGAAAGTAATTTTTTTGCACTTTGCAATCTGCATCAAGACAAACAATAAGACCGTCTTTAGATAAAAAAAGATACCTCCTGATTGCTTCATCCATTCCAATTTTTCTCGCCAAGCCTACGCCTGGTTTTTTAAAATTGGAAATATCCACATAGACAGGAA
This sequence comes from uncultured Saprospiraceae bacterium, assembly GCA_937967615.1. GTDB lineage: Bacteria > Bacteroidota > Bacteroidia > Chitinophagales > Saprospiraceae > CALCMJ01. The sequence goes on from CALCMJ010000031.1 coordinate 11,641, forward strand.
GTATCTTTAAGTCTGGATTATTTTCTTTAAAACAATCCTTAATGAGCCTTAAGCATTCTTGATTTCTAGTTCTGATTTCTTCCTCTTGGGTCATACCATCATTGATGACAACCAAAATTTCTACACTTCCATTTATAGGACTAGTTTGTTGCAATGACGCTAGACATTGACGCATATAGTCCATTTCATCAGAAGCAGGAATCACAACTATCAGTTCAAGGTCCGCATTTGGCTGTATGTCATGAACTAATTGAGTATGAATCGCTCGATGCTTTAGATATCTTTCAAAATTTATCACAGCACAAAATGATAAAAAAAGTAGGCTTAAACATCACTTTTCTCATCAAGTGATGAATAAGCCCAAATACAGGTAATGATACTATCTTTTAGTGTTTCAAAAATTTAATCGTCTTAAACCCCTCTTGTGATCTCGCAGCAGCAATATAAATTCCTGCTGTGAGATTTGAGGTATCAATAGTGTAGGTTTCATTCACACTACCTCGGGAGTTACTGATTATTTTTCCGCTCGTATCATAAATTAATAAATCTACAGATGACTCTATTCCATTACTCACCCGTAATGCAATTTGTGACTCTGTTTGAGAATTTACTTTAAGAGTAAACTCTCTTTCGCTAGGTTTGATGTTAACAACTATAGCATGAAATTCTTCGTATTGACCGTCAAAGTCGTGTTGTACTAGTTTGTAATAATTGGTGCCTAATTGTGGTTCCACATCTGTAAATGTATATGATTGTTCCAATGAGGAGTTTCCGTAGGAGGATACTTTAGCTATTTCTTCATAATCTCTAGCGTTTGCTGAGCGAAGAATTTGAAAGTAATCATTATTGATTTCTGAGGCAGTAACCCATTCCAAGAGAACTTCTTCACCTTTTTCAATTGCTGTAAAATCTAGAAGCTCAATAGGAAGGTTAAGTTCACTGTCTGGGGTTCTGAAAATTGCAGATTTATAATCACTCTCATCATTGCCACAGACACTCTTTACACTTACTACATAAGACATCAATGCTTCTAATTCACTCTCGTCAAATGTTACGTAGCTAGATTCTGCAATTACTATATCTGAAATTAATAATTCAGAATCTTCTTCTCTGAGCATTACTCGATATTCCCCAGAAGTTCCTTCCCACTTTACATGTGCATAATTTGAGTAAACTTCAGTTACTTCTATATCCATAACGACATCACATGGGTTAGATCCACATGCAGTGAAGCAATCAGAAGTGGCAAGTTTTTCATTCACATTCTCCACATTATTGATTGCACAGACCTCTTCTCCTGTTGACCAAGCCATAGCTGTTGCGTTTACTACTGGATCCATGATCAATCTGTCTCTTGGAGGAGGCGAGCAATCACCACCAGGTGAAAAGTTATGATTTGCACCTAAACCATGACCAATCTCATGAGCATGCATCACTCGTAATAAGTCAGGATTATTGGAGAACTTTCTTAAAGCATTGAATCTGTTCAAATTACAAACTCCATTTGTACTTGCTACACCAACAGCTCCAGTATCAAATACTCTATCTGTCCATATAGATGCAAAATCATAAGCATTATCAAAGCCCGTGTCGTACAATGCCCAATCACGGAAGCTTTGATAAAAATCGAATATATTAATAGTAGATGACCAAGGATCACAGTCTTCACAGCAGGATACTAATAGCTCTGAGATATAAAATTCAATTTGATCATTAAACTGTGTCGCATAATCACCTTCTACGTCATTTAATACTGTTACTGCAAATTCCATTGTTGCTTCTAGGCTTTCACCTTGATCAACAAACATAAGGTAGTCCATTGCTATAGATACTCCTAAAGATACACACGCCATACTTCTACCTGAAGCTTCTGCATCTTTGTTTCCATCTTTCACTTCTTCATGACCACCACCCTCTTGTATATGTTCGCACCAACCTGTATCTTCCTTATCTAATCTATCCTCTACATTATACACAAGAACAGTATTCTGTTCTGCAGTTTTTTCATAGTTAGAATAGGATTCTATTCTATAGGTTTTACCTTTAAATAAAAACCTTCCCTGTATTTTTTTATCAGAGATATAGAATCTGAAAGATTTAGAAGGATCATCAGCCAGATAACCAATGTAAGTATTCTGTGCATTGTAAGGAATTCTTTCAACGCCTGTAGATTTCAGCGCTTTGATCTGAAAGTCTTCTCCTAAAATGTCATTTGGTACTAATTGCATTGCCAGCGAAAAATTATCTGATACTAGCGAAATATCAGATCCGTTGTTTGTATCTAAGGTCTTACTTAGCGAAGATAGATCCAGATTATACACATCATAATCACTAATTTGTGTATTGATATCTGGTGACCTAAGATCTAACTTTTCCATTTGGAAAGTCTGAGAAAATAAAGTAGCATGTATAAGGGTGAGAAAAAATCCAAGTTTCAAACGTTTCATTACCTTTTGTTTTAATAGTTATAAATCAAGTTTCATTCAACAAATTTGTGTCTTCTCACGGGACACAAATAGTACTTTTCGATTTCTGGGTATTATTCTTCTGTTTTTGGGTATATATCAGAAGATTTTAAAAATCTTAAGCGGGTGTTTAAATAAAAAAGAGGTGTTATGGTAATACTAAAAAGGGGTGTAAAATGTCCTTACTTTTCCTGAATGATCAATGACCATTCCTAGGAATTTAAATCGCAGAGTATAAAAAATCTCTACTAGGAGTGTAGTGTATGTGGTGTGTGTCTTGAAGGGTAGTTATGTATGAAAGACGAAACAAACATAAAGTAAAATCTAACGCTATGAAAGCGGGAACTTTAGCTTGCATATTCATTTTGCCAAGCTCTTGACATATTGAAAACTTGTAATATATTTTTTATGATTTGGATGCAATAGTCAAAATATTTTGCAATTAAATAATGTCTAAATATCATTATAAATATCTGTTTATCTGTTTTTTACATATACAATTTTATATCCATATGTTTACCCTATTCCCTTTATAATAAAATCGTCGGCTTGTTTGCACTCTTGAGAAAGCTGGTCGTGGATAAGACAATTCATGCGTCAAGAAATGAATAATATACTCTCCATCTTTTGCTCGTCTACGACAAAAAAAAAAGTCCAAATTGTTTCAGAGAAAATTTAATACAGTTAATAATTATTTAAAATTAGCTTTACAAACATTCAAAAGAAGCTTTATGTCCATACTTGAATCCACACAGCATGTTTTTTCCACCCAATATTTTGGAGGAATTGAGTTTTATCTAATGCTAATTCAAAATAATGAGCTATTTATTGAGCGCAATGAAAATTATCAGAAGCGAAGCTTAAGGAATAAAGTATACATTTCTGGACCCCAAGGTGAGGAAGTCATTTCCGTTCCTTTAGTTAAGGGGAAAAATGCAAGTACACCAATCACAGAAGTCAAAATATCTTATGATGAAGATTGGACTAGGCAGCATATCCAGACAATCCAATCTTCATATGGCAATTCTCCATTTCTAGAGTATTATCTAGAGGATATAGTCATAATCCTTAACAAGCGACATGAAAAATTATGGGATTTAAATAATGCACTTTTTAACTATATCATTCAGAAGCTTGATATTGAGCAAAATTTAAGATTTACTGAGACTTATGAAAAAACCTACTCATTTGATTTCAGAAACAGCAATTCAAGTTCATATGGCCATATGCGTTCAGAAATCTTTAAAAACTTAAGATATAATCAAGTATTTGAGCTTAAACATGGCTTTTTGCCCAATCTATCCATTCTAGATCTTCTTTTCTGTTGCGGACCAGAGTCTATTTTGAAGTTAAATGCAATTGTTCTTTCCTGACCATCGCAATGCTATTGCGTCTAAACCTTATATTAGTGTTTAATATTATTGATGGATCATATCACAAACAAACAGACCTTAGAAAAGACGGTAGACAAACTATTTGAGTTAACATCGCAAATAGATCATAAAAACCTCAATTCTACCCTTTCTGATCTTCGAGATCGGATTCATGACCCTTTCATGTTTGTTATAGTGGGAGAGGTCAAAGCTGGAAAATCCAGCTTTATTAATGCATTGTTAAATACGAAAGTAGATATATGCAAAGTTGCACCCTCCCCAATGACGGATACCATTCAACAAATCGTCTATGGTGAAACACATACTGAAGAATGGATAAATGAGTATATAAAACGTATTACTTATCCAGAGGAAAAGCTGAAAGAAATCGCAATAGTTGACACTCCAGGTACGAATACTATTATAGATCATCATCAGGAAATTACAGAAAGATTCATTCCTGCTTCAGATCTGATTATTTTTGTTTTTGAAGCAAAGAATCCTTACCGACAATCTGCATGGGAATTCTTTGACTTTATTAAAGAAGAGTGGCATAAGAAAGTAATTTTCATACTCCAACAAAAAGACTTAATGGAGCTAGACGACCTCCGTATAAATATTGCTGGAGTAAAAGAATATGCGGGTAAAAAAGGCATGACAGACATTAATGTATTTGACGTCTCAGCTAAAATGGAACAAGCTGGCAGTAAACAAGAAAGCGGATATATCCCAGTGAGAAAGTATATAGATGATAATATAACCGGAGGAAAAGCGCCTATTTTAAAACTTGTTAATATTAATGATACTTCTTATAATATAAATGAAAAGATATACGACGGATTATTGATAAGAAGAATGCAGTACGAGGCGGATATCAAATTCAGAGATGAAATTGAGAGTACCCTTAGTCACCAGCAAGAGAAAACGCAAAGGCAGGTGAACATCTTAGTAGAAAACCTACTAGCTACTTATGATAATATCACGAAAAAGAAACAAGAAGAACTGAAGAATGGCATTTCTTTTTTCTCAATGGTGAAACGTTCTTTTAGTTCTATGTTTGGTTTTGAAAAATCTCCAAAAGAATATCTTGAAAATCTAGTGAAAGATCTTGAATTACAACTTAACACGTCCCTAAAAGACAAACTAAATGATGGAGTTGTTGATATCGCAGAAAGTATTCAATATATGGGCAAGTTGGTTGATGTGAAAATTAAAAACAGTGAAACTATCCTAAAGGACAATCATGAGATATTTTCAAATATTGCAGAGAAGAGAGCAAACGTATTAATTGACCTCCAAAAAGCATTCTCTAATTTTTTAAAGCGATCTGAAAATTTCTACCACGAAGAGATCTTAAAAGACGATAAAAGCCTTGCACCTTCCTTAGCAGCTGGAGGTGGTATTGCTATTGTAGGCGCTATAATTACGGCTGTTACGAATGGAGCTGTATTTGATATTACAGGTGGCGTGCTAACCACAATTGGTTTAGTGTTCGCTGGTGTTACTGTAGGGATTAAAAGAAAAAAGATTTTACAAAATTTCAATACAGAAATTGAAAAAGGAAGAAGACAGTTGGAGTTAGATGTTCCAGACAAATTGAATTCTTACACAAAACGAATCAGACAACGTATAGAGGAAAATTTTTATGAATTTGATAAGCACCTGAAGGAAGAAAAAATGGCGATTGAAACTCTAGAAAGTGCTTATGAGGAAATCAAAATGGAACTAAAAAATAGCAAAACAGATCTTGAATCGTGTTTAACTAAATTACAAAAAGAAGCATCATAGTATGACTATAAAAGAAGTTCTATTTTTATTTATCACAATAAATTTAATTATGTGTAGCCCACCCCAAGACAGCTTACTTCAGCAGTATGCGTCCGCCGATAGAAAAGACACTCATAGCCATGCTGAACCTTCAAAAGCAATCTGTACACACCTCAATTTAAATTTAAAAGCAGATTTTAAGAGCAAGCGTTTGAGTGGATTTGCCTCCTATGATATTATTCACGATAATGCTTCAGAAATCATACTAGATGTAAAGAGTTTAGATATTAGCAAGGTGGAAGTAGATGGTGAGGAAGTAAAACATTCTATACAAGGGAATGACCCTATAAAAGGATCTGCACTCCATATACCCTTAAAACAAACAAGCAAACAAGTAAAAATCCATTATAGCACAAATTCAGGAGCTGAAGCCGTTCAATGGTTGGACCCCATCCAGACCGCAGATAAAAAATATCCTTTCTTATTTACTCAAGGGCAGGCAATTCTTACACGTAGCTGGATTCCCTGCCAAGACAGTCCAGGCATACGTATAAGTTATGATGCTGAAGTGCAGGTACCTAAAGATCTAATGGCAGTGATGAGTGCTTCTAATACAACTGTAAAGTCCACTGATGGCTTATACAAGTTCCAAATGAAACAGGCTATCCCACCATACTTAATTGCATTGGCAATTGGAGATTTAGCTTTTGGAAAAGTAGGAGCCCGTACTGGTGTCTATGCAGAACCCTCATTACTTGAGAAATCTGTTTATGAATTTGGAGAGATGGAAAAAATGCTGGAGTTAGCTGAGGATTTGTATGGCCCATATTTATGGGATCGCTACGATGTCATTGTTCTCCCTCCTAGTTTTCCTTTTGGTGGAATGGAAAACCCAAGACTTACGTTTGCCACGCCCACAATTATAGCAGGTGATAGATCCTTAACATCATTAATAGCACATGAACTTGCACATTCTTGGTCTGGCAACTTAGTTACAAATGCAACTTGGGATGACTTCTGGTTAAACGAAGGTTTTACAGTGTATTTTGAAAACCGAATCATGGAGGCGCTGTATGGAAAAGAATATGCAGAGATGCTATCCCTTCTAGGACATCAGGATCTTATGCATGAGGTTAAAGATTTGGGTACGCATAGTCACGATACACATTTGAAATTAAACTTATCAGGAAGAAACCCTGATGATGGAATGACTGACATAGCATATGAAAAAGGAGCGCACTTTTTGAGAATGATAGAATCAAAAGTAGGACGTGAAGCGTTTGATCAATTTTTGAATACTTATTTTTCTGAGAATAAATTTAAGTCCATGTCTACAACAGAATTTGAAGTATACTTAGCTAAAAATCTGTTAGACGAAAAAGGAATGGATATAAATATTAAGGAATGGATCTATGGAGCGGGCATACCTGAGAATTGCCCTGTAAGCACCTCAGATAAATTTCAAAATGTGGAGAGGGCATATGGTTTGTTTGCTGAATCAGGAATTTTACCAGAAGAAAAAATAACTGATGAATGGACCACACATGAATGGTTGCATTTTATTAGAAACATAAATAAAGACGAAGAAAGTAAGTTATTTGCAGTCTTAGATACAAAATACAATTTCACCCATTCTGGAAATTCTGAAATTGCAGCAGCATGGTATGAAAAAGCTATTCATAATGGGTACTATAAAGAAATCACAGCAGAGATAGAATCATTTTTAATAAATGTAGGTAGACGTAAGTTTCTTACGCCTTTATATCGGGCTCTAAAAGAAGAGGGCGATATAAAAACAGCACGTGACATCTACGAAAAAGCAAGGCAAAATTACCATTCTGTTTCTACCCAAACGATGGATGCTTTGCTTTTAGATTAGTATATTTATACAACAAAAACAATTAACATTATATGAAAAAACTGAAAGTAAAATTTTTAAGTCTTCTTATAATCCTAGCCGTATTTCAAGTGAATGCGCAAGAGAAGGCTGCAAGTCCATTTGATTTTGGGAAAATGTGGACTTTTGAGACACCACCAAAAGAGTGGTTTAAAGAAGCATATGGCTTTGAGCCTAGTGATGACTGGTTTGAAGATGTGCGAATGTCTTCACTACGATTTGCAAGTTGGTGTTCTGCGTCTTTTGTTTCTCCGAGTGGATTGATAATGACAAACCATCACTGTTCTAGAGATGTTTCAGTACAGGTACAAGCGGAGGGTGAAAATTTTGATAAAAGAGGCTTTTACGCGAATACTCTAGCCGAGGAGCGCAAAGTAGAAGGCTTGTTTGTAGAACAACTTGTAAAGACTGTAGATATAACTGATGAAGTTAGAATTACAAAAACACCATTTGAATCTCAGGCAGATAAGATGCAAAAACAGGCGGATGCTATTAAAGCGATAGAAGACAAATATGCAGCAATGCCAGGATGGGAAAATCTTAGATTACAAGTCGTTACTTATTATTCTGGAGGCAAATATTCTTTGTATGGTTATAAGCGCTATGATGACATAAGACTTGTTTGGCTTCCTGAACTAGATCTTGGATTTTATGGTGGAGATCCAGACAACTTTACATATCCACGTTATAACCTTGACTGCACATTTTGGAGAGCATATGATGAAGCAGGAAATCCGTTGAATACATCTGAAAACTATTTAGAATTTAATCCTAATGGGATTAGTGATCAAGATCCAGTTTTCGTAGTTGGAAATCCAGGTCGTACGGAAAGGTACAGAACGAATGCACAGTTAGAATACGACAGAGATTACAGATATAAGATGCTTTTAAAATCTCTCACGAATAGGCATGACATGTTGCTAGAAGAGTATAATTTAATTAAAGATGATCCAGCTCAGGAAATGGAAGCGCAAGAACTTTTGGGTAACATCTTCAATATGTCAAATAGTATGAAGGCATACGGTGGAATTGTAGGCGGCTTGCATGATGAAGCTTTAATGGGCCGTAAACAAGAGATGGAAAATAATATTAAGAAACATTCAGGTGCAGACTATTGGGATCAACTTGCTGCTGCCTATGCTGAATTAAATCAACATGCATGGCCTGTGAGTCATCTAGCGCCACGCAGTTATAGAGGGAAGATATTGGGCCTGATGCATGAGGTCTACAACTTTGATAAGCTTTCTATGGATAAAACGGCAGCGCCTGATGATCTAAATGCTGCAGTTGCAAGTATTTCAGAAAAATCTTCGGTACTGACTGACAAACGAGAAATGAAACTGTTTGCCATGCTTTTACAAGAAATATCTGAGGATATATACCCTGGCGACAAAACATTAGAAACAATACTAGGAGGGAAAAACATATTCCAATTCGTTGATCTTCTTTCTAAGTCTGAGTTTAGTTCGTCAGAGAAAGTCAAAAGCATGCTAATGGATGGTAAGAAAATGAATGAAGGTTCTGATCCATTTCTTTCTATGTCAAGAGCATTTGGTAAGAAATACGATGCAGCATCAGAAGCGTTTGGAAGTTCATCACCAATGCGTAGAGATTTAGAGACGAAGATTGCAAACTCTGCATTTGATTTATATGGAACTTCTTTGCCACCTGATGCAACATTCACTTTGAGAATATCAGATGGAATTGTTACTGGCTATAACTATAACGGTACTGAAGCACCATACAAAACAACTTATTTCGGTCTTTACGACAGACACTATTCGAACGATTCAGAATCACCATGGTCTCTTCCTGAAAAATGGCAGAACCCACCAATGGAACTTCTAATGGCACCACTCAATATAGTCTCTACGAATGATATCATTGGTGGGAATTCAGGTTCGCCTTTGATTAATGCTAAAGGAGAAGCAGTAGGTCTCATTTTTGATGGTAACATTGAATCCTTACCAGGGAATTTTATTTTTGATGATGAGTCAAATAGAACTGTTTCTGTACATGCAGGAGGAATTTATGCTGCATTAAAATACATTTACAAAGCTGACCGAATTGTTAAAGAACTAGATAGAATGTAATTTCTATCCTAAGGTAAAAAAAGGCATTACTCTTTGAGTAATGCCTTTTTTTATGCTTCTCTTTTAGTTAAATTGGATAGTTCTGGATGTTGACTTACAAAATTAAATACTTCCAAAGGCTTATATTTATAATGTTGCCTTAAGGCCCAACCAGATGCTTTATTGATAAAAAATTCTTTGGAGTCCTTATGACTTAATATATATGATTGTAATAAATCAAAATTAGTTTTTTCTCTATGTTTCAGTTGGTGTAACAATGCTGTTCTATTCAACCACATATTATCACTCTGGATCCAGTTATCACATTTTAGCTTCCTCGTTTCGGGAAATTTCAAAAACAACCTACCGATACCATTTGATGCAATCCAATCTACTGTATCCCACCACGATTTATTAGTCACTAGTTGCTCCAAAACACCTATCCATTCTTTATCCATTTTATTTACTACCCTTTCCATCCAATCCATTGCAGTGTATTGAAATTCTCGTTCTTCCTCATTCCACAATTTATTGATTAGGTCTCTGAAGTCATCGTTTGGCTTAATCTTATACTTCTTATAAACTGAAGAATTCAATTTTTTCCTCAGTGGAGATTTTATACCTAGGAACTCAAATTTGCCCTTCATGTATTTCTTCATGCTAGTTGCTTGACCAAGATCTTTATTTGATTCGAATAGAAATTTCAATTCGTCAAAAACGGGCTTATACATAATGTAAATAAAAGAAATGTAGATGATCTATTCTATTCCAGGGCTATCCTTGATACGCTAAGCCTATCTTGATATTCTCAGCTTGAATCACTTTAAAAGAGTTGCTATCTAATGAGAAGGCTTTACAGGAGATGCTACCTTTAATTATTACAGTTTTGCTTCCTGAAGAATTTATCTGATATTCTTCAACGGTGTCTATCATAAATGTGCTTGCGGCATCTTGCTGGCCATAATCACTCCTATATGTTGTTCCATCAGAATCAATGAATTCCAAAACGAGTCCTGGTCCATCAAAAGAAGTTGCTGGGCCCAATGTAAATATTGTCTCATAGCCTATTTGTGCAGGTAAGCTTGCGGAATCCGTTAAATCAAGGCTGAACGAAAGATCACAATTCTGAGAAATAACATCTACAGTAACTTGCTCTGCAGAAGCAGAATAAGTTGCCGTAGATGTTGATTCCCCATTACTCCAATTTATTTGGAGAGGTGATTGTGTGAAAGCCGTTAGTCCAAAGTAAATATTACTTTGATCGAATGTAGTTTGCACTATGGCATTACAAGATTCTGTAAGGTCATAATTAAAACTTCCATTCATGGTTGCTTTAAACCCATTGGAAACTTCCAGATTGTATTGCACTGGAATATTTTTAATATCCCTAAGTAGAGGCAAGGGAATAAGTGTATTGTCATTATTTGTAAAATCTAAACTTCCTACTGACCATTCTGATTGATATGCACCTGTTACATCACTTAGGTCTGGAACTAGCATTATTCCTTCTGTTCCTGTAAAATTCAATGCATAGCTCAAATTAGAATTTATATTACTCTTGATTTCTTCAATTGAATTAAGTGCAGGGAGATCATCAAAGTAAAAATTCAATTCTTGATCACCCGGTTCTGTAGAACTAAACTCAGAATAATAATCAAAGCTTCCTAAAATATTCTCATCAAAGCCTGTTTCCATAACATAGCCATTGGCACCCGCCTGCATATTTATTTCAACTCCATCAACTACTAAATTAGTTTCAAAGACAGCTTCTTTTGGCACTACATCAAACCCTTCTGTTTCGCAGGAAACAATAAGCATAGTAAATAGTAAAAGAACAATCCAGTTTCTCATTACAGATACAATTTTAGTTTTAACCCAATCGAAGATTCCTCATTAAATAAGGCAGTTTTTTTCATTGGAAATTCATATTGAACATCCAGTGATGTATGCGCGTTTAGCATATAAGCTAAAGATACATTTGCTCTATAGTATGTGTTTGTATAAAATTCTCTATCCAGCCAGATCTTTTTCTCTTCAGTTACAAGGCCATCTACCTTAGTCTGTTTATTTGCACCAAGGGCAAGAATTCTATTGTAAGAAAAGCCAGAAGCTAAGTAGATCTTATTTGAAAAGTGATATTCAAGAATCGCAGGTACTTGGACTGCATGTATAGATTGTCCCACAATCTCTTGTTCATACATATTTGCGCCAAAACTTACAAACTCAGAAGAATCTTTTGCAATGGAAGATATTTCTAATGGCTTATAAGAATAAGCAGGTTCTACACTTATAGCAAGATTACTATTAATGAAATACCTGTGGTGCAAACCAAAGTTATAGGACCTATCTTTATCGAAGGTCTGTGAGGCGATATAAACACCTAACGTAGGTCTTTTTATCTCAGGAATAATTTTTATAGCCGATTCCACTTCAGGACCATTTATACTATTCGCAGGAATATTTAAATAATTTATTCCTAGCGAATTTATATTCCTCAATGAAGATATGGTGGATCGTAGTTCTTCATGCAGCATCAATTTTTCAGAATTCAAGTTTGCTGCATTTACTATTGCTTCGGATTTGGAAGCGTCTATCTTCTGATTATTAAACTGATTGAAATCAATTGGTTTCTTGGTAGATTGTAAAGGCTTATTTAATTCAAAATTCTGGGTAGGGTCCTTTTCTTTAGATATTGGCTCTTCAATATTATCAATTACTGTTTTTGATTCAATAGCAGCTTGTTCTTTTTCTTTTTGCTTAGAATTTGTTTCATTAGATTTTGATGCTGAAATGTCTGCAACAACTATTTGGTCATCTTTTGCTATTAGAGTCTCATTTCCTTTATCAGAGCTAGCAATTGATTCTATTTTATTAAGTTCTATTTTTTTATTGTTTCGAGTCTTGTAGCTAAACGTATAAATTGTATAACAAAGAACAAGAAGACATAAAAGGCCTGCAAGCTTATACAACTTAAAAGGCTTATCCTTAGCAAATGTATTAGGTGGCACCTGTCTATCCAAGATAGATTCCATATTCTCCCATGCCTCATCATCTAAGGGAAAATGTTGTTTTGACAATTTGTCTTTAATAAATTTATCCAGATGTTTCTCCATAATTGAGCGAATTTGAAGTATTCAATGAAGCTTTAATCATCTTCTGCAGTTTTTTTCTGGCTGCAGAAACATGCCATTTAGATGTATTCTCATTCATTCCTAATTTTTCAGCTATCTCTCTGTGTTTATAGCCTTCAATTGCATACATTGAAAAAACGATCCTGCTTAGTTTTGGTAATTTTTGCACCATCATTTCAATGTCCTTTGCATCAAACATTTTATCTGCCTCGTTAGCCTCTGAGCCTGAAAACTTATCTGCATCAAGTAGAATATCAAAATTCTCTACTAGGGCAATTCGTTTTTTATTTCTTCTGTACTCATCAATGATTGTATTAATCATTATTCTTGAACACCAAGCTTCAAACGGCACGGCTGAATCATACTTTTCAAGGTTTTTTAAAATTTTGTAAAACCCTTGATTTAGCATATCCTTTGCCTCGTCCCTATCTCTAGTATAACGCACACATATGCTCATAAGAAAGCTAAAGCACTGCGTGTACAATGTGTACTGTGCTTTCCTTTCTTCACTTAAGCAAGCCTTTATGAGAAATGCGTCAATTTTCATTTTGAGTAATAACCAATAAAAATACAGCCTATTTCGTGTACAACGTACAGAAATAACCCATTATTGATCAGCATTTCTACAATTTGCTTTGTTTCGCGCAACTTAGCCCTACAGCATTAGGACTAAAAAAAAGAATTGATCAGCATTACGAAACTTATTGTGTGTGTTGGAATTACAAGTTTCAATAGGATACACGTATAAATGAATGGAATGGTTGGGTCAATGTGGAAAATAAATCAAACTTATTATTAAATAATTGATAATCAATTAGTTATACATAAGTTAATTGTTTGGAATTCGGCAAAAGTTGATCAATTTATCTGATTTTCCATTAATCTATGAGCTTAATGTGAATCATCTCAGATTTCTTCATATCAGACTGCAATAATTTCTTAACAGTTTCTCCATTCAGCTCATACTCGATGCCAACCGTGTTTGGCGGCTTTGTCCCAACATTATCTGCATGTATCAATAAATAGTGCAATCCTGCCCTATTTAATCTTAGTTCTAGCTCTACTGGCTCATTTTCTAAGGAATAATCTTCTAAAATCCACTCCCCATTAAAATTTATTGAAACTCTATCGCCATCTAATAAGATGTGATCATACACTTTAAGCTTAAGAATTCCATCTACAGCAGACATTTCTACTTCAGATAATTTAACCTCACGTTCCTTTACTTCTTTAGGAAACTCCAACACAATAGGTCCTTCAATCCCTGATTTTAGATCCTTCTCAATACTTACTTCTTCTTCAAATTCAAGATCCTCTTCTAGAGAAATAAATTTATGCGATGGCTGTTCAATGAGTTTATTGTAATCAATATATCTATCGTAACTCATTTTAAAATACCTAGGATACTCAAGCAGCAAGGGTACATTGAATGACTGATCATTAATGACTTGATTTATGTCATCTAGAAATCCATAGTAACTCAAATTTGTATGTTGGGTAAGGATCGTATTATAAAATTGATATTGCAATGAAGGATCCTCATTCTTTAAATTTTGTTTTCTCAATTCCAAAAACTGGGCAGCATCTGTAATAAAGGCTCCCATCTTTTGTGTCAAAATCTGCTTAATGTGTGTAAAATCAAAATCTTCTTCAACTAACATCCTGGAATACAAAAAATCTCTAAAGTTCTTATGCAATATGTATAGATCGTCGTTAGGAAGATAGTTAGGATCATACTTGACAGAAAGCACAATATCTGAAACAGGAACATAAATACTTCTTATGCGTTCCCACAATTCTATATATTTCCTTTCGCCCGTACGGGTATAAGACCATTCTAGTAAGACGCGATGCATAATCGATCTATATTTGAAAAAATCTTCATAAATTTTTTCAAACTGCCCAAGTTTTGCCATTATATAATTGAAGTTATTATCCTCACGGATATCTTTTTTGAGCAAGAATCGTCTAATGATGTTCAATTCATATACGGTGAGGTCACATACGTATTTGATATTTTGTAATGATCTATTAAAATCTGAATGCGTTTTTAAATTTATAGATTTAAAAATCTGTTCTGGAGCTTTTTGTTCAAACTTTTTGAATGAATTATCCTTGAACAATGAGACAGGTAATTGTGATACAATTTTCTTGTCCAAGGTGTAGGATGCATCATCTTGTACTTTTAGCAATTCTTCATTAAGCACATGCAAATGTCTATGTATCTCATTCATCCCATGGATACTAAGATTTACGTACTGGATATAGGAGTTGACTTCAGGAACTGATTGCCCAAAAGCAATATTCCCAATCCCAAGTATTATTAATACTAAAAGCCTTTCTTTAAAAAATTTAACAATCATATAATCCAATGGTGAATGTATCAAAGAGTTCTCAAATAGTAGACGTATTATGGTCGTTTTAGTAAATAAATTATGAAAACTTTAATATAATATCCAACAAATGAACTCGCTTCCTTTATTCTACCGAATCTGTCTTGTATTATTGCAAATATGCAGCCATTAGCAGAAAGAATGCGACCCAAAACTTTGGATGATTTTGTAGGACAAGATCATCTTGTAGGTCCTAATGGTCCTGTGCGGCGCACTATTCAAAACAATACGATTCCTTCAATGATTTTTTGGGGCCCACCGGGTGTAGGAAAAACTACTCTAGCTCGTATAATGGCAAACACATTGGACAGAGTCTTTTTTCATTTAACCGCAATAAATGCTGGGGTCAAAGACATCCGAGAAACAATAAAGAAGGCTGAGAGTAATAGATTTTTCAATGCACCTAATCCCATCCTATTCATTGATGAGATCCACAGATTTAGTAAATCGCAACAAGATTCATTACTCTCTTCAGTGGAAAATGGAACGGTGACTCTTATTGGAGCGACTACAGAGAATCCATCTTTTGAAGTAATTTCTGCATTACTTTCTCGTTGTCAGGTGTATACATTAAAACATTTAACGCATGAAGAGCTAGTTAAAATGATCCACCTTGCAATTGAAAAAGACGAAATTCTCAGCAAGCGAAAAATAACCCTAAAGGAAGATGAAGCGCTTATAAAATTCTCAGGTGGCGATGGAAGGAAGTTATACAATTGCTTGGAGCTTGTTATAAACCAGTTTCACCAAAATGAATCCATAGAAGTAAACAACAAACTTGTTGAAGAAGTCCTTCATGATAAATTCGTCTTATTTGACAAGGCAGGAGAAATGCATTACGATCTTGCCTCAGCATTTATTAAATCAATACGAGGATCTGACCCAAACGCTACCTTATATTATCTAGCTCGCATGATAGAGGGAGGAGAAGATCCCAAGTTTATTTGCAGAAGAATGGTAATCTCTGCCGCAGAAGATATTGGTCTTGCAAATCCCAATGCCCTACTCCTTGCCAATGCTGGCTTTGAATCTATTTCAAAAATTGGGATGCCAGAAGGTAGAATCATCATGTCGCAAGTGGCCATTTATCTAGCATCTAGTCCCAAGAGTAATTCTGCTTACGCCGCTATAAAAAAAGCGCAAAGTATTGTACAGCAAACTGGCAACGTTGCTATTCCATTGCATTTAAGAAATGCCCCTACTGATCTTATGAAAAAATTAGATTATGGTAAAAATTATAAATACGCCCATGATGAAGACAACAACTTTGTGAACCTTGAATATCTTCCAAGTGAATTAAGTAAGCAAGATATTTACGAGACTCAAAATAATGCAGTGGAGAACAAACTTGCAGAAAGACTAAGGAAACTCTGGGGTGATAAATATAAATTTTAATAACAAGCCAATTTTCTTTATGTCTTGATTTATACTGCGTATTTAGAATACACTCCTAAAACCTCAAGTTCTAGGGTCACTCCTTTTAACAATTCTATTGTTCTTTCGTAATCTATGGGTTTTTTAAAATCTAAATCCAGATAAAAATAGTATGCATCTCTTTGCCCTTCAACTGGATATGATTGCAGTTTAGTGAGGTTAATATTGTTATCATAAATTACTTCTAAAACCCTGAGCAAACTTCCTTTTGCATGGTCTGTTGTTAAGTATATGGATGCCTTATTAAATTTCCCCTCGGGAATTTCAAGTCCATCTCTTTGTAATGCAAAAAAACGTGTATAATTATTTGGACTTGTTTCAATATTTCTTTCGAGTATATCCAAATTATATAATTCTGATGCAGACAGACTAGCAATAGCAGCGATTCCTTTAAGGTTCTTTTCTCGAATCTGCAAGGCGCTTAATGCTGTATCCTTTGATTCTACCATTTTAATCTGAGGGTATTTAGACAAAAACGCTAAGCATTGGTTGAGTGCCATAGGATGTGAATGTACTTCGGAAATATTGCTCATAGCCTGCCCAGGAAGACACATTAGGTTATGATGGATTGGCAGATAAATCTCACCAATAATCCTGAACCTATATTCTCTCAAAATTTTATAATTCTGCACAATGCTTCCAGCTATATTATTTTCGATTGCCATCATTGCAAAATCTACATCGAGATTGTTCTTTAGTTCGTCTGCTAATTGTAGAAAGCTTTCAGCAGGAATAATTTGAAGATCTGTATCACTAAAGTACTTTTCAGCTGCTTCTTGATGAAAGCAGCCTAGAAAACCTTGAATTAATATTCTTTGTTTCAATGTTGTTTTTGTTTTTTTTCAAATTTTGGGTTTTCACAACAATGATAAGTTAGTTTGAACCAGTTCGCAAAATATAAATTAAAAAAAAATAACTGATCTCTACGTTAAGAGATCAGTTATTGAATAATAGGAAATGATCTTTATAGGTATAATGCCAAACCTAGCGAAAACATATTCGGTGCGGTTTTGAAATTTACCTTTTCTGTCTTATAATAATATCCATCCCCAATAGAGCCTAATGCAGTTTCATACCTAAGGTCTAAGTGGATATATTTGTTTAATTTATATCCTGCAACAAATTGAAAAGCAGAGCTAAATTTTCTGTCTTTGATAGTAAATGCATCTGTCAATTCAGTAGAACGTTCATTATCTATTGCATATTTTAAAACTGGACCACCTCCAAAGTACAGATCACCAACTTCAATACCAGCAGAAATAGGAGCTATAATTTGATGCTGAGTTTCAGAAACACTTCTTTCATACACAGCATCTGAAATGATAAAATTCTCTAAATCAAATGTATTCGTTGTCTTTCTATACATGACATTCTTTGTAAAAAAGAAAGATCCTAATTGCGTTCTGGATGAGAGTCCAAACGTGATAACATTCTCTTGACCTTTATATTTAAAATTATAGTCAATTCTATTTAGTCCATTGTCTAACTCAAGCATTTTAGCTTTAGAAAGCCCAGTACTATAATCTAATTTTAAACCGAGGGTTGTTTGCCCTATTGCGATGTTGCACATACATACTACACCCAGGACGAAAAATAACTTTTTCATTTTACTTAATTTTAATTGAATAAATGTGTTTAAATAACTGCTATTCAGCAGTTGCAGAAATTTCCTTCTGCACAACTAGGGTAGTTTTGAAATGTGGTTTTTGATCACTGTCTATCCTTTCATGTTCTGAATAATAACATCCAGACCCTTTTTCAGCACAGGAACTAAGACAGATACTTAAGCAGACCAGCAGAACAGCTACAAAACTTATTGGATTTTTCATTTTAAAAATATTTTATTGGTTAAAAAATTGGTAGTAAAAATTAATGCTTTGTAAAATGTTGCTTCAATATATTTTTAGTTTGTTTCAAGTTTTTAATAATGTGATTTCATATCAGCCTTCAATACATATATCTCTTTAAAAACGGAAACGTGACCATTCTATTCGTTAAAATTTTATTAATGTCGCTTTCGATACATATAAACGCCCTTGAGTATATGAGTTAGTATCCGACAGGACAATTATTTGCAAACAAAATAGGAATACGAGTCACTTTAGTACATGGATATGTATAAAGTATGCTAATGCTATAGTTTAGCTAGGGAATAAAATTTAATGTAATCTATTGATTTGCGGGTGATTTTTGAAGTTTCGCCTCTACAATGGCTCTATACCTTTTGTATTCTTCATCATTCATCATTTCTTCATACTCAGCGTCCATAGAGCTCATCAGTGACCTTGCTTTCTCTAACTTCACCATTTGATCTATCTTTTCATCTCGGAGTGCGAGACGCTTTTCTTGATACTTCTTTTCAATGGCTTTGAATTTATTCGCTTTTTTCTCGTTTAAGCCTATAACAGCAATCATCTGATCTAATCGATCTTCCACCATAGTTTTTGTTTCACTTGGTTTTGCTTCGATTTTTGTATTCGTTGTTACTTCTGATGGCTCTCCAACTACTGTTTTCTTGCTACATGCGCTCAATAATAAACATATTGTAAATGCACTAACTGTATATCTTATCATAATAATTCTAATCCTCAATTAAGTTATAGTCTTAGTGGCTTGTTCAAACGCATCCAAGACATCAATAATGTTCTTATATACCTTTCTAGGTTTACTATAAAATTTTGACAAGGTCATCCATGAGGCCCGCTCTATATCTTCTTCAATTTGGGGTACTAACTCTTGCTCCTTGGCTTCCATGATATACCAACGCACAAACTTAAGATATCGTATCCCTTTTCGTTTGTACTGATGCCGGGTAACAGCAAGTCTAGATATTACTTTTACTTTCTTAACACCAGTTTCTTCTATTACTTCTCGTTTAGCACACTCTTTTATAGTTTCATTCTTTTCAATCTTCCCTTTTGGTAAATCCCAAAATCCTCTTCTGTGGATAAATAGAATTTGATTTTTTTCATTCACAACAACACCTCCACCTGCCTTAGATCTTATGTATAAGCTTTTGAAATCAATTTTTAACTGCTCAAGATCCTCAGAATGGATTATAACATTGGAAAAGCTACTTCCTTTCTCTAACATGTCTATATAGTTAAGTAGATACTTTTTCTTACCAAAGTATTTACTTACGATATGCGAGTTAGATTTTGAAATATCTTTTAACTTATCGGAAGAACAAAGTATCAGAGCCTGTTCATTTATGTAGATTTTGTACATTTGACCTTCCTTTATAAATACATTTTGTTCATGAGTTTCTCTATTCGTATAGCTGAAAAGTTACTGCAAATTAATGCAATAAAATTAAATCCACAAAACCCATTTACTTGGGCCTCTGGAATTCGCTCTCCAATCTACTGTGATAATAGGTTGAGTCTGTCATATCCTGATATAAGATCAGAGGTATGTGCTGGTCTTGTAGAGTTAAGTTTAAGCTTTCCTGAATGTGATGTAATTGCAGGTGTAGCTACTGCGGGCATCCCTCACGGTATGCTTTTAGCACACAAATTAAATAAGCCATTTGCCTACGTGCGATCAAAAGCTAAGGGGCACGGAAGACAGAATCAGATAGAGGGAATACTGGAATCTGGGCAAAAAGTTCTTTTAGTAGAAGATCTTATTTCAACAGGTGGTAGTGCTCTCCAAGCGGTCAATGCCGTGAGAGAAATAGGATGCGAGGTTTTAGGGGTTCTTGCCATTTTCACATATAGTTTTCCTAAGGCAAAAAAGGCTTTTGATGACAATGCCTGTGCGTTTGCCACAATTACAAATTATCCAGATCTATTAAAATGTGCTGTGGAAAAAAACTATATTAGCGTCGCGGATCATTCCACACTAGAAAATTGGAGCCGCAACCCCGAACATTGGTTTTCAAATCTTAACAAGTCCTAAAACATGCCAGCAATTAATAAGAAATCGGAAAAGTTTCTCTATGAGTATCTTAATAACGCATCTCCAACGGGATTTGAATCTTCTGGACAAAAATTGTGGTTAAAATATATTAGACCATACGTTGATGATTGGAAGCTAGATAATTATGGTACTGCCTATGGAATTATAAATCCTGGCAAAAAATATAAGGTGGTTATAGAAGCGCATGCTGATGAAATAAGTTGGTTTGTAAACTATATTTCTGACGCTGGATACATACAAGTCGTTAGAAATGGAGGATCTGACCATATAATAGCTCCATCCAAACGAGTTAACATTCACACTAAAAAAGGCATTATAAAGGGACTCTTTGGATGGCCAGCCATACATACTCGTAAAGGGAAAGACGCAAACTTATCACCTACGCTTGAAAACATATTTATTGATGTGGGAGCTAAAAACAAGGAAGAGGTTCTTAAAATGGGAGTCCACGTAGGCTGTGTTATTACTTATGAGGATGAGCTTATAGAGGTAAACAAGAAATATTATGCAGGTAGAGCTTTAGATAACAAAATAGGTGGGTTCTGTATAGCTGAAGTTGCGCGCATGCTAAAAGAAAAAAAGAAAAAATTACCATATACTCTTTACGTTGTCAACGCAGTACAAGAAGAAATAGGCTTACGTGGCGCGCAAATGGTTGCAGATACTATAAAGCCAGATGTTGCAATAATCACAGATGTATGTCATGATACCTCTACTCCTTTAATTGATGTAAAAAAACAAGGAGATACGAAATGTGGCTTAGGACCTAGCTTAACATATGCACCAGCAGTGCACAATAAATTACTTGATCTAATTATAAGTACTGGCGAGAAAAAGAAGATTCCTTTCCAGCGTTCAGCTTCATCAAGAACAACTGGAACAGATACGGATGCCTTTGCCTATTCAAATGGTGGTGTGCCTTCTGTACTCATTTCACTACCTCTACGCTATATGCACACAACGGTTGAAATGGCTGCTAAAACTGACATAGAAAATGTTATTAAGTTGATGTACGAATCTTTGCTCGTCATTAAAAGCGGACAAAGCTTTAAGTACTTTAATAGGATATAATTATAATCGATGAGCGCTTAATTCAAGTTAATTTACTTAGTTGCTTTTTTAACGTTCCAAACAAAATATTCCATAAACGGTTAAATCAAACTATTATTCCTTCAGAATAAACAATGTCGCATTAAATTTCCTATTACACCTAATAACAAACAATAATTTTGTTAGTAGTTTTTGATCTCTCCTCTAAATTCTACAACAGTAGGGGTATACTCCAGAATCTGGTGTCTTATAAGTGATTTAAGATTAGAAAACATAACTCAAGAACTTACAAGAGTTATATGACCGTTCAGGTCAATTAATAACACTTTTTACTATTAAGCAGTAAAGCGAGAGATAACTCTCGCTTTTTTTTTGTTCAATTCTTCCAGAATTGCTCAATAGAAGTCATTTTGTCTACTAACTCACTACATATTTAGGGTAAGCCCCTACAGTATGTGTCTTATTGATGAACCTCAGAATAATAATTTAAACCTTAAAAAAAATGAAATCTATACCGCAACTTCCAGATGATCTTGCTTCGGCAATTAAATAAGCATACATAAACACACACATATTCGACGCCCTTATTAAGCATTACCAGCGAGAAAGAAATTTCTCGCTTTTTTTAATTACAATTATCTTTATTGACCTGTACAAAGTAAAAGGAGTAAATTTGGTTTATGAGAAATACCAAGCTAATCACTTTAGGCCTTTTGCTCAGCACAGTGTTCATTTCTTGCGGTAGTAGTATAGAAAGTGCAAGAGAATCTATAACAGGAACTTGGGAAATTGATGAGATTCTACTTTACAACCAAACAGAGAACAAACAAGAATTGAGTACAAAAGGAGTGTTTACATTTAATCCCGATAAAAATGCCAGCTACTCATTTTACAGAAATAATGAGATACAAGAAAACCTTGGATTATGGACACTAATTGAAACAGAAGAAAATTGTGGTTTCACCAAGTGTAAAAAATTTAACTTAAGCATTGGAACAGAAGAGTTTGTTTGTGAATTTGGGGATCAAACTTCTGATGCCCATTGTGGAGCTACTGAAATTAGACTCCTTCAAGAAGGTCTACAACTTTCTCCTTTTACCAATATGATTATTTACCTTAGGAAATCTTAATCCTTAATATTACTATGTGAGAAAGTTCCTTGACCTTTACCTCTACAATAATTTCCACATAGCATTTGGATCTGTCTTTTTTTGTCTGGAAACCTATCTTATTTTCGATTTATTACCTAGGTCAAATTATTTATTGCTTCTGTTTTTTGGTACGCTCATCATATATTCTTTACACAGATACATAGGGCTCAAAGGAAAAATAGATATACCAACAAAGCGAGTAATTAAGATTAAGAAATTTAAACCACTCTCCTATTCTCTTCTAATTATATCTATAACGACATGTTTATATGTCAGTTTTAGCTTAGATCTAAAAACTTTATTACTCCTATGTACTCCGGTAATCCTTTCTCTTTTATATGTCTTCCCCTTTCTGCGTGGGAAAAAGAGATTGAGAGACTTACCATACATCAAAGTCTTTCTAATCGCTATTGTATGGACTCTACTCTGTTTTATTATCCCCAGACAAGGGATGACATACACAGACACAATCCTCATTATCGAACGTATTCTATTTATGTTAGCTATTACATTACCGTTTGACATCCGAGATATTAAAGTGGACAGCAGAAATGGTGTTAAAACAATAGCAACTGAATTTGGAGAAAAAAGAACTGTGCATTTAGCATTGATCTCGCTCCTCATAGGGTTCATAATATTAGCTCTGTTTTACTTTCTAAGCCTAAAGCCAATTTACTTTTTATTGCGGTATACTTTTGTCTATTTGATAACTGGATATCTAATCTTCATTTCAAATAGCAATAAGCAGGACTACCATTTTACTGGCTTCTTAGACGGCACATTGATTCTGCGAGGTTTGGTCTTTTTAATTTAAGAGTATTCATTACAAAAAAAAAAAGACTTCAGTAAAATTACTGAAGTCTTATAAATAGTATTTAAACGAAAATTCTTATGGCTTGATCACACCATCTTTTAACTTATTTTCAAAGTCCCCAGCTTTCACATAAACAAATTTAGAAGCATCTATGTGCTTTGCCATTGCTTTGTTTATCTGGTCCATCGTGAGCATTTCAACTTTCTTCTCAAAATCAGCTGACCACTCCATAGTTCTATCTAATCTTAAATTATTAGCCAGACTTCCTGAAAGACTACTATCCTGTGCTCTTGTCACATCTCTAGACTGTAGCCATCCGGATTTTGCAGCATCTATTTCCTCTTGCGTAAAACCTTCTGTAGTTGCTTTTTCTATTTCCTCAATAAATGCTTCTTGCACTTTGTTTCTATTTTCAGGTGCATAAATTGCGTACGCCCCAAAACCTCCACTTTCATCTTGAGAGTTCCCATACAACCACGATCCTACTCCATAACTTAAACCCTCTTTTTGACGAATCCTTGTTGCCAATCTAGAATTAAGAAATCCTCCACCTAACATGTAATTACCTAAGACCAAAGCTGGATAATCTGGATGTGTATCACTAACAGGTAAATTCATACCTGCAAAAAACATTGCATTTGCCTTGTCCGGAGTTTCCATATTTACATCCTGAGGCTTTATGTCTTTATACTCATCTTTTAATCTGACATAGGTACTAGGGTTTTCCCATGAACCAAAATGGTCCTCTACTTTTGCTTTTACTTTAGCTTCGTCAAAATCACCTACGATTGAAACTGTCGCCTCACTTGCACCAAAATTGTCTTTATGAAACGCAACAACTTCTTCCAAGGTTAATACCTCAATTGCAGCAATCTTTTCCTCCATCGTCATCATATAGCGTGCATCTGTTTTTGGATATGGATTCATTATCTTATTGAACTTAGAGTTTGCAACAGCTTGTGGTTCAGATAATTGCTCTTCTAAGAAAGCAAGTTGCTCTTCTTTCAACTTTTCAAACTCCACCTGACTCATAGCTGGATTCTTTGTCATATCAGCCACGATATCCAATATTTCAGGAAGGTTTTCATTTGTAGTTTCAATACGAATCGTCGTACCTTCTTTACCTCCAAAAACCCTTGTTCGTGCCTTGAGCGCATCTAGTTTATCTTGAATCTCTTGTCTGCTCATAGTTGCTGTACCCTTGTCTAACATTGAAGCAGCAAATTCACCTGCGACACTTTTTCCTACTAGAGATTTAGGAGAGCCATATCTTAATCTGATATTTGCGATCACTGCATCCCCTCTATTTTCTTTGGACAGGAAGGCATATTCCATACCATTCGCCCCTTTCCCTGAATTGGTTCTAGCATCGATGTTTTTAGGGGAAGCATCAAAAGCTTCTCCAGCTGCAATTAGCTCTTTCCCTTTATAACTAGCAACCAATGACTTCACATTAGGTGCATCAGGTATTTCTGTTCTTTCTGGATTATCATCTGGAATAAATATTCCTACAGTTCTATTTGAAGGCTTGAAATATTTTTTAGCGACTGAAATAACATCTTCAACTTTTACTTGCTCTACTCTGTCTCTGAATAAAAAGAACAACCTCCAGTCTCCCTGAGCTATATATTCGCTCATACGCATGCCTACTCTATCAGAACTATTAAAAGATACTTCCCAATTCTTAAGTATACGTGCTTTTGCTCTATCCACTTCATCTTGAGTAGGAGGTGTCGTTGTCAAATCATCTAATGAATTCAAAAGAATATCTTTTGCTTCATCCATTGAATTTTCCTTTCTGACATCTGCATTTATATATAAATAGCCGCCCTCTTTAAGCGCCGGTGCAAATCCCCATAAGTAACTTGCTTTTTTTGTCTCTACTAAAGACTTGTACAATCTACCTGCTGGTTCGTTTGTAAGAAGTTCATCAATTACTGCAATCGCAGCATAATCAGCATGTGGTCCAGGCGCTGTGTGATACGCTACTGCCACTGATTGCACATCACCAACCCGTTTTAACTCCACATAACGAGCTCCATCCTGAGTTGGCTCTTTTGTATAAGTTGGAATGAGTTCTCTTGTTGGCCTTGGAGTCTTTCCAAAGGTTGCCATAATCTTATGCAAGGTTGCTTCCTCTTCAATTTTACCTGCAACAAGTAGTATTGCGTTATCAGGTTGGTAGTATTTTTTATAAAATCCTTTTAATCTATCAATAGGAACGTTTTCAAGATCAGATCTAGATCCAATTGTAGTGTTGCCGTAATTATGCCATAAAAACGCACTTCCTAAAACACGTTTCATAAGAACACTAGACGGTGAATTCTCCCCTCTTTCGTATTCATTTCTCACTACGGTCATTTCACTGTCTAAATCTTTTTTAGCTATGAATGAGTTGACCATTCTGTCTGCTTCCATGTCAAGTGCCCAATCAAGATTTTCCTCAGTGGCACTAAATGTCTCAAAGTAGTTTGTTCTATCATACCAAGTAGTACCGTTGGGTCTACATCCGTGTTCTGTAAGTTCTTGAGGAATGTTTGGATGATCTGGAGTTCCTTTAAAGACAAGATGCTCTAACAAATGCGCCATTCCTGTTTCGCCGTAAGCCTCATGGCGTGAACCAACCATATATGTTACGTTTACTGTAATAGTCGCTTTTGACTGATCTGGAAAAAGAAGAACCTTTAATCCATTTTCTAATTCATACTCTGTAATTCCTTCAACAGAAGCATTCTTCTTTACGCCTGGTGGCAGCTTAAAATCTTGTGCATAGGAATTTGTACTCAGGATAAGAAATAACCCTAAGACCGCAATAGAAAGTCTTTTCATTTGAATTGTTTTGTTTAACAAGGTTAGAAAATTAATCACATTCGCTTATTTGGCAGATTCTATTCGATGAGAACATTATTCCAATCGACTAAAAACACTACATTAAGTTATAACTAACAATTTAGTTATAATATTATATAAAACACCCGGTTAATTTCCTTCTCCAGGTTATGATAGACTAAAATAAGTTATAGGGTATTCCCATAATTGGTGAAATGGGACAAAATGGGCCTGAGGCTATATTTATTGAATCTTGTCTATAAAAAAAAAGCAAGAATTTACTTCTTGCTCTTTAACGTACTAAAAACTCAATTATTCTAAATTTTGCATTACCAGCTTCTTAGAATGACAAACTTCGATAATACTATTAAGTCAAACCAATGGCAATACCTGAATCTTACAGATACTAAACTGAAAATCTCTTTAATTGTTAATTTTCTCTTCTTTGTGTGCCATCCTTCCAGGACTCTTTTATTTTTA
Source organism: uncultured Saprospiraceae bacterium (assembly GCA_937967615.1). GTDB lineage: Bacteria > Bacteroidota > Bacteroidia > Chitinophagales > Saprospiraceae > CALCMJ01. The sequence goes on from CALCMJ010000031.1 coordinate 38,418, forward strand.
AAACAAGCAGAGCAGGATTGGTATCCCACTCTACATTTATATCGTCCCTTGGGGACTTAGCAAGCTGTATCGTATATATCGTTTTTTCTCTACTGAGTGAGCTGCCTGGAAGGTGGGCAGCGAATGAAAGTGCAACTCTAGTGCAAGTTCAAGTGCAATAGAATTTTCTGGCTTAAGCTCAGTTTATAATATTAGCTGTCCAGACACGAAGTGGCCGACCGAAAAGGGAGCCTGTAAGGGAGCGACCTGGAGTGAGCGTATGCGAATGTAGGGGCACTCCCAAATAATAAACATAGTAACAATTCTATAAATAGATACACACGTTCTTTATATTCTCATCTCATTTATATTACTTGTTCAATAGATTTAAATGAAAAAATTAAGTTCTCTATTCCTTCTTGCCATCCTCATATTTTGTTTTGCATGTTCAAATGAAACTCAGCATGATCTATTCCATAAATTATCTATCCAACCATTGTTTGAATTCTTTTGATTTGTCAGTGCTTATTACAATTTCTTCATTCAAATTAGGCTCTAATTGAATTTTCAATCTTGAGGCAGAGTGAATACGCATATCTTTTACGGAGTCAATATTAATAATCAGTTGTCTGTTAATTCTAAAGAATTTACTTGGGTCTAAAAGTGACTCCAATTCTTGAAGATTATAGTCAGAAGGAATCTTTTGTTCATCAAAGGTGAAAAAGTAACAAATCCGATCTTTGGACAAGATGTAACTTATGTCTTTTGACTTCACGTTCTTAAATTTTGAACCAAACCTCAGGAGGAATCTTTCTTTATATCCCTCTTTTTGCTGACCTAGCTTTTCAAACTCATTAAATGATTTAGCTTTTGATACGGATTCCCTTAATTCTTCAATTTTTATTGGCTTTAATAAATAGTCAAGTGCATTTTTTCTAAATGCTTCCACGGCATATTCGTCATAAGCTGTTGCAAAAATAATTTTACTCTTTATTTCAACTAGCGAGAATAGTTCAAAGCTATTTCCATCAGCAACCTGAATATCCATGAACAAAATATCAGGATGTTCCTTTGTATTTATAAAATAGTTAGCCGTATCTTCTATAGTATCAAAGCTTTCAACAACTTGGATGTCCATATCCAGTTCTTGTATCATTCGTTTCAAACGATTCAATGCTAGAATTTCATCTTCTAATATGATTGCTGTTTTCATATCTATATTTTTTTTAAGTATAACTTGACAACAAAATGTGTATCTGTTTTTTCAATCTCCGGAGCTAACAAATTTATAAGTTGAAATCTTCTCTTTATATTTTTTAGCCCAACTTTAGTCCCTTTCGCATCTGTTACTTTTTCATTGATCACATTACTCACTGTCAATTTTTCAAATCGCTGTATGATGCTTATTTTAAGAGCTGTCTTCATGCTGACCACATTATGTTTTGCAGCATTTTCAACTAAGAGTTGCAAGGTCAATGGAGGAATAGCGTACTGATCTGCATCCATAGTTTCAATCTCAATATCCACATTGAACCGTTCTTTCAAAATGGTTAAATAAGACTCCAGTATATCTAATTCTCTAGACAAAGGAATGAGATCTTTCTTCCCTTCCTCAAGAATACTTCTATAAAAGTCAGAAATCTTCTCAGTAAACTTGATACTCTTTTGCGGATTTTCTTCTATTAAACCAATTAATATATTCAGTGTGTTGAATAAAAAATGGGGATTTAACTGGGTTTGCAGATTCATGAGCTGTGCTTCTATTTGACTCTGCTCTAAACTTCTCTTTACTTCTTCTTGCGCTATTCTTGCTTTCCTCAATTTATAAAAAAGAAATCCCAGCATTAGAAATGCGAATGCCCTAAATAACAAAGTGTTGTAAAAAGCTTTCTTTATTTTAAACTTATATGAGGCGACTGGAGAGTTTTCAAAGTTTTGATCTTCTGATGCCCTAACAACAAATTCATAATTACCTGGTCTTAATTTTGGATAGCTGACTTTCCTATCTTTTGTTTCTCTCCACTGCTCGTCAATCCCTTGCAATTGGTATTCATAAACTAAATTTTCAGGATCACTCAGCCAGGATCCTGTAAATTCAAATTGTACATTATTTTCTTCCTGCTTAAATACGTCGGTTCCTTTTACATTAATTAAATTAATCATAACCTTATCTATCAAAATACTGGGAAACAACTTTTTCTCAATTGGCACTTCGTACTCAAATATTTCATTGTTATGGGAAAACCAAACCGTAGTGCCATCTTTGTCAAATGTATTGAGAAATGGAGGCTCATCAGTAAGGCCTAGTTCTTTGTCGTAGTATATTAAGTGCCCTGTAACTGGATCTAGCACATCAACAGAGGCAGAACGCACCATGAGTAGTTGCTTGTCTGAAGTTAAAACCAAACTGGTATAATAATCGGGAAGAATATTTGCCTTTTCAAATGCATATACCTTATCCTCTTTAAGGTAGGCTAGTCCTGCTTTAGAACTGGCTAGCCATAGAGTACCCTTATCATCAAAAGCCATTGAATACACCGATCCAATTTTTGTACTATCATGGAGATAAAATATCTCTTCCAAAGTTCCATTTTCCCAAATTTTTATGCCTTCCCGGTCTGTTGCATAATAGTAAGTGCCATTTTTCTCTAAAATCTGATAAGTATACACGTCTTCGATTTTGGTATTTTTAGCACTTACTTCACCTAACTGCACTTCACCATTTGCGAGTCTCCTATAAGCCAATTCCAAAACTCCTGTCAAAGAGGATATACTCGCTGTATCTTTATCGACATGGATAAAAAGCACAGACTGATTAGAATATCCTAACCAATTATCTAAATGTTTTATAATGTTACCTTTCTGATCAAGAATATAGAAGCCATTAGAATATGTCCCCACCCAAACCATACCATATGCATTTTTCATACATGTGATGTTCTTATTTATAAGAAGAGTTTTCTCCTTTCCCTTTAGTGCATACAATCCTTCTTCGTTCCCAATCCATAACTGAGTTCCAACTTTCTGTAATGCCTGCACTTGATTCAAATTGTAACTATGTTTTTGAAAATGTAGATTTCCTTTCAGAAGTTGATTCTTGTTATTTGAAATCCAAATATTCCCTTCCATATCAAGCGTACCACTTCTTATAGAGGCATTCCCAGATATGGGAAATTTCTTTGTCCATAATTTATCTTTGAGACTAAATAGCCCTTGTTCAGTAAACACAAAGACTTCATCTTCTCTAATTTGGATATCATTTATTTTTGAGCTTACGGGAGACTTGAAGTTCTCTATCTGCCCATTTGGGTAGATACAGTCTAAAGCACTATCAAAATTACTTATCCAAATATTGCCATTGGCATCAATTGCCAAATTAGTCACTAGCAGATCAGATAGTCCATGTTCTTCTTTAGTAATTCTTGACTCAATTGTCTTTCCACTTATATTTAAAGTTTGAATCCCTAAATCAGTTGCTAAGACAATTTCGTTGTTATAAAAGTCTGCTTCATATACTTCATTGCTCAGTAAAATATTTTCCTCAGAAAGAATCGTATCTAATTGATTAGTCATTATGTGCACACCAGTGCCATAACTTATTGCAACGATAGCTTCTGATCGCGAATCAAAACCTACACCAGTTACCGGAAATGAAACTTGCTTTTCTAGGTTTGAATTTTCAGTATAAGGATTATAACGAATTATTTTTCCCTTTTGAGTACCTAAAAATAATATTTGATCATTGTTTGAATTTAGGGTAAGAAATTTCTCTCCATCTTCCGCTTCAAGCATTCTTTTAATCTCATACCCATTATATTTAAATAAGCCTTCATTAGACAAAGCCCAAATAAAACCTAAAGAATCCGTGGTCATATATTTAATCTCTGGAGAGTCTTGGAGCTCAATAGATATCCAGTTAGGATTCTGAGCAATCAACAATTGGGACAGGAACAAATAAAAATAAATCAAAAGAACTTTATTCATTCTCTTATTCTTAGCATTCCTGAAACGTGCACATTGATTTCTTTAGCAATCTTTTGTTCTACGATTCTAGGAATATCTATCTGGTAATCTCTTAATAGAATACTAAACTTTGAATTGAATTGAACATCATCATTGGACTTTAACAATTCAACATTTATAATCACTTCATTTTGAATACCATGAATTTCTAATATGCCTTTAGCGCGATAAGTGCCTTTTCCTTCAAGAATCTCTTCTATTATTTTACCGGTAAACTTAGACTCTGGATATGTATCTGTTTCTAAATAATTTTCATAAAAATGAATTCTTTGCATAGGATTATTAAATCCAGAAAACGATTTAATAAATATTTTGAATGCAAATTGATTTTTATCTGAATCTAAAACCCCTACTAAGGACTCGCTTGATGCATTGATTATTTCTAAAGGAGCATAAGAGGTAAATGACGCATTGCCGTCAATGGTACTATAAATCTGCCCATGTATTGTGCATGCACTCAGGAGTAACACACAAAGTAAATAGTGTCTCATCCGATTAATATAAGGATTCCATTTGCTTTATGGTCATATTCTTCCGTGAAACCTGTTCTATCTAGTTTCAATCTTAATATATTATGACTAAATCTAAATATTTTCTTCAAGTTTAATACTAGGAATATTCAGAATTCGCAATTAAACGTTTAAAAGCTAAAACTGATATAAGCTAATGGTTCTGTACAAAGGTAGATACCCTTTCTTAATTCTCCAGACTCCATATTCATAACCATCTACTCTGTCTACAGGCAAAGCCATTTCTCTGTATGTCAATGTATTGTCAGCTTCATAATAAACTAAATTAACAGATATTAATTCTCCTTCACTTAAGAGGTCTGGAAAAATAGAAGTGAGCTCTTCTGGCATTTCTGCTTTGACAAAATCTGATCCATTTGAGTTATCATCAAATACTCTCCAAACAGATGCACCTACATTAAATACAAATTCACCATGATCAGCATCATTTTTTAAAATTTTAAAATCAGAAAGTAATGAATTCTTGAGCTCAAATGAATATGCAGGCATTTCTATACTTTCAGGAATACCCTTTACAAATCCATTTGAAATTGCAATATCAGTGCGGATCTGCACTCGAGTAAAATACTCAATTGGAAGATCTAATACGGGAAAATCAAAACTCTTAGTAAGTTTAAAATCACTTTTATGACTATCATAAATATTTGGTCTTATGGATCCATCTGAATTGCTTCTCCCAAAAATTATAAACCTAACAGAATTTGCATTCTCTATAAGTTTTATATTTTGATAATCCTCTACCATTGGAAGTGAAAATACATCTACTTCATCTTTTTCAAAGACTGACAAATCTTCTATAAAATGATAGCGATGCTTAGATTCATCTTTAATCTTAAGGAGGACGAGATCAAATTTTGAACTATATGATTGCCAGCCTAGTTCAACATATCCTTCTTTGGCATAAAAATGGTTTTTTGAATTTAGGAAGTTCTCAATTTCCCCTTTGGGTGTATATTGTATTTTTTTATAATCATACCAAAAGGAATCTCGTTCCGCAGTTGTAATAACACCTGGACTAATGTCTCTATAACTGAGCACTTTCACAGTACCTGGTTCGTATCCTCCTGCAGCACCCACAAAATTTACATTATAAAGCTTTTCTGTTCCATCAGAATCTACTAGCATTTTGAACTTTGGCTTTACTAACTTTTTGAAAGCCAAAAGTTCTCCACTTTCATTATCATTGATAGTAATATATGCGGGGTATTGAGAAGAGAAATCAAAACTAAAAATGTCCTTTTCTAAGGATTTCTTAGAACATGAGATAACACTAAGTGTAATAAGTAATAAACAGAATTTTCGCATTGATTTAGGTATTTAATTAGAATACGAGATAATCTAGGAAAGGGTTGCTTCTTGCCTATGTATATTCTCATTCTTTATACATCTAACACGTATTGACTTACTTACAGGAGTTTGACTTTGGTCAGCAAACAAATCAATAGGTACTAAAATATTCGTTTCTGGAAAATAGCTAGCTAAATTCCCACTTGGAATTGAATACGGGACTACATAAAATTGTTTAGCTATTCTTTTAACACCCTTGTAATTACTTTCTAGGTCAATCAAATCTAATTTCTCTAGTTGCATTCTTGCCATATCTTCCTTATTCATCATCACAATCCTACGTTCATTATGGATACCTCTATATCTATCATGGAGACCATAAATTGTTGTATTAAACTGATCATGCGAACGCACGGTCATAAGTAAAAACTCATCTTCAGATAAATCATGCTGCGGGAGTCCACAAACACTGAACTGCGCTTTTCCTTCAGGTAGTTTGCTAAAATCTGCCACTCTTGCATTATTGGGTAAATAAAACTCTTTGCCATTGGCAATACTGCTATTATAATCAGTAAAGCCATGAATGATTTTGGAGATAACAAGACGTATTGCATCATAATCCTGAACCAAGTGAGTCCAGGGCACTTTATCATCGCCAAGAGTTGCACTAGCTATTCCTGCAATAATATCAGGTTCACTCATTAAATATTCAGAAGCTGGTTTTAGTTTACCTGCTGAACTATGCACCTTACCCATACTATTCTCTACAGAAACCTTCCTGAGCTTTCCATCTTTTTCATCTTTTTCTGACCTACCAAGAGTAGGAAGGATTATTGAAGTAGCACCTGCAATGGTGTGCGTTCTATTTAATTTTGTACTTATAGATACTGTCAATTTGCAATTCTGCATTGCTTCCGCAGTATAAAGCGTATCTGAAGCTGCAGAGACAAAATTCCCTCCTAAAGAAACAAAGACTTTTACTTTTTCAGCGTGCATTGCCTTTATAGCTTCCACAGTATCATATCCAGATTCTTTAGGGCTATCAATGTTGAATTCTCTCTTAATATTTTCAGAAATGTAGGGTATGTTTTTGTGAATAATTCCTACAGTTCTATCTCCTTGCACATTACTATGCCCGCGGACTGGACATGTACCTGCCCCTTCTTTCCCTATGCTGCCTTTTAATAAGAGCAGGTTTACGCATTCCTTTATGTTTTCAACTGCATTTTTATGTTGCGTCAAGCCCATAGCCCAACAAATAATTATTTTCTTTTTATTGCCAATGAGTTCCACCGCAGCATCTACATCTGATTCCTTAACACCGGATAAGAGTAGTAGATCTTTCTCTTTGCACTGTTCTAAATTTTCAACAAATTTCTGATATCCACTTGTGTTTGTATTTATAAAATCATGGTCAAATATATCTCTGCTTTGAATGTCCTTATCTAGAAGTTTTTTCATAATTAACTTTAACAAGGCAACATCTTGATTAATCTTTACTTGCAAAAACACATCAGTAAGTGCTGTCCCTCCTGTAAAAAAGTCGGTAGGTTTTTGAGGATTCACAAAGCGCTTTAAGCCTGCTTCTTCAAGTGGATTAATACTAATAATCTTTCCTCCGTTCTTTTTACAATCTTGCAAAGCGGATAACATTCTAGGATGATTTGTACCTGGATTTTGACCCATAATAATAACCACTTCTGCTTTAGCAAAATCGGATAAGACAACGGAGCCTTTCCCTATTCCTAGTGTTTGGCTAAGCGCCGTACCACTAGATTCATGACACATGTTGGAGCAATCAGGCATATTATTCGTTCCAAGTGCTCTAGCAAATAGACCGTAGAGAAATGCTGCTTCATTACTGCTCCTACCAGAAGTATAGAAGACGGCTTCATTTGGAGAATTAAGTTCTTGCAGTTCTTTGGCAATGTAATCAAAAGCGGTAGACCAGTCAATTTTCTCGTAATGATCAGAGCCTTCTCGTAAGATCATAGGATGCGTTAATCTCCCACTCTTCCCTATTTCCATATCAGACCAAGAAGCAATTTCTTTTATTGAATACTTTTCAAAAAAGTCAGGTCCAACGCGTTTTAGGGTAGCTTCTTCTGCGAGCGCTTTAGCTCCATTTTCACAATACTCTCCTAAAACGGATCGCTTGTCATCCGGATCTGGCCATGCACATCCAGGACAATCAAAGCCGTCCTTCTTGTTCATTTTAGCAAGCGTCTGAAATGCGCGTACAGCACCCATTTCTGAAATAGCATGTTCCATAGCAACTTTAATCCCCTGCACACCTGCTGCATACGTTGCTGGTTCTGTGAGGCGAATGCCAGTATGTTTGAGTTTTGGGATTGGAGATACTTTGCGATTATGAGAATTCATAATATCAAGATACTAAAAATAGGAGGTAGTCAAAAAAGTATTCTGATCTACCTCCTTCTACAGGTAAACATGGATTTTTATTGAATGCGGGTTTATGTAGATTCTTTGCAGTATACATATATATACTTTTGGGTATTACTAAGACTGTACGATTTTAATCATGATTATCAATTGACTTTCAATTGAAGGCAAACATAATTTTTAAAACTGTACAGATAGAACAAAATCATCCTTACTAATGAATAATTCAAAAATTCTTTACACAATTTTAGTCACAGTATTCTATTCGCTATCCCTAATGAGCCAAAATGTTTGGCTTGGTGGAACAGGCGATTATAATAATGCAAGTAACTGGTCACAGGGTAATATTCCTATAGATGAAGAGATTATAATAAATTCTGGCCACTGTGTTATTCCTTCAGGATTTACAGCAAATCCATATCCGGTCACAATCAACGATGGGGCAACACTCACTGTCAAGGGCACAATGAATGTGACTACAAATGGTGCTCTTTCAGATGTTGGGATTACAATTAATGGAAACCCAAATACAACCGAACTTTTTATAAGCGGAATTGGCACTGTAAACATTTCAAAAACAAACTTAGAAGCCATAAATAATGATGCTTCTTTATACAATGAAGGGACTTTAAACATAGGTCCAAACATTGGCGGAAACGGCATATTCCTGGATAATGGTGAGGCAACAAACACTGGGTCTATAAGCTTTTCTGACATTGGAAACATTTGTCTATACGCTAAAGTATCAGGTTCAATTTTTAGTAATGATGGAAATATTGAAGGATGGGGTTTTGGACCATTTTTACAATATGATGACGGAAGTTTTACAAATAATAAATGTGCAGTTGTAAGTGCATTTGCAGGAAACACGATTGATGGAGATTTCCATAATGATGGCTTGCTCTATGAATATGCATCTGGCACTTCCAACATCGCAAGTAATTCTGGCATTACATACAATATAAATGGAGGAACAGTAAACGTATCTGGTAGTAATACAGGCTTTATGCTTACTTCTTTCGACTCATTTGTCTGGACAGGATGTGGTTCAGATAATGAATGGTTAACGCAGGCAAATTGGTCACCTGGTCCTGAGGGCATTGGTCCTCCGTTACAATCGGATTCGCATATAATTCCAAATGAATTACAAGGGAATAGCTATCCAAACGGCCCGGAACATATTATTATAAATAATTTTTTACTAATTGAAAATTCAGCTTCTGTAAATATTGTAAATTCTTCAAATACAAGTCTTTCCATAGGTCCTAGTGGTACAGTTCTAAATCAAGGGCTTCTTGAGATACAGAGTCCAGGCTTTCATGGAATAGTAAACAGTGGAGGACTTACCAATTCTACTACTGGTACAATACTAGTAAATGATGCAGTGTCAAATGGCATTCGCAATCTTAGTGGTGGGACTTTTACGAACTCAAAAACAGTTGCAATTTCAAATCCAAGTAAAATTGGCCTTGAGAATTTAGACGTATTTAATAACGGAATCAATGCGAGCCTTTTAATCTCTTCATCCGGTAATGAAGGAATTAAAAATGGTGGTGACATAACGAACGATGGTGAATTTTTAATAGTGAATTCAGTTACTGATGGAATTGAAAATCAATCCGATGGTGTCATTGTAAACAATTTTGAAGTGATAATTGATGGAGCGTCGCAGAAAGGTTTTGATAATAATGGTGAATTTTATAATTCATCCTCTGCCACCTTGTTAATTAATGACTCAGGCACGCAAGGGATTGATAATTCTGGGACCATAGGAAATGTAAATAATGATAATAATATTGGAGTACTTGGATCTGGACAGCAAGCGATTCTCAATTCCCCCTCAGATGCAGTATTTGCAAATGATAATTGTGCTTCCACAGTACTTGTCGATGGAGAAATAGATGGCAGCGGAACATATTTTAATTCAGGAAAGTGGACTATAATTGATTATACAGGTACACATGGTTTCCTTGAATTTCTTAATGGAACGCTTGGTTTACTTGAGGATCTAGGAGGGTCCATTAGCATAAGCCAAATAGCAAATTCCGGTCTCGTTTTTCTTCCAAAAACAACTTTTCCTTCCGGTGTTGTTAATCCATTTATAGAAGGAGATGCAGCAAATTATGGTTCTGGCACCATTGGGATTTTCAGCGATACCGGGGTGCACGTAGGGACCTACAATTTCAACTCGAATGGGTTTACTGGACTTCCTACAGTGGCAGATGGGACTTATATTTGTGAGGTGACAGGCATTACGGCCTGTCTTACTCCTTCACTTATAAAGGTGACCATAGATTCCAACCAAGATCCAGATTCCGACGGTGATGGTATTCCAGACACAACAGATAATTGTCCCAATGATCCCAACCCCGGACAAGAAGATTTTGAACCAGATGGCATCGGTGATGTTTGTGATCCAGATGACGATAATGACGGCATCCCAGATACAAATGATAATTGCCATTTTAATTTTAATCCACAGCAAGATGATAACGATAACGACGGAGATGGTGATGTATGCGATGATGATGACGACAATGATGGAATTCTTGACACTAACGACAACTGTCCTAATACCTCTAACTCAGGACAAGGAGATAATGACAACGATGGTCAAGGCGATGCGTGTGATAATGATGATGACAATGATGGTGTTGCCGATGCAACGGACAACTGTCCTTTTATTTCTAACCCAAGTCAAGCAGATAGTGACAATGATGGCATAGGAGATGCTTGTGAAACAGATTCAGATAACGATGGCATTCCAGATAGCTCTGATAATTGTCCGTTCATTTCCAATCCAAGTCAATTAGATACAGATAACGATGGAATGGGTGATCCTTGCGATAGCGATGATGACAATGATGGAATTCCTGACACAAATGACAACTGCCAATTCATTTCAAATCCAAACCAAGAAAATAATGATGGAGATGTA
>CALCMJ010000032.1 GCA_937967615.1 uncultured Saprospiraceae bacterium
ACATAAGATCGAAATACAAACCCATTATTATTGTGGTATCTATAGCCTAAAGAGCCAAGGGGGAAAGCGATTTTTTCATACTTGTAATCATACTGAAAAGGATTATTTACTTCAAATTTTCTGAAACTTGCAATAAAAACGCCGGTGTTTACTTCAAAGAAATGGCTAGGGCCTTTGAATAAATGCGTGAGTCCTACGTAGCCACCTGCACCCTGACCTGACATGGCAATAAAGATACCTCCACCCCCTACTCTTAAATATGTATGTATATTGTCTGATCTAAAACTTTGAAGATGTCTTTCATAGTTTATTGTGGCAGTTGCTACAATTGGTGTGGATGCATCAGCGAATATGACATTTTTTTTGATGGTCTTTTTTTCTTCTTTGGTCTGTGCTGCACATATTGAGAATGTTGCGCAATGTAATATTAGAATAGAGAATAATGTGGTGATGTGTTGTATATACATAGGATGTGGATTTTCCTTATTGCCCATTTGGAACGTTGGAATTTGACTTGTATTTTTTTTTAGTTTTTTAAGTTAGTTATTTGTCTTTGGGAACAACTGTATGGAAGAATACTAATACGTAGATGTTGCCAAGGGAAGGAAAGTTACTTCAAATGTGAATTAAGTATTGCATAAGCAATCTACAATCTACTAATACACGATTTTAGTATAAATTTTGTGCATGTGTACATTCCGTATGACCGCTTGTAAGGAGCTACGTAATTCCTTTTTTCCAAGTTCTAAATAATTTATCATATTATAAAAAATCGTAATATGTGGCTTGGTTTTTGTATTTTTAGGCTTGGTTTGTAGCTATAAACTACATCCAGCTATGCGGCCGCGTGAGTGGTGGGAGTAGTCACGAACGTAGTGAGGGAGTCCGCAAGGACCTAGCTACGGACGGCACGGCCCTTTAGGGACACGCCCAAATAAAAAAAACGAGTGAAACCATATTATGATAGGATATCTAAAAGGAGAAATTACCCATAAGACACCTGCATTCTTATATATAGAGGTGGGCGGTGTAGGATATCATGTGAATACGAGCGTGAATAGTTTCTCAGATCTGGGAGAAAAAAAGAGGGTTAAGGTGTATACGCATATGATTGTGAAGGAGGATAGTGATACCATATATGGCTTTTCCACTATGGCAGAGAGGGATCTTTTTGTGCTTTTACTGTCTGTAAAGGGTGTGGGGGGCAATACAGCAAGGGTAATTTTATCCTATATGAACCCAAATGAGGTAAAAAGAGCCATAATGCATGAGAACGTTAGTGCTTTTAAAAGCGTTAAAGGCGTAGGACCAAAAACGGCCAAGCAGATATTGCTGGATTTGAAGGAAAAGGTGACAAAGCTTGCTGATAATAACATTGATCTTGAAATTACGGGCGAAAGTGTCCATAATACAAGGGATGAGGCGGCAGCGGCACTACAAGCGTTGGGCTTTCAAAAGGCTCTTGTGGAGAAGAAAATCGCTTTTGTATTGCAAAATGGCGACGATGGAATGGAAGTGGAGCAAATTATCAAGGAAGTTTTGAAGCAATTATCATAAATAACATAATCTGTAGGTCATATTTGCGTTATGTTTCCGACTGCATTTAATGCGGTCCTTGTTACTTGTATTTTTAAAATTAGTATGTTGCATTTGAGATTAAAATTGATTTCCACAGCTTTCGTGGCTTTGGTGGGGGTAATTAGTGTTTTTGGGACAGGGAATAATGTACCAGAACCTTGGAATTACGACTCAGAAACTGTGGTGGATACTATTCCACTGACAGATAACTATGATAACTCCATATATGATAGTTCCACGAACCCATTTGATTTAAAGCCATCAAATATTGTCCAGACTGCTGAGTATGATCCAGTGACTGGGAATTACGTCATTTATGAGAAAATAGGTGAAGAGTATTTCCGGACGCCCACGGTCATGACATTTGAAGAGTACGTAGAATGGCAGAACAAAGAAAATGAAAAACGCTATTTCCAAGAACTTGCTGGCATTAATACTGAGTATAAAAGTTCTAGCGGAATTGTAGACCCTATTTCCAAAATAGATATACAAGATAATCTGGTGGACCGTCTCTTTGGCGGAACTGGAGTGGACTTGCAGCCGCAAGGAAACATTGACCTCACATTTGGTGGGGATTATCAGAAAATTCAGAATCCCAATATTCCTCTGCGTAACCAAACCAATGGTGGGTTTGATTTTGATATGGATATTAAGATGAATGTGGATGGGACGATAGGAAAGAAGATGAAACTGGGTTTCAACTATGATACACAGGCAACATTTGATTTTGACAGAAAAATAAAACTTGAATACGATACGGAGGCATTTTCTGAAGATGATATCATCAAGAAATTAGAAGCTGGAAATGTGAGTCTTCCGTTGCGGAGTTCGCTTATACAAGGAGCGCAATCCCTGTTTGGACTTAAGACTGAATTGCAGTTTGGGAAATTGCGACTTACGGGTATCGCCTCACAGCAAAAATCAAAAAATGAAAGTCTGAATATTCAGAATGGTAGTTCCGTACAGGAATTTGAGATAAGACCAGATGAGTATGATGAAAACAGACACTTTTTCTTATCGCATTATCATAGAGACACCTATGAAAGAACATTAAGCAACCTGCCGTATCTCAATACACCGCTCAGAATTAATAATATTCAAGTATGGATATCAGATGATAGAGCGGATTACCAGCAGAATAGTACGCAGGTATGTTTTATTTCAGATTTAGCGGAGCCAAACGCAGACAAGTTTTCTAATAAGGAAGCATTTTATGAGCCCCTTGGGCCTATTTTTCCAGATGTGTATATAGGAGCGGATGGATTGCGATTACCAGATAATAATGTGAACACGTTGTATAGAGATGGTGGGAATGGAATTGTCAATGACCAAAATGTAAGAAGAAAGGACATGACGAGTTCGCTTTTAAAAACGTCACCATATAACCTTACTCAGACACGAGATTTTGAAGTACAGAGAGGAAGGTTGTTGTCCAGATCAGAATATAGTTTTACGCCAGAGCTAGGATTTATATCCTTGAATGTAAGACTAAAACCGAATCAAGTTTTAGGAGTTGCCTATGAGTATTTCTACACAGAAAATTGTGACACCTTATATTCTGTAGGAGAGCTTTCTCAGGATGCTGTTTTTTCTGATACAAATGAGGAGGGAGAAGTGGAACCGGCATCTGTACTTTTCGTAAAGATGTTAAAAAGTAGTAACCAGAGGATAGATAATCCTAACTGGGATCTGATGATGAAGAATGTATATCCTTTGCGAACAAACACATTGGATCAAAATGATTTTGAGTTTGATATCTTCTTTGAAGATGATGCAAATGGAACGCTAGTCAAGTTTCTTCCTTTTGAAGGAGCAGAATCTACCCCTTTATTGAATTTGTTTCAATTGGATAGATTAAACAGTTTTGGAGATCCACAGCCAGATGGTGTTTTTGATTTTGTACCAGGAGTGACAGTCATTCCTAGTAGTGGTTCCATGGTCTTTCCTGTTCTAGAGCCTTTTGGGTCTTCAATAGATGACTTGCTTGCACCTCTAGGTATTCCACAGACTGCCATTGATAGTTTTAAATTTAATGAGCTGTATGATACCACGGTGACGATTGCACGTCAGATGTTGGAAAAAAATAAATTCGTAATGAAGGGTAAGGTGAAGTCAAGTTCTTCATCTGAAATTTCATTAGGTGCATGGAATATTCCTCAGGGGTCAGTACGTGTGACCGCGGGAGGGGATCCCTTGACAGAAGGAGTGGATTATGAGATAGATTATGGTATAGGAAGGATCCGTATTATTAATCAAGCGTATTTACAATCAGGTGTCCCTATACGGGTGTCCTATGAAGATAATTCGGTCTTTAGTTTGCAACAGAAAACCATGTTGGGTTTGCGGGCAGATTATGAGGTGAATGATAAGCTTGCATTAGGAGCGACTTACCTGCGATTATTTGAGCGACCATTTACAGAGAAAGTAAACGTAGGAGATGATCCTATCAACAATAGAATTTTTGGTGCAGATCTGACTTATGGTACAGAATCACAAGGCATCACAAGGTTAATAGACAAGCTACCATTTTATAGTACGAATGAAACATCTACGTTTAATTTTAGTGCTGAAGTTGCGGCATTAAAGCCAGGGCATTCAGGTGCTATTAATCTTAGCGATCAAGAAGGTGGGGTTGTAAGTATTGATGATTTTGAGGGTGCAGTGAGTGGATTTCCTTTGGGATCGCAAGCGAATAGGTGGTTTCTTGCGAGTACTCCTGTAGAGTTTCCTGAAGGGGAACTAGTAGATGATCTAGCTTATGGAGCTAATAGAGCCTTGCTAAACTGGTATACCATAGATAGGACAGGTAGGAATACTGGTGATAATGAAGATCCGTATAGTAGACTAATCCAACAGGATGAAATTTTTGATAGAGACATACCTGCGGGGCAATTACGTGATCTTTTTACATTTGATCTCAGTTACTATCCAGAAAAAAGAGGGCCATATAATTTTGACGAAATAGGTGGAACTGCTTTTAGTGCAGGTATAGATCCAAATAGTCAAAATGAGATAAAATTATTAGAGCCAGAAACACGATGGGGAGGCATCATGCGCTATTTTAATAATAGTGATTTCCAGGCAGCGAATTATGAGGTTATAGAATTTTGGTTGTTGGATCCATTTATGGAAGATGGAGGGAATTCAGTAAGAGAAAAAGATCATCTTGATAATGAGGCAGGAAAGATTGTATTCCATTTAGGAAATGTATCAGAGGATATTCTAAACGATAATCAGCAATTTTACGAAAACACGATTCCAGTAAATGGAGAAGAAGGGCCATCAGCGAGTACTGTTTGGGGTGAGATTCCATTGAATAGTCCTACGAACAATGCATTTGATTTGAACAACCGTGATGATCAAGATTTGGGATTAGATGGGCTGAATAATGCAGCTGAGCGGGAAAAGTATGATGCTTGGATACAAAATATGCAAGGCGGAGGAATTGATCCTGGACTTATGGAAGATCCATCCAACGATGACTTCATTTACTTTCTGAATGAAAATGAATATAACCTAGAAACTTCAACATTATTTGAGCGTTATTCAAGGTTTAATGGACCAGAAGGAAATGCACCAGATGGTTCAGCAAATGAAAGAGGCAATCCGTTTCCAGATACAGAAGACTTAAATAGTAATTATAGTCTAGATGAGGGGGAGAATTATTATAAGTATGAGGTTGAACTTATAAGAGAGAACGGCACGTTTACGCCAGACGGTCAGCGATACTATAAAGATTTTACAGAAGGTGCAAACGGAGAGAGGTGGTATCAATTTCAGATTCCAATAAATGAGGTTACAGATAGTAATACAGTGGGTCAAATACAGGGATTCAGATCTATACAATTTATAAGGATGTTAGTAGAGGGTTTTAGTACGGCTAAGACATTCCGTTTTGCAGAATTTAGATTGATTAGAAATCAGTGGAGAAGAAGTGATCCAGTATGTAGAGGAATAGATGGTGGAGTTCCACCTGAATTAATATTTAATGTAGGAGATGTAGGAAAGGAAGAAGATTCTAAAAAGACACCTTTTAATTACGTCTTGCCGGAAGGAATTAAGCAAGAAGAATTGTTTGGAACATTTTCTCAAGTACGCCAAGATGAAAAATCGTTAACGATTAATTTTGAAGGGCTCACAGATTCTTGTGAGGTGGCGATGTATAAGCTTACAGAACTGGATGCACGTTTATTTAAGCGATTGCAAATGTTTGTCCATGCAGAAGATAAGGCAGGTGCTGAGATACAAGATGGCGATTTGAGTTTATTTATACGCTTAGGAAAGGATTTTGTGAATCACTATTACGAGTATGAAATACCATTGACCATGTCTAGGCCTGATGTCCCAGCTGGCGGTACTCCTAGTGAGGTAGTCTGGAGAGCAGAAAACTTCCTTGACTTTCCTCTGAGTTTGTTCACAGAATTAAAAAAGGAAAGAAATGTTTCTGGAGGACCATTGACAGAAGAATTTGGAAGAGCATATAATCAGCTGATAACTTTAGTAGAAGAAGAGATAGATCCGGATAAGGATAGGCACATATTGAATATAAAAGGTAATCCTAATTTAGGTCAGATAAAGGGAATCCAAATAGGTGTAAAAGTGAGTAAGGGCGTTGAAGGACCTACACAAGGATTCTGTGGTTCAGTTTGGGTAAATGAGTTACGGGCCAATGGACTAGAAGAACGTGGAGGATACGCAGGACTTGCAAGGATGGACATTCAGCTTGCAGATCTGGGAAGCTTATCAGCATCAGGAGGATATAGCAGTGTGGGATGGGGAGCCTTAGATCAAAAACTGGCAGACAGATCATTAGATGAATTTATAGATTATGATCTTGCGGCAAATTTTGAGCTAGGTAAGTTTACGCCATCTACATGGGGATTAAGTGTTCCATTTTACGCACAATATTCTAAGAGCATAAGAAATCCAAAGTACGATCCTTATGATCTAGATTTAGATGTGCGTGAGAAGTTGGATATAGCTGCGGATCAAGAAGAAAGAGATTTAATTAAAGATCGTGCGCAAGAGGTAAGTACAATCCGGACGGTGAACTTTACGAATGTACGTAAGACGCGGCAGGGTAAGAAGGGATCTGCTAAGCCTTGGGATGTAGAGAACCTAAGTGCGAGTTATGCATTTACTGAGGTGGATAGAAGAGATCCTATTTTGAAGGAAGATAATTCAAAAGATTATAGAGTAGGATTGAATTATAATTATGCGGCGAAAGGATATAGTATACAGCCATTCAAGAATCTTGTAAAAAGCAAATATCTGAAGTTTATAAAAGAACTGAATTTTAATCCAGTTCCAAGTTCGTTCAGTTTTGGATCTGAGGTACGTAGGTTCAAGAGTCAAAGAACATTTAGAGAGCCAGCTATTCCAGTGTTCCAGTTTAACGATAGGCGCTTTGATTGGGTACGAGAATATGATCTTAAGTGGGATCTTACTAAGGCATTGAAGTTATCATTTACGGCTATGAACCAATCTGTAATTGATGAATATAGACAGATAGGTATTGCGGGTGATCCAGCGGATAGAGAGTGGGTAAATGAAAGGGGAGAAAATGTAACTGATAAAGTGAATAGTGGAGGAAGTGATGCGGTGAGTAAATATTGGAAAGATAACCTGAAGAGTGGTGGTCGAGTTAAAGATTACAATCACAAATTAGGATTGACATATAATGTGCCGTTTAAAAATTTCCCAGGCTTAGACTGGGTAACTGCAAAGGCACAATATAGAGCAGACTATGCTTGGACAGCAGGAGCTTTAATATCTATTGACACAGATGGCAATGGTCCAGGGAATGTTATACAGAACAGCCAAGATAGATCATTGACAGCAGGATTTAATCTTGAGAAACTGTATGAGAAGATAGGGTATTTCAAAAGGCTTGAAGGTAAGTCTTCAAAAAAATCCAGCAGAAGGAAACGTTCAGTTAGAGACAACAAGAATGAATTATCAGCTGACGGTGGAAATAAAAAGACGGAAAAACAAGATAGGAAGAAAGATGAGGGTGGAGGAGCATCGTTTGCAGAAAAACTTTTGCTAAGACCCTTATTAAGTTTGCGTAAGGTGGATCTGACATATAGAGAAGATTACTCTACGGTTATACCTGGATTTTTGGGTGAGCCTGAGTTACTTGGATTGTCTAGTGGATTTGATTCACCAGGATGGGATTTCGTAGGAGGTTTCCAGCCAGATCTTAGATTGGATAATGAAGGTAGAAATAATTGGTTATTTAATGCTGCTGATCAAAATTGGTTGAATTCTAGTTCAGCATTCAATCAACAGATACTTCAGAATAAGGCTAAGAATTATGAAGCCAAAGTGAAAGTAGAACCTTGGAAGGATGTAAAGATTGATGTGAACTTTAAGAAGAACTATAGTACAAACCATAGTGAGAACTTTAGGTATAAAGAGCAAGAGTTTGGAGATTTCAGACAGTTGGCCTTAAGTGATATTGGTTCGTTTGAATACACATATTTCTCTTTGCCTACATTATTTAATGATACGGATGATGGACTTAAAGAATTGTTTGCAACATTTGAGAATAACAGAACAATAATATCATCGCGGCTACCAAATATAAATAACCCAGGAGGGCATATTATTGATGGTGAAGAATACAAAGAGGGGCATGGTGCGCTGAGTTCAGAAGTTCTGATACCTGCGTTTCTTGCCGCCTATACAAATGGAGACCCTAACAGTGTATTATTAGATTTGGAATCTGAAGTGAGCAAGACATCATTTATTCCTAAGCCAAACTGGAAGTTGACTTATAATGGATTGTCCAAGTTGGATATGTTTAAAGATATCTTTTCAAGTTTCAGTGTTGAGCATGGGTATAGTAATACATTGCGAGTCAGTAGATTTAACACTGATCCGGAGTTTGACGGAGGAAGGCCTTTTGCTGGAGTGAAACAGAATGGGAATTATTTTTCACGAATAGAAATACCAGAGGTAGTCATTCAAGAGCGATTTGATCCTATTATAGGTATCAAGGTCAAGACGAAAAACGATGCTAATTTTGGTGTTGCATATAGAAAGTCTAGAACACTCGGATTATCATCTATTGCAAAGACGGTAGACGAACAAAGAAATACAGAACTTTCTTTTGAACTGGGGTATACATTTAGGAATGTCAACATTGCTTTCCTCACAAAGGATAGTGGTAAGAAAAAGAGAAAGAATAGAAAAGATAAAGATGATGAAGAGAAGGATGAGAAAGATTCGCAGGTAGATAAGAACCGTAAGAATAACAGAAGGGGAGTTATCAACACAAGGGGAAGAGATCTTGTTTTTAATTTTGATTTTGCCTTCAGTGATAATGTATCTTATGTGCATAGAATTGATCAAGGGAAGAGTGCAGAACCTACAAGGGGATTACAATCCTTACGTATAAGTCCTTCAGTAGATTATGAAGTAAATGAAAATTTCACACTACGCA
Source organism: uncultured Saprospiraceae bacterium (assembly GCA_937967615.1). GTDB lineage: Bacteria > Bacteroidota > Bacteroidia > Chitinophagales > Saprospiraceae > CALCMJ01. Next base: position 9,026 of record CALCMJ010000032.1, read on the forward strand.
TGTTCGTAGAATATTCAAAGACAAAACCACGATTATCGACATCGTTCCCTATTACAAGTATACTTGGAGGATTGACGATGCGCTTTAATCTGAATTAAGATGCAATAAATACTAACAAGTAACTGAGATGGTGCGGCGAAGGCAGTACCATCTCTTTTTTATTCATGAAGTTAAAAGAGAATACGATTTATATTATTGCACTCTAGCTTTCATCTCCTTAATTCGGGAATTTAAATTTGTATAGGCAATGTCATTGCTTATAATAAATTCAATTTGAGTAAGATGCTCCAGAGTTTTTTCTTTATTCTTCACCACATTATTATAATTGCACTTAGCAGATGCTAAATGGTACTGGATTTGAAGGTACTTGGGAAGTCTATTTGCGTCCACTTGATCAAGATATGATCTTGCTGTTTTGTAATTTGCTTCTCTAGGTTTTTTGTTTCTGTAATCCATGAATGGTTCACTAAGGCTTTTACCAAAGGCAAGATTAATGTAATTATTGAGATCGGTTTCTTGTTTAGATTTTAGAATTGAATTTAAGATTTCTTTCCCATTCGTTAAATGATCTCCAGATAGCCAAGTCATAAACAGCCCGCTTTGATAGGATGATTTGCTTCCAGATACCAGATGGTCGACTTGCGGATTTCTTTCATTCGTAACTTTAATGATAAGCGTATTAGATGTGGTAGATATATATATGCCTTCAGCTTGTTTTGTTTTATAAGTTGCGCGCAATTTATAGATTCCGTTTTTCGGAAAAGACCAACCCTTTCCTCCAAAGAATACTGGAAATGCTTCTCCAATTTCTTGATTAGGTTTTAGAGTGATTTTAGAGGTTTTATCATGATCAGCTTCTTCTAGCGGAATGAATGAAGTACGCTTTTCGTCATTTTTAATAATTTCTAGTTCTAATGCTCCTTCTCCAGGTTCTAGAAATCTAAATACGTTTATTCCTTTTTTGCTCGTATTTTTTAAGTATGCGGAGACATATACTGGTTCGCCAACAATGTAAGTTTCTTTTTCTGTTGTCAGTTTCAATTCCAATGCATTGGTGTTTTGAGTTGTGGCTGGTTTCTTGCCTTGTTCTGGAGGCATAATATCATCTTTATTAAGAGTTGTTTTTGAGCTGCAACTCAAAAGAGTAATTATGACTATTATGAGGAGAGAGAGGTGGAAGATTATATTTTTCATGTTATAACATTTTAGTGTGAATGAGGAGTAGCGTAGTGTCTAGGTCCTATCCCAGGGTAGACAGTTGAGAGAGGATGATTTTGTAAGTGATCTAAACTTGTAGATGAAAACTCATAAATAAAGGTAGTTTCGCTAATATCTCGGGTTTGATTCATGATAGTAGTGCTACCATCTCCATCGCCATGTGATAAATTGAATGCATGTCCAATCTCGTGAGCTGTGGATCTTAGGAATAGGTTGTTTTGGGTTCTATTGATTGAGTTTTTATAATAGTTTACAAAAGCACTTCTAAGAAGAGGGTCGTACATCAGCCCCATTGAGCCGGTAGACCGTGATCCATCATCTCTTTCTCTAAAGTGGTCTACAACAATTCCGTAGACGAAGTATTTTCTAATTTGTTTTCCATCTTCCGTATAGCTAGTGTCAGCATCTACTTGGAAGGAACGGTTGGCTAAAGCAAGAGTTTGCACTTCGGCAGTGGTAATATAATCGAATTCGTCTGGGTCAAGCGGGTTAGGAGTTCCATTTAAAGGAGCGATATTCGTTTGATTTAGATCAATAGTAAGAAGATGACCGCCTGCAACAAAGATGGATGTTAAATCTTCAGAATTACCTGCGGAGTCTGTGTCTTCAATTGGGAATGCTGTTCCTGTCATCCGGTCGTATTCGAGATTTGATGTGACACAGGAAGTAAGAAGTAAAATAAAAATAAGAAATGGGCATATTGTAGTGCGTATTTGTTGGAAGTTCATAGTTCTATTTTTTTATAAAGACCTGTTTATTTAAGAAGTATGCATTTTTATATCAGCAAAAAGTGATATTGTTACCCCAGTAATAACTAATAATATTCTGCTAGGAAGGAGAGAATCCTTAAAGTCCTAAATATCCGGTACTAAATTAAAAAAGGGAGGCCAACTGGCTTCCCTTTTTTAATTTCTATGTTCTAAAGATTACTTTTTTAAAGCATCTCTAATTTCTGTAAGCAAAGTTTGATCAGCAGTTGGTTCTGGATCTGGTGCAGCTCCCATAAATTTGATTTTTGATTTAGCAAGCATGAATAAAACCCAACCAACAATAAGTAAGTTAATGATTGAATTTATCCATTTACCATAACGGATAGAGTTTGCTGCTTTTGCAACAGTACCATCTGCATTTAATTCAGCAGGAGAAAGCACTTTTTGCATTGCACCGAAATCAATTCCGCCAGCGAAGTGTCCTACGATTGGCATGATGATGTCGTTTACAAATCCGTTTACCACAAGCCCTACAGCTCCTGCAAGAATAACTGCTATCGCAAAATCGATAACGTTTCCTGTCATGATAAATTCCTTAAATTCTTTAAGCATGATGTTCGTTTTAGTTTAATAAGTGAGTTAATTAATTGGTGTCGTTTTTTAAGACGTCAAATGTGAAAATACGTAACATATATAAATAAATGTTATAAATACATAGGTTTTAAGATTCCTTCTTCTAATGAGATAAAAGTTTCAGTCCTTGCAATGCCGTCAATTATCTGTACTTGGGTATTTAATATGTCCATTAAATGGTCATTATTCTTAGCATATACTTTAGCAAAGATGGAGTAATTGCCAGTCGTGAAATGTGCTTCGCTAATTTCTGGAATCTTACGAAGCAGGGATATGACAGCCCTGTAATCCTTGGCTTTCTCTAAGAAAATACCAATAAATGCTATGGTTGTGTAGCCTATACTTTTGTAGTTAATCTTAGCGGTATAGTTCTCAATAATTCCTTTTTTCTCTAGCTTTTTCAGCCTTTGTTGGATCGCAACATTGGAAATATCTATTTGTTTAGCTATGTCTGTAACAGGTTTTCTACTATTGGCAAGTATGCTATTTATTATTTTAACATCAGTATCGTCTATCATATAAATATTGAATTAATTTGCAAGTTATTATTTAATATATTAAGTTTATGCCATAATATGATTAAAATAATAAATTATGTGCGGAATATTTGCAGCAATAGACACAAAAAAGGATAAAAGGACGCTTTTCCCTTATTATGAGAAGATCCAACATAGAGGTCCTGATGATAGCACCTATAAAGAAATCACAGAACGTATCCACTTTGGGTTTCATCGTTTAGCTATAAATGGTTTGAATCCAGAAAGTAATCAACCATTTTGTATTGATGGTATATGGCTTATTGCAAACGCAGAGATTTTTAATTATAAAGAACTCGCTAGCCAACACAATATTGATTTAATAAGCGGAAGCGATTGCGAAATCTTAATTCATTTATATAGAATGATTGGATTAGAAAAAATGTTGGATTTGCTTGTTGGGGAATATGCTTTTGTTCTTTATGACAGTCATAAGGATGTTACGTATGCTTGTAGAGATCATTTGGGCATCCGAGGAATGTACATGGGAACAGATAAAGAGGGTGCTACATATTTTGCAAGTGAAGCAAAGGCACTTACTTTTTGTGATGCGCTTCAGCAGTTCCCTCCTAGACATATCTGGACGAGTAAAACAAAAACATTCGCTCCTTATTACAAACTTGAGTTTGCTTTTCATTCAGATCAGTCTGAGGATAGTCATTTGAAAAATATCAATGCATTGCTGACTAAGTCAGTTGAATTGAGAATGTTATCAGATAGAAAAATAGGTTGTTTGTTAAGTGGAGGATTAGATTCTTCTTTGGTTTCAGCAATTGTTGCGCGCAAGGCAGAAAACCCAAAAGACATAGAAACCTTTTCTATTGGTATGGAAGGCTCTCCTGATTTAATTGCTGCGCAAAAAGTTGCAGATCACATTGGAACTACACATCATAGTATTGTGTATGCAGAGCATCAATTTATTCAAGCCCTTAAAGAGACAATTTATATTACTGGTTCATTTGATGTAACAACGATAAGAGCTTCTGTAGGTCATCAGTTAGTCAGTAATTGGATAAAAGAGCATTCGGACGTCAAGGTTGTTTTTACAGGAGAGACGATTGATGAGATGGGCAGTTATTTATATTTTCAGCAAGCGCCAAGTCCTAAAGAATTTCAATCTGAAGCGGTTCGGCTTTTAGAGGATATCCATTACTTTGATATGCTCAGAGGCGATAGAAGTATTTCTTCTGCGGGCTTGGAAGCACGTGTACCATTTGCAGACAGAGAATTTGTAGAGTACTTCATGGGAATAGATCCAGCATTACGCATGTTTGATGGGAAAGAAAAAATTGAAAAGTATTTACTTCGGAAGGCATTTGAGCATGAGGAACTTTTGCCAAAAGATATTTTGTGGCGGAGAAAAAACGGGTTTTCAGATTCAGTGAGTAAGAAAACGAGATCATGGTCCACTCTTATCCAGGAACACGTTCATACCTTAGTTTCTAATAAAGAATTTGAGCAAGCAAAAGATAGATATTCGCATGACAGTCCACTTATCAAGGAGGCATATTGGTACAGAAAAGTGTTTGAAGAATATTATGGGAAATTTGATAAAGCAACACCTTATCAGTGGTTGCCTAAGTGGTGTGGAGAGGTGACTGATCCTTCTGCGAGAGTATTGCAAATGTATAAGGCAGATTAATTTGGGTTCTAAATAGAAAAAGCGCACACCAGATTCTAGTGTGCGCTTTTTATTAAATTTCTTATTACATCTAGATCTTCATAATTCTTGTAGATTTAGAAGAGTTGCCAGAAATTACTTGTACTATATAAATACCTTCTGGATATGAACTCAAGTCAAAAGTATATTTGCTTGTTGCTCCTGAGTTTGCGATTAAATTTCCTGACTGACTGTAGATGGCAATTGCATCAATGTGATCCCCGCTTATCTCCACATATTCTTGTACGACAGTAGAACTGATTCTGAATTCAATTTCTTTTTTTATAGAAATTGTTCTTATCCCTGATAGAGATGAGCTACCATTAAAATCTATTTGATTTAATCTGTAGTAATTTGCACCATTGGAAGGATCTTCATGTGTAAAACTATATTCGTCACCTCTAGATGAGCCAGCTTCTATATTTCCTATACTCCTAAAATCAGAACCATTTGTACTCCATTCTATACTAAAATAGTCGTTGTTTATTTCGCTTACTGTTGTCCAGTTTAAAATTACTGTACCTATCTCTTCATTAATTTTGAATTCACTTATAACTACAGGAAGAGCAGGTGGAAGTAAAGCTTCAGGCATATAGTCGCAGTTTGCATTTACATCTGCACAATCACCAGTGGTGTTTGGTAAATTTACACAAAGCGGATCTGGTGTACACCAGACTTCACAACATGAAGTTGCGACAGGAACGTCAGCACAATCAAGACCACCCCAGGCAATCGCTATAGCATCCGTACCATCAGATACGTAAATAACTTCTGAAGCTTCAGAAATCCATGGGGACCCATTAAGGTCTATCACACAAGGAGGAGGTGTTCCTGAATAATCTGTTACTATCACTACGCATTTTCCAGCTTCAAGAATAGTTCCTGCGGGAAAAGTATATTCACCTGGACCAGTACTATGATCACCAAGTGTCCATCCACTAACATCTATGTCAGTGGTAGATGTGTTGCAAAGTTCTACAAATTCATCAGTTGCTTCTGCAACGCCGTCCCCGTCAGTATCTATACCACTTACATCATTGGTACGGTTAGTGTAAACAGAAGTTATTTCAAGACCTCCTAAATCACATTGTGATGACAGAGGTATTACAAAAAGAAGGCATAGGAATAGTCCAAAAAAGTTTCTCATTAAAATAGGTTTTTGTATTAAAAATTTAAATCCAGTTAATCAAACCTCGTTAAGTGGGTTTGTTATCTATAAGACATTTTTTTTTGTAATACCCTCAGATTTCAAGCAGTCCTACGTAGTTAATTAATCATTAACGTTGGACTAGCCCTATTATCAGAACAGTCAATTATATATATGGATTTTAGTTTATAAGTGTGCTAAAGACTACTTAAATGCAGATCTATTTCATCAGTATTTTTTAAAACGATGATACGTTTCTTAGTCTCTTGAAGATTCCATTTGTTGAGAACGCTTTTTCTTTGGCGAGATTAAAAGTGAAGATATAGTGCAGGAATTCAAGATCAAACTCTATAAACACATTTAGGTGGGGTAGTCAGGGTAAATTACCGTATCGCCTCTTTCTAATCGTATGTCCAGAGTGCCTGCATAGTTTCCATCAATTATCCATTCCTCTTTAGCGGCAAGCTCGCGTCCCGTTTTATCCCATTCCTCTTATATTGTTTCCGTCCAAATTCTTTCCAGTAATTCTGAATAGTATGAATTGGTTTCTCCATTTATTTAGACTTCCAGTCTTCTCTCCGTATGATGTAGATCTTATGATCCTTGTTCCCTTTTTTATAAGAAAGATATTCATCTCCATCTAATAAATACCCACCTAGTTTTTCCATAGCTTTTTGAGAACGTATGTTTTCAAAATCTACATAATACAGAACATACGGAATAGTCTGAAATGCGTGTGACATCATCATGGACTTAAACAGTCGGTTATATTCCCCTCCCCAATATTTACGCTGAAGAAAAGACCATCCAATTTCTACTGCGTCGTCTTTTCCAGGAATGATATTGAACCTAGAACTGCCTATTATTTTATTTGTTGAATTATCAATAATAACCAAGGCTCCACCCGTCTCAATAGATTCTTCAAAAAATGTTTTGAAGACATCGCGCTTGTATCTGTGTGCAGGATGCTGTTCCCAGATAAGTGGGTCATTTGCTGCCTCATATAGTCCATCAAAATCTGAAACTAGTAGAGGTCGTATTCTAAGGAGTTTGCTTTCTAATGTAACTTGTCTGTTTAGATTCATCTTACATAAATAAAAAAAGCCATCATTGCGATGGCTTTTAAAGTTAAATAGAATTTCATTTTCTAAGCAACTCCCATATCCTTACGTATCTTATTCAACGCAGATCCTTCGCGCACCCAATCTATCTGTGCTTGATTATAAGTATGTGCTACTTTAAATTCATCATTAGTGCCATCATGGTGATCCAGTTTTATGGTCAAAGGCTGTCCTGGAGCCATTTGATCATAATCCGTGATCGTCACAATATCATCCTGTCTTACAAGATCGTAATCTGCCTTGTCTATAAAGGTAAGAGCAAGCATACCTTGTTTCTTCAGATTCGTCTCGTGTATTCTTGCGAAAGATTTTACGATCACTGCATTTACTCCTAGGAATCTAGGTTCCATCGCTGCGTGTTCTCTAGACGATCCTTCTCCCAGATTCTCTTCTCCAAAGACCACTGTTCCAATACCTTTCGCCTGATACGCTTTGGCCGAATCAGGAACAGGAACGTAATCATTGTTCACATAGTTAAGCACTTTGTTTGCTTTATCATTAAAATAATTTATCGCTCCGGTATAACAGTTTTCTGAGATGTTCTGAAGATGACCTCTATAGGTCAACCATGGTCCTGCCATAGAAATGTGATCTGTTGTGCACTTCCCTTTTACTTTGATAAGGACACGCATGTCTGTCATATCATCCTTAGTAATAGGAGTGAATGGTGTCAGCAATTGTATCCTATCAGAAGCTGGATCTACCTTTACTTCTATTCCGCTCCCGTCAGCAGCCGGTGCATTAAAACCTCGGTCTTTTACATCAAAGCCATTTGGTGGTAACTCATGTCCTGTTGGCTCATCAAATTTCACCTGCTCCCCTTTATCATTGATGAGCGTATCCGTCATTGGATTAAAATCCAATCTACCTGATATCGCTATCGCCGCTACAATCTCTGGCGAAGCCACAAATGCATGCGTACTAGGATTGCCATCTGCACGTTTGGAGAAATTCCTGTTGAATGAATGTATGATGCTGTTTTTTGGTGCATTCATTGGGTCTTTGTATCTAGCCCATTGCCCGATACATGGGCCACATGCATTGGTAAATATGGTAGCATTCAAATCTTCAAATATTTTTAAAATGCCATCACGCTCTGTTGTAAATCTTACCTGTTCAGATCCTGGATTGATACCAAACTCTGCTTTAGTTGTAAGTCCTTTATCTACTGCTTGCTTAGCTATGGAAGCCGCTCTTGACAGATCCTCATACGATGAGTTTGTACAAGACCCTATCAGACCCCATTCTACATCTAGTGGCCATCCGTTTTCCGTTGCTTTACCCGTCATCTCATTACCTACATTTGTAGATAAGTCTGGTGTAAAAGGTCCGTTGATTAATGGTTGTAATTCTGATAAGTTGATCTCTATTACTTGATCAAAATATTTTTCTGGATCAGCATAACACTCTGCATCCCCAACCAGATGTTCTGCTACTGTCTTCGCTGCATCTGCAACATCCTCTCTGTCTGTTGCTCTTAGATATCTGTCCATGCTTTCGTCATATCCGAAAGTAGAAGTTGTTGCTCCAATCTCTGCACCCATGTTACAAATGGTCCCCTTGCCTGTACAACTTAGATTGTCAGCACCTTCACCAAAGTATTCCACGATTGCCCCAGTCCCACCTTTTACCGTGAGGATATCTGCCACCTTCAAGATGACATCCTTAGGTGAAGACCAGCCTGATAATTTGCCAGTTAACTTGACACCTATCAGTTTAGGATTTTTTAACTCCCAAGCCATTCCTGCCATTACATCTACTGCATCAGCACCCCCTACACCTATTGCTACCATACCTAGACCACCGGCATTTACCGTATGACTATCCGTACCAATCATCATCCCTCCAGGGAAAGCATAATTTTCTAAAACCACTTGATGTATAATTCCAGCACCCGGCTTCCAAAAACCAATTCCGTATTTATCAGACACTGACTCTAGAAAGTTAAAAACCTCATTACTCGTATTGATGGCATGCTGTAGATCTTCGTCTGCACCTATTTTTGCTTGGATGAGGTGATCGCAATGTACTGTCGAAGGTACCGCTACTTTGCTCTTACCCGCCATCATAAATTGTAAAAGGGCCATCTGAGCAGTTGCATCCTGCATAGCAACACGATCTGGCGCAAAAAATACATAATCTTTTCCTCTGCCATATTTGGCTAGAGGAGATTCTTCATGGAGGTGTGCGTATAATATTTTTTCTGAAAGTGTGAGTGGTCGATCTAGAGTTTTTCTGATCGCTTCAATCTTAGCCGGTAAAGCTGCGTAATGCGCTTTAATCATGTCTATATCAAATGCCATAAATTTTGTGTTTGAGTTGCAAATATATCTCTTTATATAGATACAACACAGAATTCTTTAAAGTGTTGAGGAAAAAACAGCAGATCGTTATGCTTTTTAACTCATCAGATTGTGAATACGGCAGCGACTACAGGATTTCATTAAGATTGTAAGTGTTTTATATGCTTTCTGGTCATTTTACATTAGCACTTTATTAGCTAATCATATTCTATTTTTCGCTATATGATTTTTAGCTTTGTGTTCTAAATGCTAGAGTAGAAGTGGAAAAATTATTGACGATAGGATTTTTGTTTTTTTTAAGTGTTCTGACTGCTCAGCCAGCGGTGGAGGATTTTAAACAAATATTTAGACTGGAGATATCAGAGACAGATATGCCTGTTGTTATTGATGGGGTATTAGACGACGCTGTGTGGGCCAATGCAAATGTGGGCTCAGATTTTTGGCAAAAGGTTCCATTCTTTGCTGAGGGTGCAGAACCTAGAACAGAAGTGATGTTGACCTTTGATGAGGATAATCTATATGTAGCAGCGAAGTGTTATCAAAAGGAAGACGTCATCATACAATCTTTGAAGAGAGATGAATACTGGGATAGTGATGGGATAGCGATTGTACTGGACCCGCTCAACAGCAGAACGAATGGTTTTCTTTTTGGGGTCACCGCGGCTGGTCAGCAATGGGATGCACTCCGGTCTCCAGAAGATATCAATAGTGATTGGAGTAATAAATGGTATAGTGAGGTGCACATAGAAGAAGAGTTTTGGTCAATGGAAATGGCAATTCCATTTAGGATTCTTCGTTTTGGAAAAGATGGAAAGGAGTGGGGGATGAATTTTGTACGGAATCACATTAATGAAAATGAATTTCATAATTGGACTGCAGTGCCAGAATCTTTTTGGCCGCCTGATGTTGCCTTTGCAGGAGCTCTGGTATTTGATAAAGCGCCTACGCCAAAAAAAGGAAATTTCAATCTTATTCCCTTCGTCACTGGATCCATGAATAAACTTGTAGGGGAGCCTACGGAGTTTGATGCCTCCACGGGGTTGGATGCCCGTGTTTCACTTAGTCCAACACTTAACTTGGATCTTACTTTTAATCCAGACTTTTCTCAAATAGAAGTGGATGAACTTGTAACCAACCTAACGAGGTTTAATATATTTCTTCCAGAAAAGCGCACATTCTTTTTGGAGAATGGTGATCTGTTTGCAGATTATGGTTATTCAGCAGTACGCCCGTTTTTTTCAAGACGGATAGGACTTGATAGCGAGCGGCAAGCGGTACCCATTTTATATGGTGCAAGACTGACTGGAAATATAAACAAGACAATGCGACTGGGAGTTATGAATATTCATTCTTTAAAAAGTGATTTTTCATTTGCTCAAAACAATAGTGCCCTGAGTTTGCAAAAAAACTTTGGCCGCTCCTACATACGAGGATTATTTTTAAATAGACAGGCATTTGATAAAGCGGAGGCAGTGGATAAAGACTATGGAAGAAACACCAGTCTAGGTGGGGCCTATATTAGTGATAATGGGAAAATAAGTTCTTGGGCGAGCATGCATCATTCATACAAACCAGAGATAAGTGGAAGTAATGGGTTTTACACCTATGGTATTGAATATAGAGATCCATCTTGGGAACTGCTATTGGCAAGCGCTACTGTGCAAGAAAACTATTTTGCGGACATGGGATTTGTGCAAAGACTTGAAAATTACGACGCCGCTAGGGACACAATTATTCGTGTAGGATTCAATGATAATATAGCTAGGGTGGGGTATAGAATCAGACCCAAGGAAGGGATAGTAAATAGACATGAAATCAGCCTGACCAGTGTATATTATACGAATACAGATTGGAGTTTTAATGAATTGTTTAGTGAATTTAATTACGCAATAGCTTTCCGGAATACATCAGAATTTGAATTAGAATTTACGTATAATAATATTGAGTTATTATTTCCATTTAGTTTTGTTTCAGGAGCTGAGCCACTACCTGCTAAGAGATACAAGTACAATAATGTATCTGCTTCTTATTCTTCTGACGAAAGGAAATTGGTGAGGTTTGGATTAGGCGGTCAGACAGGGGGTTTCTATAATGGAACCCTGAGTAGAGCAGAGCTTGATGTCAATTTTCGTATACAGCCATGGGGGAATTTGGGATTTGGTTATCAATGGAACAATTTAGATTTTCCAGATCCTTATGGGGATGAAATTATTACTGCCTTGCTGAGCAAACTAGAAATTGGTTTCAGTAGAAACTTGTTATGGACTACTTTATTCCAGTACGTAGATCAAAATGAATTTATGGGTATTAATTCTCGTTTGCAGTGGCGATTTTCTCCTATGTCAGATTTGTATTTGGTATTTGTTGACAATTATGATGTCTTTAATGGACTAGGGAATGGTAGAGAGATAAAGACGAATAATAGAGCTTTGGTTCTTAAGGTGAATTATTGGTATTAACTAGGATTTATGAATCACTTGTTTTTATAAGCAGTCTCTAATTCAGTTTAATAATTCGTTCAATTATTTTCTGACTAGACGATTTGCTTTTAATTTCAAGTAAGTAGATGCCTATTGGGATCGAACTTAGATCTAATCTGGTTGAGCTTGTACTTCCTTGTGATATTATCAAGTTTCCTTCTAAGTCATAGAGAACTATTTCTAGATTCAAATCACCTTCCACCTTTATACTTATAAAATCAACTACCGGATTTGGATAAACGTGTACTAATGAGTTAGCTATTTCGTGAGTCGAAGTCATTAAATCCGTGCCATCACAATCTTCATCAATATCATTATTGGGAATTTCGTTAGCACCAGGATAAATATCAGCATTCTCGTCATCACAATCATCTACTAATAAGAATCCATCCTGATCTAAGTCATCATCTAAGGTGTTTGGATCACAATCATCATCTATACCATTATAAGCAATTTCGAATTCAGGTAATACCTCCAAGTTCAGATAGAACACAGAATCGCATTGATTGACTATTGCATTATTTCTTCTGAAAATATATTCCCCTGTTTCCGAATATCCCATAAAATTTTCATCAAAACATATTGTTATATCAAGGTTGCTTTGAGTAGAAAATTTATCAGGGCTGTAGCAGTCGTCCTGAGCACAATATATTTTTTCACAATTGTTATATGCACACTTTATTCCATACACTGGGTCTGACCATGTGGGCGTATTGAATAATCCATCAGAACCCAAACCTTCAGTATAATAATATGGCCAGCCACCACCCTCTAGAGTCCATCTGTACACTTCTGCGATCTCTGTCTGGATCAACTGTTTGTTTGTGACGACATACCCTGGGTATAGATCAGTTAATAAGGGGTCGCCAACATTTAGATTAAAATCATAATGGAGATATTCTCTTTGATTACTTTCGCTGTATACGTATACCTTTCTCTCGTCTATATTTTCTCTGAGATAATTTTTATTTACTAGAGAAGTACCTACTCCTGAGGCAATGATTCTATACTCTTTATTGTTGATTGTTGTATCTCCAATGTCTTCATACCAAAATTCACTGTATCCTGCTAAGCTGCCAACTCCAATCTTCCAATGGTTGACGTTTTCCATTGGTTGATATTCTTTGATTGAACTTAGATCAACTGCATTAACAACTAATGTAGAATCATTATTCAAACTACCATAGCTAATCAATTTATCTTGATAAATGGCTGTACTGGTTAACACATCAAATTCTCCATTGTATTCTAAGCTTATCATCCCACCATTACCAAAATTGAGATCTGAATATCCAGATTTATTATATCTATGTATTAAGCTTGGATAACCTTTGAAAGGATTAAGATTGCGTCCAACCAGATAGATTCTATAATCATTATCTTGGATAGCGTAAGACATTCTATTGCGATTGTCGCTAGAATCTAACATTATACCATTATCCCAATTTGTTGTGATCAATTGACCATGTTGATCATACTTGGCAAAAGCAATATCATAATCAACTAGCTCTTTTCTTAGGTCACCGGTAAGTAGAATATTATTGGCCTCGTCAAAAAGAATAGGGTTGTAATATTCACTACTTGCACCTAAATCAATACTAACTTCACCGTTAATTCCGAATGTAGAATCAATAATTCCATTGGGCAGTATTCTCAATAGTGCATTTGTTTGGCTGCTGCTGCCTTGGGTACTTCCTATGGTAACAATCCTTCCTTGTTCATCTAAGGCAATTTGGGTCACCTGATATCTATCAGCGAGTTCAAGCAAAATGACCTGATGTCCATTGACTCCATAACTTAGGTCTAATTGTCCATCAGAAGTGAACTTAGAAAGTACAAGTTGTGGATTAGAATTTGGAGAATTAGGGCTGTTCGTATTATGCCCTGCACATAAAATTGAGTTATCGTCTAATATTAATATATCAATTAGCATATTATTATGGTCATAATCCAATGAAAGACCGTCTGTCCCAAATAGTAAATCATCAGAACCATCAGAATTCAATCTTCGCAAGACATAGGTCCTATTGCCAAAAGGAGATTTTGCTTGGCAAGCCACAATTATTTTCCCATTATTATCGATTGCAACTCTTTTGGAGGTTTCAGAAAACAGGCTAGCTTCTTGAAGAAAGTAATTGCCATTTCTAAATGTAGAATCTATCTTCCCATTCGGGAATAATCTTACAATAAATGGCTTATCACGAGAATCGATTTCACTATGACCTAGTAATAATATATTACCATTCTCCTGGATTGCATGAGTGCTAGGGTGGTCATCGTTATCTGTAACATCTATAATAGTTGATCCATCTATCCCAAACGAACTATCTAGGAAATTCGTTTGAGTAAAGGAATATTGAATTACAACTAAAAAGGATAATAATGTATATCGTATTTTCATATTAGTCAAATTGTAATGCATTAATAACGTTACTTAGTTTGTAGACCTCTAGAAACTATATATTGCTGCCTAAGCAATAATATAAGATTAACTAAAATTGCTTTGCTCAATTCTCAGGTTAAATTTGAGTATTTCATCTGTCTGTACTGGATTGCCTTTAACGATTATAGTATGTGTCGTCTCAGGAGCGCAGCGAACAGCAATGCATTCTTAGTTTTTGTTAACAACTGGGCTTCTGTACTTGGCTCTTGGATAATCCGACATTCTCAAATTATCTTTTTCCAATTCGTTCAAAGCGTTTTTTCCGATCCATTTTGCTGACTTACTTTCAAATTCTAATAATTCGTAAGCTGTTTCGATAGCATTTATATTGAGATCAATATTTCTTTTTCCAATATTCCGTAATGACCAATTAACTGCTTTTTTGACGTACAATCTTTCATCATTTGCTTGACGTTTAATTATTGGAATAAATTGCTCAAATATTTTGTTTTCTGAAGTTTTATCTGCCATGCAATATGAGGCTATTGTTGCAAATCCTGCTCTCTTTTCAAATTCAGGGCTTCGTTCAGTCCATTCCAATATTTTGGAAAGTGCAAATTTGCTTTTAGAAAAAAGTCCCATGCTAAAGCTGTCACAAATTTCCCAATTTTCAAACGTCTGAACCCATTTCTCCATTAATGGCTCAGTAAGATCTTTTGGCTTAAACATTTTGCTACACAATAGTCGCGCTTCGTAAATTCCGCTATCAAAAAGTTGTAAAGCAAGTGCATTATCGTGTCCAATTTCTTTGGCTATCATTTTTAGTTCCTTATGATAAATTCCTAAGGAATTGTTTGATTTTATTCCAAATTTTTTTTCTTTGAAAATGACCTTTTCTGGATCTTTCAAGTCATAAAGACATTCTATGATTTCGTTATACGTCAATTATTTTTTTGAATTTATTTTGATAGCTTGCTTTATGTAGTATTCTACAATATTTTTGTTCAATTCTTTTTGAGGTAAGACTCTAATGGCTTTTCCTTTACCTGTTAAAAGTCCTAAATTGTCTTCCATTTTAGCACCTTTAAGAAATCCGAAATCTATTCCATAAGGCATAGTTCGCATATGGCAAATGCCGCCTTTTTCATTTGAATAGCTTGTAATTCGTTCTTTTTTGGTTTCTAATATTCCTTCAAACGATAATAAAAATTCCCTTGCACTTAAAAATAGTTCTTTGTGTTCAGATTCCAAATCTTTATCGTATTGCATAATTTTTCTTTGTCTTGTTGCTAAGATCCAATATAATCAATAAGAGACAATTTTAACTTAATTTAGTAAGAGGGATGTTCTACAGATTAGGTAAATTCTTTTGAGATCAATAGGATAATTATAGCAAGGGTTTAATAGTATTTAATGCCCTTTTATTTCTTCTAAAATCAATAGCATAATTTTCTCGATTAAAATACCATTTTAGTTATTATATAGATTTTTTGATTCCTAGTTACTTGCATCAAGGACCTGCCTAAAGTCGCAGGCAGGTAGTAAGGAGCTGCAGTATGCAAAGTGCGAAGCACCGAAGTGAACACGGAGTCCTGTATAGCCTGGTCTATAATGTGCAGGCACATTATAGAGATGCCCAAACCCGAATTCAACAAATTTTTCTTAAGGTATTTTATTCAATAAACAATTTTTCTGTTTGCACGACTTGTCCAGATGTGTTCTTAAGAATTAGAAAATATAAGCCTGCATTTAAGTTTGTTTGTATGGTGTGAAAACCGCTCTTGATTTCTCCTTTTATAAAAACATGGCCGTGAATGTTCAGAATTTCGTAATTATAATTTGTATCTGTATTTAATTGTCGCAAATGGATGTTGCCATTAGATGGGTTAGGGTATATGCTTAGAAATGTATTGTCATCTTCATTGTTTGTATTGGTTGTTGTGCTTACCATTGTGTTTCTTGTGTATCGTGTTACAATAGGACTGTTACTATCAAAATAGATTTTTGCGTTATTGCGAATGAGTGTGTTTTCTTCAAGCCCTTCTATATGATGAATGCGAAAGCGAATAGCGCCTTGTTCCTCTGGTTGCAAGACGATAGGGTCAAATGTAAATATAAGTTTCCTCTCTTCTATGCTCATATTGTACTCGTGCGTAGAAGCAAGAACTTCAATAGTAGATGGATCCAAAAATTCTGGGAGTAAGTCAATAATAATAACCCTAAAGGCAACATAATTTCCTATGTTTTCAAACCGGATGAGATAGTCCAGTGGAGTGCCTAAAAGTGTGTTGTTTTCAAGTGTATAATTATAAGGACGCATTATTTTGTCATTGGGGTCTGCGGAGCAGAAGATAATATCATAGAGGGAATCTTGAGCAAGAATATTGTCTGAGTCATCTCTAAAAATAAAGTCAAGTTCAAACAATTCCCCTAATGCGTTTTCATCAGGAGTGTCAAAAAATGCTTGAATGTAATGAGTTTCATCTATATCAATATTATCAATATTCCAAACAAGAGAATCCTCTGTAATAATGTCAGGTGGCGTACCAATAGCAGAATTATATTCTAGTAGTGAATCTCTTTTAAGACAAAGCGTACCAGTAATAGGTAGAGTTCCGGTATTCTTTAGCGTAATGGGCGTTTTTATAACTGAGTTGCAAATGGGAATTTCATATAGTGCATTTATACGAATGCTTTGTTCCAAGGAATTAGGGTAAAGCCCTGGGTTATGGTCGTAGTATAAACCTAATTCATTTACGTAAATAGTGCTGTCATTGGTAATAGACCACGCATAGTCAGGGTCTATTATCATATTATATTGACCCTCATTCACATAGAACAGGTGTGTGTTGTCTGATTTTATCTCAGATTTAAGTGTATCCAAGTTTAATCCTAATTTAATGTTTTTTAAAAACTCTTCTTCAGTTTCTTTTACCCCATTTTGATTTATATCGTAAAATGGTTTTCCTCTAATTATAGCTTTCAGTTCATAGATGTCTGTGAAAAGAGTGTGGTCAACAATTACTTCCGATAATAAAGTGTTATCCCGTTCTTCTTTAATGCAAATGCCATAATTGAATATTCCTGGGTTATTAAAAGCTCCAGTCAAGGTTCCAGTCTCAGCATTCAAATTAATTCCGTTTTCCAAACCAAATGGCATATCAATAGTGAATTGTGGTGAAATGAAATTAACAGTATCAAATGGGGGAAGGCAATCGTTGGGATCAGGTATGACTCCGTCACAAGCATTTGGGTTTCCAGGTTTGTTAGCTCCTGACAAGCCTCCTGCTACCAATGGTGGGCAAAAGGAAAATGTGAGTAAGTCTCCATCTGGTTCAGAGACTGGTAATTCTAACTCATTATCAACTCCTAGGACAGAAATAGAAGGAGGGATATCATAAAGTTGAGGAGAATCATTTTCTACTTGTAGAGCATCGTCAGTTACTATGAGTTGAATTCCAAAACCAGCGGATTCAGGTTCTACAATGTTTACTAGATTGTCCACTCTGCAACAGCGTTGGTATGCAAATAAATAGTTGACTCCTAGTGAACGTGGAAGCGTAATTTCCGCGCTGTATACAGCAGATTGAAAAGATGGAATTTCATCTGTAATCACAAAAGGAAGATTTCCTAGTTCAAATTCTGTGCGTTCACTTATGGGGATGTCTTTCAGTATTATATATACTTGCCAGGGCATTCCATCTGAACTATAAATTCCTAGATCGATCATCTGATCAAAATCTGCACCTGCTCCGTTTGCATCGCGATAAACGGTTAGTCTGATCTGTAAAGTAATGCTGTCGCCATTCATAGACACAGTTCTGTATGTCATATTTCCGCCTAGTATATGTTTGGCCTCAGTATTGCTAGATAAAAACATGAGCAAAAAACAAAGAGAAATAAGCCGTTTCATCGTTTTTGATTTAATAAGTTAAATGCTTTGTTAGTAAAAATATAGCTAAACCAGGTGATTTCTTCCTATTCCTATAAGCTTAGTGTACATTTGCATACTAAAATAAGAAGAAAATGTATAGGACACATACATGTGGAGAATTAAGAATGGCCGATGTCGGTAAAGAAGTAAGCCTAAGTGGTTGGGTTCAGATATCTAGAGACATGGGCGGATTGACCTTTGTTGACCTGAGAGATAGGTACGGAATTACCCAGTTGGTTTTTGATTTGGAGGCGAATGCGGCCTTAACGGAGACTGCGAGAAAGTTAGGACGAGAATTTGTTGTGACGGCAAGTGGAGTGGTAAACGAGCGATCAAGTAAGAATCCAAATAGAGAAACAGGCGATATTGAGATCATAGTAAATAAACTAGAAGTCTTGAATGCTGCCAAAACACCACCCTTTACAATTGAAGAAGACACAGATGGGGGAGATGACATTCGCATGCAATATCGTTATTTGGATTTGCGAAGAGGGCCCTTGCAACGGAATATAATTTTCAGATCTAAACTCGCTATTGAGACCAGGAAGTATCTAGATGAGCAAGGATTCATTGAAGTGGAAACGCCCTGTCTTATCAAGAGTACTCCTGAGGGGGCAAGAGATTTTGTAGTGCCAAGTCGCATGAACCCAGGACAATTTTATGCGCTTCCACAATCACCACAAACATTTAAGCAGATTTTGATGGTTGCTGGTTACGATAAATATTTTCAGATAGTAAAATGTTTCAGAGATGAAGATTTGCGTGCAGATAGGCAGCCAGAATTCACACAGATTGATTGCGAGATGGCATTCGTAACACGTGATCAGGTTCTTGCTACATTTGAAGGTTTAACTAAGCATCTTTTTAAAAATACTAAGAACGTTGAATTGTCTGATTTCCCTAAGATGGAATATGATGAGGCGATGCGCAGGTATGGAAGTGATAAGCCTGATATTCGTTTTGAGATGGAGTTTGTGGAGATGAATGACTTTGCGCAAGGAAAAGGATTCTCGGTATTTGATAATTCGGAAATGGTTGTTGGAATTTGTGCCAAAGGGATTGCTGATAAATATTCTAATAAAGACATGAAGCTGCTTACAGAGTGGATGCAGCGACCTCAGATAGGAGCAAAGGGACTTGTCTATGTTAAGTACATGGAAGATGGAAGTATCAAGTCTACAGTGGGTAAATTTTTTGATGATGCTACATTGCAATCTTGGGCAGAGAAGTTTGGTGCAGAGAAGGGAGATGTCATTTTTGCATTGAGTGGAGAAACCGATAAGACAAGAAAGCAATTAAACGAGCTACGCCTAGAAATGGGCACACGTTTGGGATTGAGAGATAACACTGTCTTTAAGCCTCTCTGGGTGATTAATTTCCCACTCTTAGAATGGGATGAAGAGAGCGAACGTTTTCATGCGATGCATCATCCGTTTACTGCTCCTAAGAAAGAAGACGAACAGAAAATGTTATCAGGAGATCATGAGACTTTGAAAAAGTTAAAGGCGGATGCTTATGATTTAGTGATCAATGGTGTAGAAATAGGCGGAGGATCCATACGTATTCATGATCGTGAATTACAGAGTAAGAACTTTGATCTTCTTGGTTTCACAAAAGAAGAAGCAGAAGCGCAATTTGGATTTTTGTTGGGAGCATTTGAATATGGAGCACCACCACATGGTGGAATCGCTTTTGGTTTTGACAGACTATGTGCAGTACTTAATGGAGTAAACTCAATCAGAGACTTTATTGCCTTCCCTAAAAATAATCAAGGAAGAGATATGATGATTGATGCACCTAGCCCAGTGGCATTAGATCAGTTGGATGAATTAAGTCTCGCTTTGAATTTAAAAGAGAACGAATAAGCACATTGACCCAAAAAAAAATAATAGAGACGTTTGCAAAGTTAGACTTTGGTCTTGTTTTATTTTTTCTGTATGCGCTTTTATCTATTTTCTATTATCAGGAACGCACTCTATTTCTAGATAACCCATTTCAGATCTTTCATATGATTGTGGAGGACAAGATTGAAATAATGGCGGGGAGGTGGCCCGCAAGTATAGTGCGTTACCTACCTTTCTTGGGCATTAAAGCAGGACTTCCTTTATCTACTATCTTATTTCTATTTTCTTTATCCTATGTGATTTTTCATTTTCTTGTATTTGCTATTTTGAAATGGGGAATGCAGGAAAAGCAGATGGCAAATTTCTATGCTTTGTGGTTGCTTTTAATAAGCGGACATGCGTTTTTTTGGAATAATTCTGAATTAATTCAAGCGAGTTCTGTACTATTTATCTTTATGGCTTTGGTGAAGAAGGAGGACAGCGGGTTAATTAGAAGGTTTTTAATATTGGCTGTGTTAATATTACTATTGTTTTATCACCCTCTAGTTATCATACCAATTGGGGCAATCCTTTTCTTTTGGATGCTCCAAAATCCTAAACGTGCTAAAGAATATTTAATTTATCTTTTCTCAGGGATAATTCTTTACGGAGTGAAATCAAAATATTTTACGAACTGGTATGATACAGGCAAACAAGGTGCATTTGGCTCAAATTTAAAAGAAATAGGTTTTGATATTTTCAAATCTGATGGTTTTATAAATAACATCCAAAGTTTTTTCTTGGGATGGAATTGTATTATCACCCTAGCGTGTTTGGCAGCAATGTTTATTTTTTTTCAGGAAAGAAAGTGGATGTGCCTAATTAGTTTGCCACTGGCAATACTCGCATATATTATTCTCATTTCTTTTGCAGACCCTAATCAAGTCTACGCCTTTTATAACGAAGTAAACTTTATTCCGCTATTATGCATCGTTCTGTTAGGATGTATGCAATTAAGCCATAAGTTGGTTTCTAATAAAATTATGGTCCTTGTACTCTTGTTATTTTTCGTGTTCAGAATATCGTTTGAGGGTAGATTTTATACTGAGCGTATTCAATATTGGGAATCTGAAATTTCATCAGCGAAAGAAAAACAAATTAAATCTGAGTCAGAAATGGATATGTCAAAATTGGTGATGAGTTGGGCGAGTCCATATGAGTCTTTAATTATCAGCAAGTTGCAAGAGCTGCCAGAGGCTAGAACGATATTAGTACATCCTGATCCCAAAAAATTTGATGGAAAAATGAACGCATCAGATTTCCTTACGCATTTCAAACATTATACAATTAGGGAGGTGAATGGGAAGTATTTTAATTTAAGTGAATTAAGTGGGTATTAACGAGCAATCATCATTTTGTATACCTGGTGTTCATTTATCTTAATAATATAAATACCATTGGCCCAGTTTGAAGTATCGATTTGTTTTTCAGAAGCATAAGTTCCATTTTCAGTAAAAATTAATTCTCCCAAATTATTGAAAGCTTGGATTTTAACTGGTTTGTTTGATTTCCATTGTAGTGTTACGTATTCGCTAGCAGGATTTGGAAAAACATTTAGCTCCAGATCTTTTTTGATGTTTTTAGTATTTACGAGATGTTCACAGAAATCCATGTCTGAATCTATTTCTAAAATTCCTTTTGGACTCATGTCCTTATCTTCAAACGCTTTAAAATCTATTGGGTAACGTTTAAGTTTAAAGATGCTATTTGAATTTAGAGCTGGGATTTGATCTTGTTCTGCAGGACTTCCCCATGTTATGGGGCTTATATATTCCCACACTATTTCATTGTCAGGTGTTAATTCAAAAGTATAACCTTTCCTTCCTGCGCAGACAAGAAAATTTCCATTATTTAAAACTTGGAAGCTAGAAATTGTCCTTGAGTTTAATTGTGTTGTGTCAGGGTGGTGGACACTAAGACTGTAGTTGGACGGACCAAATCTTTTACCGTCCACTGCAAATGAATAGCTTGCTTCATCAAATCCTGGGTCCCAAATGTTACCAGTAGAATATTCAGTTCCAGATCTATTGTTGAATACTCCAATTTTTCCATAATGCACATGTGTACTATCAAGAAAATCATCAACCCAATTTACATCATGTTGAAAGAATAATCTTTGATCCTTTTTCTCGCCATTGTTGTAAACTGCTGGATTTCCCCATCTATACAGAATATCACCTCCCTTCCCAGAATTCCCTCCTGTGGATCCTGATGCCTCTAATGTTGTCGTGCTGTGGTCAATTATCCATGCCTCATGATAAATAGGCACTGAGATAATTATTTGATCTGTTCTGGGATTATAATCTACAGAGTTAAAATGCAACCAGTCTTCAACAAAGCCGAGTTTTGCATTGAAGTCAATTTTGTTATTATTTAATTCAATGATACCGTAATTTGCTTTAGTAGAATCATGGTTCTGAATGATATGATCAAAAGAATCCCAACGCCAAATAATTGAATCTAAATAAGGGTCCCATTCAATTATGTTATCAGGCCATAAGCCTGTTTCTGGAATATTACTTGAATCTCTTCCTGCAGCAATACATTCCTCTTTCGTTCTGGCAAACCAAGCAATCATCAAGACAGTGTTTTTATCTGTAACAGCAATATCATGATGCAGTCTACTCACGGAGTCTTTTAAGGAATAGCTAGCAACTAGTTCATTATCCCATGTTCTGACTTCTACAAATTCGCCACCTCCAGAACCATTTAAACTAAAATTTGCATCATCAGGGCCTTTTTTTGTTTTTACAAGATTCCCATTTGGTAGAAGATAAGCATATCTGGCTGGCTCGTATATATCATCATCTTCCCAAGTATTAACTATCTGGCCACAATTATTGAGCAGATAAACATTTGGCTGCCAATACGGGTAAATCAAATTATAACCCTCAGAGGATTTTTCTGGATTATAACTTATTAGGCCAATGGTTCTTTGTGCGTAGAATGAATTTGTAATAGAAAAACAAAGTAGGCCAATGAGAAGATATTTTAATTTTCCGGTTTGCATATTAGTTAGATATAAATTAAAAATAGCAAAAATATGCAGGACTGAAAAAGGGTGTTTTGAAATTTAAGCCTAATGTTTAGGTAATGCAATCTTCATCCGTGCAACTAAGCCTTCAATTTTCTCTGATATCTAATTCTGTTTACTAGAAATTTGATTAGGATTTTTATAGTTTCTATCTATTGAGAATGTACAATAATTATCAAATTCTAATATAAGTTTTTCCTTTTAGATATTATTTACTAATTTAAGTACTCAACACCTCATCATCCTTTCTCAGGGTAAACACTAGTTGTAATTTGGGTATTTGTACCCACTATAAACTCTTGTTATTTTACCATATTGATGGATATTCTGAACAGCACATTAGCCCTTTTATTTTTTATAACCTACAAAATCCAATTGTAATGACTAAAAACAATTATGTTTTCTCAGTTCTATTTATTCTATTCAGCTTGTCTCTGAATTCTCAATCCATTGTTGCGGATATGATTCAGGAGAAGGGTGCAGATTTTGAAACCATTGACGTTTCATCTCCTTTTGTAAAATCTGATGTTCGAAAGATTGATAATATCATTGATAATTCAGTCTTGGAAAGGAAGACGCTATTAAATCTGGATAATAGCTTCAATATGAAAATTTTGAAAGGTCAGGCTGATCTATTAAAATTATCTATTCCCGTAGAAGGAAGGGAGGATTTTAATCTCAAACTGACTAAGATTCAAATTACCACAAACGATTTTAAACTTTATGAAAGCTCAGATAGACAGAAGGCTTTGAATTTTACTTCAGGATCTTATTATTGGGGTGTTATTGAGGGGATGGAGAATTCTCTTGTAGCAATTAATGTGTTTAAAGATGAAATTTCAGGTATGATTTCTACTGGAACAGAAACATACACTTTGGCTAAAATTAAGGATAGTGAATTCCATCTTGTATATCTAGAAGAAGATGTGAAAGACCTTCCTATGTATGAATGTTTTACAGACGATATAGACTATAAAATTGGCGAGTTTGAAGCAGTAGACCGTTCTATGATGGATGCAAATAATTGCGTGCAAATGTATGTAGAAGTTGATAATGATCTCTACAACACATTTGGTACTACAGCGGCTACCTCAAATTATGTCTTAGGCGCGTTTAGCCAAGTGGCTATTATGTATGCAAATGAGTCTATTAATTTTACAGTAAACGAACTCGTTGTTTGGAATACTACAGATCCTTACACTGGACCAAGTACGAGTAATTTTTTAAACCAGTTCAGAAGCGAATTGAATGGAAATTACAATGGTGATCTTGCACACCTTGTTGGAAATTCTGGTGGTGGAGGAATTGCATATGTTGATGTCTTATGTTCAGGCCTAAATGGTGTTGCCTATAGTGCAATTAACAACACATATAATAATATACCTACTTACTCATGGACAGTAAATGTTTTGACGCATGAGATAGGACATAATTTAGGTTCGCCCCATACGCACAATTGTTCTTGGAGTGGAGGTGCTATAGATGGATGTGGACCACAGGCAGGCTATTCAGAAGGATGCGACGGACCTATTCCTAACTCAGGAACCGTAATGAGTTACTGCCATTTATTATCAAGTGTAGGTATAGATCCAGTAAATGGATTTGGCCCTCAGCCAGGCGACCTAATCAGAGCGAATGTTTACAATGCGACATGTTTAACAACATGCTCTACTTGTCCTGAATTTGGAGATTCTTGTGATGACGGTGATGCATGTACTACTGGAGATGCAATTGATTCAAATTGTAATTGTGCGGGAACATATACAGATAATGATAATGATGGATTCTGCGTGGGAGATGATGTTGATGATAATGACCCATGTGTCCCAGTAGAATGTCCAGACTGTACAGATGTTACCGTATCCATAACCTTAGATAATTATCCAGGAGAAACAACTTGGGATATCAAAGATGGAAGTGGAAATGTAATTGCGTCTGGTGGTCCATATGGTTCATCTCCTAATGGTTCTACCGTTTCTAGTCAGGTATGTTTAGTAGACGCATGTTTTGACTTTACTATTTACGATTCTTATGGTGATGGTATCTGTTGTGCGTATGGAAGCGGATCGTATTCTGTTTCTGATGCAAATAATACCTATGCATCTGGGGGTGCATTTGGATCTTCAGAGACTACGAATTTCTGTATTTCTGGAGACCCAGGATGTACATTAACTGGGCAGCCGTGTAATGATAATGACGGATGTACTCTAGGAGAGACCTATGATGCAGATTGTAATTGTAATGGCGGAGTGTATACGGATGCAGATGGTGATGGATATTGTGTTGGCGATGATGCAGATGATACAGATCCATGCGTACCAGATGCTTCTGGCTGCGGTGGCTGTGACTGGTTTGTTTTAGAAGATAATACGTTTGAGAGCGGTTGGGGAATGTGGAATGATGGAGGTTCAGATTGTAGAAGAAGCTCTCAAGATGCAGCTTATGCAAATTCGGGATCATACTGTGTACGTATTAGAGATAATACATCAACAAGTACAACTACAACGGATAACTTAAACCTAGCAGCCTACGACCAGGCATTCATATCATTTACATATTACCCGCGTAGTATGGATAACGCTTCTGAGGATTTCTGGTTCCAAGTATCTACAAATGGAGGAGCGACATATACAACAGTAGAAGAATGGAACCTAGGAGATGAGTTCCAAAACAATGTTAGAGAATTTGACGATTTCTACATCGATGGTCCTTTTACTGCAAATACTAGATTTAGATTTAGATGTGATGCTTCTGCAAATCCAGATTACATATATCTTGATGATATTGTACTATGGGGTTATACATGTGGAGCTGGACTACCCCAAGGGAATGAAGAAGGAACACAGACAACGGCAACGGAAATTACAGTTTACCCTAACCCTGTAAGTAAAAGTGAAGAATTACGCATTGAAGCAACAGGAAATGACGAGATACTCTCTATTGAAGTGTACAATCTTACTGGACAATTATTGTTCACGCAAGATTGGGATTCAGAAAAAAGAGTAACAGACATTTCATTAGAAGGAATGCAAACGGGATCTTACTTCTTGAGCTTACAGACAGACCAAGGAGTGATTTCTAAGAAATTCATTGTGATAGAGTAATTTATTACTTGGAGAGATATATCTACAAAAAAGGATAGCTTACTCAGAACCTGAGTAAGCTATCCTTTTTTGTAGTCTTTATGCGTTGAATTGAGATTTGATAAATTCTATCGTCAAAGGCTTTGTTAGGAAGCCTGATATATATTGGCTTTCCATTGCTTTTTGAACATCAGAGGGATTTTTTGTTGTGCTCAAAATTATAATTTTAGATCCTCTGTGGAGGTTTTTGTTTTTGTATTCTTCTAGAAAATCCCATGCATTCTTTAAGGGCATATTCATATCAAGGAATATTAAATTTGGTGGATTTGACATGTTTTGCAATTTATCAATTGCATCATTTACAGAATTACTGATAACAAGTTCTTCTGTGAGATTATCTTCAGTGATAATAATCTCGTGATAAAGATTGCTTGCATTATCGTCATCTATGAGCATTATTTTTTTAAACATGTTTTGCAATTGAAAAGATAATGTTAGTGCCTTTGGTTGGTTTTTCTTTCACATGAATAGTTCCACCATGGTTTGCAACAATTTCTTTGCAAATGGATAGTCCTAAACCTGTCCCTTTATATTTATTTTTGTGCACTCTTTGGAATTCAGAAAACACAATAGTTGCATGTTCTTTACTTATACCAATACCGTTATCACTTACTGAATAAACTATAGAATTATCAGTTTGATGTGATGATATTTTAATCTCTACAACAGTGTTTTCATTGTATTTAATGGAGTTAGATATTAGATTTTGAAAAAGTCTATATATTTCAGATTTTGTCCCATAGCAAGGTAGAATATTGTCGTACGAAATTTTGATTTTATTCTTGTCGTAAGCTTGGTAAATTGTGTTTAAAATATCATTGACAGCAAGTAGTTTTTTGTTTTTTTCTTCTTTGATAATGCCAGAGTAAATTAAAAGATCGTCGAGCAGAGCTAAAGAGTGATCAATATTTTCTCGTACGATGCTTAAATATGTATTTGTGGATTCATCTATGGATTTTGAGAGCTTGGAAGCAAGCAGTCTGTGAAAATTTGAAATGTTTACTAAAGGTTGTCTTATGTCATGCGAACTTGCATAAATGAATTTTTTAAGCAGTTTGTTTGATCTAATAAGTGCTTTGTTTATATGATTTTGCTCTTTTGTTTTTTGAACATTTTGATAGTAAAAGTAGAGAAGTAAACTGGAGCCAATCAATAGTATAATTAGTGTGGCTAAAATAGATTGGACGAAGTTTCCTATGTCACTTGTTTGATTTTTTGTTTTATAGTTAATACCAATTGATATGGGAAGATTTAAAAATGTGGTTGTTTGATAAAAGTAATCTTTTTTATTTCGTTTGTAATTTTCGGAATCTTCTTTCTTATTATAGATTTTGCTGCCGTCATAGACTTTTTCGCGATCAAATTCTATTTCTTCAACACCAGCAGTGTATCTATAGACAAATTCTTTTTTAATGTCAGAATCTAGGATTGGGTTGATCAAATTTTTGATGTCTATTATTATAGCGAAATAACCCTTGACCACATTATTATGTGTATATCTAAAATCGATTGGAATACCTACGTGCCCTTCGTAAAGGTTTAGAGGTGGATAAGTTATTATTTCTTCTGTTTTAAGAAGTTCATCTAATTTTTTGATGACCTCTTTGCTCCTGATTTCAACAACACTCGTGCCGGCAAGGTTATTTACTTCTTTTTTCTGTGTTCCAGTAGAATAGACAAATTTATGATTGGTATCAATGTAATTTATTATGATATTTTCTGAGGCTGTAAAAAAGTTTAGTTGATTAATAATATATGATCGTACTTCATCTGAAGATAGCTCATTAGCTGATGCAGAGACATGGCTTTTGAGTCCAGCAATAAGAATGGATATTTTATCAAATTCTTTTTCAAGAGTTTGAATTGATTTATCTAGGTTTTCTTGCAAGTATTGTTTGCGTTCTAGATTTTGGTTTTCTTTATATTTGGTAAAGAGATAGTGTATTGCAAAAACTTCGATAATTGCAAAGCAAATTAGAAAGAGTAGAGGTATGAGACTCTTAGAATTCTTCAAGCTGCGAATAAGGAAAGGTCGATCAAATTAGACATAGTTCATATTGTTCAATTAAATATAATTTAATTAAACAATATGAACTATGGATACTGAAGAAAACTTGCGACTTACAAGACACACTGAGAAGAGCTTCTCAGTGTGTCTTGTTTTAATTTTGAGGATATCCCGCATCAGCCCAACATTGTAAAATGTCAAGATTTGCTTGAGATAATGCACCTGACGGCGGCATTGTCTTATCTGTGATAACACGTTTTACTAAAATCCCACTTGTGGTTACCGCATTCAAACCAGCATACGTTGTAAAGTCTCTGGAAACTTCTGGAATATCCATATTTGTTCCACCATGGCAGTTTGAATTTGCACAACCACTTATTATTGCTTTTACATCTCCTTCATAACTTGCATTGATACTATCACAAGGATCTACAACAGGTGGATCTTCATCTCCACAAGAAACGAGATAGATACTTGCCATTGCTAGGAAGAATAGAAAGAATAAAGAATTCGTTTTCATTTTTAAGGTATTTTAGATTTATATAAAACATTATCCATAATTATCACGATAATGTAATTACACAATATACATGAAAGCCTAGATAGATTGAATTCAATATACCTAAATCAGTAAAAAGTCTACCTGAATCTAATTACTTAATTACAACTCAAATTTAATTCCTTGCGCTAATGGTAGAGTCTTACTGTAGTTTATAGTATTCGTTTGTCTACGCATATAGGCTTTCCAAGAATCAGAACCCGACTCTCTTCCTCCTCCTGTTTCTTTTTCTCCTCCAAAAGCGCCTCCTATCTCAGCGCCACTTGTGCCTATGTTTACGTTTGCAATTCCACAATCTGATCCTGCCGTTGATAAGAATTCTTCTGCTTCCCTAAGGTCCGTTGTCATTATCGCAGAGGAAAGTCCCTGAGGAACTTCATTTTGTATTGCTATTGCATTTTTTAGTCCGCCCTTATATTTTATCAAATAAAGGATAGGAGCGAATGTTTCATGATGAACGATAGGTAGGTTATGTGCAACTTCTGCAACCGCTGGTTTTACATAACAGCCACTCTGATGTGCTTTGCCTTTCAATACTCCTCCTGGGACTACAAAATTGCCACCTTGTTTTTTTACCTGTTTGATCGCTTCTGAATAAGTAGCTACAGCATCTTGATCTATAAGGGGGCCTACATGCATTTTAGGATTTAATGGATCTCCTATTTTTAATTGTTTATAAGCTTTTACAATTCCTTTCTTTACTTTATCATATACACTTTCATGTATAATTAGTCTTCTTGTACTTGTGCATCTTTGTCCACATGTTCCTACAGCTCCAAAAACAGCTCCCGTCAATACTAATTTTAAGTCCGCACTCTTAGAAACAATAATTGCATTATTCCCTCCAAGTTCTAAAAGAGATCTTCCTAAACGTTCAGCAACCGTTGTCGCTACAATTTTACCCATACGTGTACTTCCAGTGGCAGATACAAGAGGAATTCGTTTATCCTTAGTCATGTATTCTCCAATCTTGTAATCACCAGTTACTATACAACTTACGCCTTCAGGAACATTATTCTTTTTTAGTACACTCTGAAAAATATTCTGACAAGCAATAGTACACATAGGTGTTTTTTCGCTTCCCTTCCATATGCTCACATCTCCGCAAACTAATGCAATCATGGAATTCCACGACCACACTGCAACAGGAAAATTAAACGCAGATATTATTCCTACTGCCCCTAAAGGATGCCATTGCTCATACATTCTATGGTTTGGACGTTCACTATGCATAGTTAATCCATATAGTTGTCTAGATAGTCCTACAGCAAAGTCACAGATGTCAATCATTTCTTGAACTTCTCCCCAGCCCTCTTGTAAGGATTTGCCCATCTCATAAGAAACAAGTTTGCCTAAAGCATCTTTGTGCTGTCTTAACGCTTCTCCATACTGTCTTACGATTTCGCCACGTTGCGGTGCTGGCATTTTCCTCCAAACATCAAATGCTTTTAAAGCAGTTTTCACTGTACTTTCATATTGTGCCTTCGTACTTACACTTACACTCCCTATAAATTTTCCATCTACTGGAGAATAGGAATCAATAAATGTTTTTGAACTGCTGGATTTAAGTCCTGTGCTTGTGCCGTTGTTCTTTTTCTTTAGTCCTAGAGATTTCAGAAATGATGTATTCATAGTATTAAATTTGCGCGAAATTAAGAAGATTAATTCCCTAAGCACAATTTCAAGCTGTGAATTACAAGGTTTCCTCCAAAAGGGACAATTGAGAACACATAAGCTATTGATTAAGCTAGTATTGCTTTTATTTAGCCAATGTTATATCTGCATAAAAAGTATAAGCTTCTTTCGAAGATTCGCAAATTGCTTGAATCTTCATGACATATACTCCTATGATAGCTTCTTCACCTTGTAAATATCCGTCCCAACCTTCATTTAAATCTTCACTATAGAACATTTGTTCGCCCCATCTGTCAAAAATGCTCAGAGATATGAATTCATTTGGATTCTGAGCAAAGACCATTGCCTCATCATTTCTTCCATCCCCATTTGGAGAAAAAATATTAGGAAGATAGAATGTTTGGTTTGTACATTGAGTTTCATAGCGTGCATACAATCTAGCATCCGCCTGACATCCACTGATAGGATCAGTAACAACGAGTTCATATTCGCCTGCACCTATGATCTCAAAAAATGGATCAGGACAATCCCAGCAGCTTAAACCCTCATGCGGAAACCACTCAAAATCAAAGTCGCCATTGTAATCTATAATTACTTGCGTTGGGACATTAGGAAATACCGTGTAATCTTCTTCAAGGTCTATAATTATTTCATCATGTACATATATCTGCGTGTATTGTGTATCTGCTATACATATGCCTCTTTTACCCACAACCATATAGTTAGTTGTAGACTCAGGTGAGAGCTCAACTGTCTTTTCCGTGGAAAGAATATTATTTTGATTCATATCCATCCAATTATATTCTAGTGCATTCCCATCAGCGGCAATCGTCCCTATTTCATCAAAGCAAATGGAATCTCCTATAGCTTCAATAATGACTGCTTCTAATACGTTTATAAACACAGTATCTGTATCCATACATTCTCCAATGACTGAACTGAATACAAAGTAACTATCCTCCTCTGGTTTAACAATGCTCTGAGGATTTGTCACATCATTCAAATAAGGAGAGGGTTGCCATTCTGCAGTTCCTAAAGCAGTGCCTTGTAATTCAATAGTTTCTCCTAAACATATGTTTGCATCTGGTCCAGCATTGACAAATCCATTTGGAATTCCAATTATGTTTAAGGTGTCTGTAAAAGGACATCCATTGTCCGACGTAATTTGTACTAAATATTCTGATTCACCTGTACTAATTAGGACACTAGGATTAGGACATGTGTTACAGCTAAGACCAGTGCCAGACCAAACTGCATCATTGCCTTGTGCTATATTTAATTCTATCTCGTCACCTACGCAATGAATCTTTTCTACCGGAAGAATATCTCCGCTAAGAACATCTACATGTATCTCATTAGAGATTTCAGCAGAACAGCCTACTTGATTGCTGACTAAAATTCCTATTGTAGTACTTGTGTCTGGATAGACTCTTATTGCTTTATTTTCTTCTATTAAATGACTAAAGTTTTGATCGTGTTGCCAAGTGTAGTCATAGTCTGAGTTGTAATTTAATATGCTTATTGTGCTTGAATCTCCATTGCATATAATATCGTCAGTAGAAAGAGAAACCTCTGGACCTGCAATATCAAAGAAGCTAAGTTGTACCGAGTCTTCTTGGACACAACCGTTTTCTTGTATATAGTTGAAAAAGTAAGTATTATTTCCAGTTGGTTGAATGCTAGGATTAGCACAGTCTGTGCAACTAAGATCAGGGTCATCCTCCCAATTAATAATGCTTCCGGCTTGAGGGTTTGTGATTTGCAAATCAATTATCGCCGTATCACCCAAACAAAGAATAGGGAGAGGCAGAATGTCAACATTCGCTGCTTCAATGACCTCTGTATTTATTTGATGTTCTCCTACGCAACCGTATTCCGTAATTGCTTTCAAAGAAATTATATGGAGATTGTTTTCTGCATATGTATGCTCAGGATACTCCTCCGTTGAAGTGTTCCCATCTCCAAAGTCCCAATAGAAATTGCTAATCTCTCCTACAGCATTGCTCGTGTTATTCTGAAGATGTATGCTTGAGAATTGACATGTGATGTCTTCTGAAATATCAAAAAGTACATTTGGAATGGAGGCAATGATTATCGCACTATCTATGCGTAAAGACTCTTCACAATTTTCTAAACTTCCTTCTAATGTAACATAATAAATTCCAGGTTTTGTGATATTTAAGTTTAAATCCAGTAGGTCTGAATAATAAATGGACTGCTCATCTTGAATGCTCCAGTTGTATTCTGCATTGCCACTTGCCGTGCTTTTATTTTCCAATTCAATTACTTGTGGTGTTCCACAGAACGGATCAGTGATTTTTGAAAAATCGAGATTGATGTCATTGACAACAATTGGGTTTCCTGTAAAACTTCTGATGCAACCATCTTGGTTTGAAAGAATTAATTTTGGAGTGTAAGTCCCCACTTCATTATAGATGTAAGAAACTGTATCAAGTGAAGCGCTATTTGCTGTATTCACAATCTCTCCATTTCCAAAATCCCATGTATAATTATAGTCACTGTCTGAATCTCCAAAAAATTCTACAGTAAGTGGAACGCATGCATTATCACTTTGAAAACTGAAATCACCAACAGGACCATTCACCTGAATGTAATCTTCTATTAACAAAGTGTCAGCACAGTTTTCACCTAGCATGGCAATCAAAGTAACATCAAATGTTCCTACTTCAGTAAACACATTTGAAGGATTTTCTTCATTGCTCAAGCCACCATTGTCTCCAAAATCCCAAACAAAAGAATCAGCGTTTGTTGAGTTATTAGTAAAGTTAGCTATCAATGGTGGACAGTCAATACTTGTTTGATCAGCAATAAAAGCTGCTTCTGGATTTATAACTTCAATAATATTTTCCTTGCAACGAGTTTTTTGGCAACCTTTCTCTTCTTCAATGGTAAGACAAACCGTGTAGGTGCCTTCTTTAGTATAATAATGATTTGGATCTTTTTTTGTAGAACTGAATCCATCCCCAAAATCCCACAGATATCCAATAATATTTTGACCCGTGGAAAGGTTAGTAAATTGGATGGGGTCTTGTGTACATGTCTGTGACTCAAAATCAAAATCAATAAAATTTATCACAGGTTTGATTGCGTTTTCTCTAAAAAAAGTATCAACACATCCCCAACTGTCTTGAACAATAAGTTCTAGATCTAAGACCATCGCTGTATCAAGATAGTAGGAAGTGTTTTTATCAGTTGAGCTATGGAAGGAGTTTCCAATATTCCAACTCCAAGAGTTCACTTCCCCAAACATGGAGACAGAAGCATCTTCTAGAGGAATATTATCTGGAATGCATACTATTTTATCATACAAAGGTAATGCATCTACAGAATTGACAAAAACGGAATCAACACGCATTGAATCTTTGCAACCGTGCATGTCTGTGACTACAAGTTTGGGCCCCAGAAAGCCACCAGCATTTAAGTAGTCTAGCTCAGGTGTAGTTAATGTATCGTTGTTAAATTGTGCGCCAGGACCAGAATAAAGCCACCTTTCCGCATCTATGGAAGATTCAGAAATTTGTAAAGTCAAAGGTGCACAACCTTTGTGTTTGTCTAATGTAAACTGGGCGATAGGGTCTCTTATGAAAACAGTATCTGTTTTAAGAAAGTCACAGCCAGTCGTGTAATTCTCAGTATACAATTCAACAACGTAATCGCCTCTTCCTGGAAAAAGAAAGTCAAAGGAGTCTTGAGTATTATAAATAACGTCATTTCCAACATTGATTTTCCAAATAAAAGAATCTGCCGCTATTGAATTATTTTTAAAAAATACAGAATATGGATCTTCACAGTTGTATTCTGGTTTGAAATGGGAAATGGGTCCTAGTACGTAAACTGCGCTATCAACGCGCATAGTATCACTTGGACATCCATTAAACATGGCCACATGAATTACATTAAAATATCCAGTATCTCCGAACTGATATTCTGGATTTTCTTGATAAATACCATCGCCTTGATCTGTAAACTGCCAGTACCAATCATTTGCTTCAGCAGAGGATTCATCATAAAAATTGAAAAGTTCTCTTGCGCATTGACTAAACGGAGTATAACTAAAATCAACCTCCGGTGGTGTGCCTGCGGCAATGTAGTTTTCTATCTCAAGGGTGTCAATGCAGCCTCTGGAGTTCTTAGCTATGAGAGTAAGGTCATACGTTCCTACTTCTTCAAGCGTAAAGCTTGGTTCAGAATCACTACTAGAAAATGAAAACCCATTTCCTTCTACTAACCATTCTAAAGAAACGATGTTGAAGCTTGATTGAATGCTATCGAATAAGGTAACATCTAATGGAATACAACCCTGCGGCCCATTCACCGGTACTAAAACTTCAAAATCTTGTATTTGTATTGTCCTTTGATACCTATAGAAACATCCACTTCCAAATACATATAAGAGATTGATCTCGTATGTCCCAAATTCGTTCGCCTGATAAGACGAGCTTTGCTCTGTTGTTTTGAACTCTATACCAGACGGATCAACAATTTTCCAGTATACAGTAGGATTTCCATCAATATCATGTGAGAATAAAATCTGAGAAGGAACGTCACAGTAAGTATCTATTTGTGTTATGATATTCACATCGGGTTTAGCGAGAACTTCAACACAATTAGGTAGACTATAATCAAAAATGCAAGATCCAGAATAAATTCTAGCACGCACTTCAAAACAACCAGGGCTGTCAAATAGGACAGTGACTGCTTCAAAGGCCGTAAAAGTGCCAACGGATTCTATTGTCCATTGCACACTATCATACGCCACCTCCTCTAGATCAAAATTAATTTCGTTGCCTACACATACAGTTCCTGGAATGATTTCTAAATCTAGATCAGGATTTGTTTTTACGTTTATCTCTTTGGTGAGTATCGTCTCACAATCTTCATTACGAGCGGTGAGTATAATTTCATACTTACCATCAGTCGGATATAAAACAAGAGGAGGTTCAGTTCCTATATATGTTTCTCCATTGCCAAAATCCCAATAATAAATGGCTTCCTCACTGTCCTCAGTAAAATCTATTTCTACCTTTGCTGGTAGTTCGCATGTATTTAAAAAGCTACTTGTAAAACTTGGTTTTGGGGAATGCAGGATTTCAAGAACTTCATTTTTAGTTTCTAACGCTGTGCAGCCTTTATCATCTTCTACGAGTAGGCTTATAGTATATAAGTCTCCAGTGCTGTATGTACTTTCAATGAATGTGTTTGGATCTGAAGTTTGAATCACATTGGATGAGCCTCCAAGTCCCCAGGTCCAATTAACAATTCGATCGTTTTCTGTAGTAGAAAGATCATTGAACTCAATGCTAGCAGGTGCACAGATTCCATTGTTTAGTAATTCAAAGTTTGCAATAGGATTTTTGTAAATACGAATGTAATCTTCTTTGCAACGACTTCCTTCGTTGCCTTTATCATCTTTAACGGATAAACAAATTTCTACATTTCCTATCGTGTTAAAAATGGCGCTTGGGTTTTGTAAGCTTGAGTTGAATGAACCCAATGTCCATTGCCATTCGACAATAGTCCCAGCAGTGCTGCTTGACTCGTCAAGAAAATCTGCAGCAAGTACCTCACAAGCTTCAGACTCATTAACAGAAAATTCTACATTTATTTGGCCACATATCCAACTGCTATAGCTCAAAGCTATCGCTACAATCATGTACTTCATTCAATTGTTTTTCCTAGTTTATATACTATTCTATCTTGCGCACAAGCTAGAATGGGGTTAAAGTAAATAACAGGGCATTTGAATTGAGTAAACTCAAAACACTTATGTGATCTTAAAAGGGGTGTTTAAATATGCAATAAGGATGCTATTGTACTGAGGTAAGTTGTTATGTAAATATGGCTAATTTTTTATTAACTATCAATAGACATTTTATTTTAAATATAAAATTCAGGGTTTACCTCTAATAATAAAGTGATAAAGGGAAGAAAAGTGATTTCGAAAGAAAAAATGTTAAGAAGAAAAGGTGTTAAATAGAATTAACCTCCATTAAGAACCTCTTTAATAGGGATTATCTTTTTATCTAACCATTCAGCAAGTTTTGTTTCTACTATCTTCTGTTCAACAGTGCTGAGATTGGATATCCTAGTACTATGATCGCCGTCTTTGTGCAAGATAAAGACGGCATCTCTTTCCTTGGGAGGAACGAGTTTACATACAGTCCACGGGTCTTTATCGCCATAGATATAAATAATTTTTTCTCCTTTGTGGTATAGGAATACACGTACATACTTTAAATAGTCAGCATCATATCTTCCTTTTGCTTCAGCAGGAGCAAAAGGGAAGTTTGTAAAGTCGGTGACATAATCAAAGTTATCGCCTAGATGTTCGTATTGAAAACCATAATATCCATTTTCCGTCATAAATTGATAAAAGGATGGCCTAAAATATTCTATTGTTTCATCTGCATAAAAATCGAAACCCACAACTTCGTTTAGATGTTTGAAAGTTGTATGGATAGAAGGCTTGTCAGGAATGCGATTACAGGCTTGACCATACTGCCAAAACGAAAATGGATATTCAAGTACAGCGTACTCAAATGCTTTTTTTGAATGGATAATATTGAAATGGATGGAATCTGCTGCAGCAAGAGAATCTACCTTATAGAATATAGCTTCCTTTTGTTCTAATGCGGTCATTTGAAATGCTTTCAACTTATTTCTACATTCTTCTGTCCCTATGTTTTCAAAGAAATGATCAAATCGTTTGTCTTCTCTTCCCATAGGTAGGGGGGCAACATAGGGTATGGTAACTTTTACGTCATCTGGAAATTTATTTTTATAAATTAAGCAGGTAGTACCGCCTTTACTTATACCAGTACTTAGCCAATCCCCTGTGTACAATTTACCAAGTAAAGTTCGTATTCTATGATAATCTTCAGCAGCTTGATCATTAGTAAGATAGGTGTAGTCATAATTACTGGGTTTTGATTCCCCAAAAAATCTATATTCAATGATCAGTTGATTTGATCTAATCATATCAGAGAGTTCATAATAACGTGGGTAAGCGGAATATCCCTCTGTCACCATTAGCATAGGTTCTGAAAAATCGTAATGGGCTAAAAATAATCTTTGCTGGAATATACCTGCTGAAGGGTCATTGTGGTCTAGAGGCTGTTCCAGCATAATGATAAATTCTCGCTTAAAATGATGCCCTTGGTCTAATTCTTCGAAACTTGCGTTTGGTAATGCTGATTTTAACTTATCTAATATATCATCTTGCGAAGCCAAAGGGCTAGCGCAGAGGCAAAGAAAAAGGCTTAAATAGTATGGTATACTTGCTATTTTCAATATTATTGGAATTGCGTTAAATATACGTTCATTTTTTTTAATCTAAAGTTTGAAGCTATTATTGCCAGATGAGCATTAGTAGATAAAAAATAATATATTTGCGTTCTTCTAAAAGGTCGCGTGGCCGAGCGGTTAGGCAGAGGTCTGCAAAACCTTGTACAGCGGTTCAAATCCGCTCGCGACCTCTCTTTTTCCCTCAATAACTTAGATGGAAGAATTAAAAAAACTGCTCCAAGCTATAGGCTTTGTCTTCGTACTGGGAATCCTTATTCTCCTCCTATTCTTTTTATTTACACTCAACGAAAATATAGGCAATCTAAAAACTCCTCAACAGGAATGGGAATTAGTATGGAGTGATGAGTTTAACTATAGTGGACTGCCTACAGATACACTTTGGACTTTTATAGAAGGGGATGGTTGCCCTGAGCTTTGTGGATGGGGTAACAATGAACAGCAATTTTATACAAGGAATAGACTAAAAAATGCTCGCGTTGAAAACAATAAATTGATAATTGAAGCCCATGCTGAGAAAATGGGCACACGTGACTTCTCTTCTGCAAAATTGATAAGTAAGGATAAGCAGAATATGTTAGATGGCAAGCTTGTCATTCGCTGCAAAAATCCTGTAGGTTTAGGCACATGGCCAGCTATCTGGATGATGCCTGTAACAGACAGCTATGGTGGTTGGCCCAAAAGTGGAGAAATTGATATTATGGAACATGTAGGATATGCAAAAGACTCTATCTATGGCACCATACATAGTGAGGCGTTTAATCATATGATAGGGACCCAGAAAGCAGGTGAGATTTACATACCTGATAATGAAAGTGCCTTTCGCGATTATAGTCTGGAATGGAGCCAAGAAGGAATGCGATGGTTTGTGGATTCAACCATGTATCATGAATATTTAAATCTGCATGAATCTTATAAAGAATGGCCTTTTGACCAAGAGTTTTATCTCATTCTGAACCTTGCAGTAGGTGGTAACTGGGGAGGAAAAATGGGCATAGATAGTTCAGCATTTCCAGCCAGATTTGAAATAGACTATGTGCGCTACTTTCAAAAAAAATAGTGAAAATATATAATTTGAAAAGAAAAATGTAAATTCATCATATTGAATTGATTGCTTCTTTAAAAACTTATAATAAAAACTATGGAACAAAATATTTGGGTTTTATTTGCCACTGCATTAATACCAATGGTAATTGGATTTGTTTGGTATCATCCTAAACTATTTGGAACCTCTTGGATGCGTCTAGTTGGTAAAACAGAAGAAGAACTTTCAAAAGGAAATATGTTTAAGATTTTAGGACTGAGTTATCTCTTAAGTGTAATCTTGGCCTTTGCACTTTCAGGACTTGCAATTCACCAGTCAGGTATCTACCAATTATTCGCAATGGATTTACAAGCTGGAGGAGATGCAGTCAATGCAGCATATTTCAATGATTTTATGGCAGCATATGGGGACAAACACAGAAGCTTTGGACATGGTGCTCTGCATGGCGCATTAGCTGGTCTTTTTTTCGCACTTCCTTTGATTGGAATTAGTGCAATGTTTGAACATCGGCCATGGAAACTTATATGGATCCAAGTAGGATATTGGGTACTGACGTGTACTCTTATGGCAGGTGTAATATGCGCATTTTATTAATTTTTTTTTTTTTAAACGAAATAAAACTTAAACTATGACAACACAAGAAGTTGCAAACAAATTAGTAGAGCTTTGTAGAAAAGGAGATTGGGATAAAGCACAACAAGAGCTCTATTGTGATGACTGTACGAGTACAGAACCAGTTGAGATGTTTGGCCCTAAAACGGTAAAAGGTATGGACGCTATAAGAGAGAAGGGAAAGAAGTGGGCAGGGATGGTAGAAGAAATGCATGGAGCAGAGATTTCTGATCCTATTATATCAGATGATCATTTCGCGATCACAATGATAATGGACGTTACGTATAAAGGAGCCCCTAGAACAAAAGACAAAGAACTTTGTGTTTATGGAGTGAAGGATGGGAAAATTATTTCTGAAGAATTTTTCTATGCGCCACCTCCGGAGCAGTAAGTACGTAACATACTACACGCAACAAAAAAGACCTAAGTAAATTTTTACTTAGGTCTTTTTTGTTGCTACGCGTATTGCAAAACTTACTTTACTTCGCATTCAAATATCTGCTCAGTATCTATAAAACCCCTTAGAACATCTCCTTGAACAGTTGGCCCTACACCTGCTGGTGTTCCGGTATAAATATAATCTCCTTTCTGTAAGGTAAAGATTGTCGAGATATAGCAGATAAGTGTATTAAAATCAAAGATGAGATCTTTCGTATTTCCCTTTTGCACAGTCTCTCCATTCTTATCTAAATGAAAAGAAATATTATTCATTTGGAATTGCTCCTTAGACAAAAACTTGCCCATAACGGCAGAATGATCAAAGCCTTTTGCTATTTCCCAAGGATGCCCTTTTTCTTTACATCTTGATTGTACATCGCGCGCAGTAAAATCAATTCCTAAGCCTATTTCTTTGTAATAGTCATCCGCAAAAGCAGTCTGGATATGCTTACCATTTTTACAAATTTTCAA
Organism: uncultured Saprospiraceae bacterium; assembly: GCA_937967615.1. GTDB lineage: Bacteria > Bacteroidota > Bacteroidia > Chitinophagales > Saprospiraceae > CALCMJ01. Next base: position 49,302 of record CALCMJ010000032.1, read on the forward strand.
TATCACCTCAACCTCATAATGTAAATCTTTTGTAAACTCCGGATAATAGAAATCTCTATTATCACGTAAGGATGCCGTAGGAGGTTTCATAAAAATCAAAGGTTGAGTAGGTACCTTATTGCCCAGCTCTTTTGCATGATCAGCATAGTTTCTTCCAATACAGAATATCTTCATCGCAGTTAAAATTTTACATTCAACAGTCCTACCAGTTCTTTTACTTCACGCAGAGTAGATTGCGCAATTTTCCTTATCTCTTCACTGGACTGCTTTATTTGAAGTTTTATATTTTTCTTGTCTGCGATTATTGCAGATTTATTTTCTTTGAACGTTTTAGATAATGCTATTAATGTTTCCGCAACAGCATCCTTGAGATCTACATATTTGAGAACATCCGCATTATAATGTTCCATCAATGTACTGTGGGCTTGCATATTTCCTCCAGCTTTCAAGAGCGTAAATAAGCCTACTAGTCCAGGAGACATTTCATCCCCTGTTTTTTCTCCAGTATCAGTAACCGCTGATCTAATCTGCTTACGTATACGGTCTTCATCGCCAAACACATTTATATAGTGTTTTTCTCCAGCACTCTTGCTCATCTTTCTTGTGGGATCTGCAGTTGATCGTATGTTAGGTGTTTCAGTGAATAATGTATCAGGCAGGACGAAATATTCCTTTCCTACTTGATTATTAAACCTGTTAGCAATCTCTCTTGTCAGTTCTAAATGCTGTGACTGGTCCTTTCCTACTGGAACAAAATCAGCCTTGTAAATAAGAATATCCGCAGCCTGTAATACAGGGTAATCAAATAGACCAACAGAAATAAATTTGTCTTTGATGTTTTCAGATGTACTCTTATCCTTGTATTGCGTCATGTTCTCCACTCTACCCATAGAAGCAAAGTTGTTGAATATCCAACCAAGTTCAGCATGTTCTGGTACAAGAGACTGCACAAATAAATTATTGACATCTATCCCCACAGCAAGTAAATTGAAAAGAAGTTCCCAAGTGTTGTTTCGTAATTTCTTTACATCATATGGCATTGTCATCGCATGATAATCCACAACACCATAGGTGCAATCGTATTCTTTTTGTAAATCAACCCAATTCTTTACAGCACCAAAGTAATTCCCAAAATGCATATCTCCAGTAGGCTGGATACAAGAAAGCACACGTTTTTTCTTTTCTGTCATTTTATTCTCGTTCAAGTCTGTTTAATAATTTCTCTTAAAATCTATTTTACAGCGATGCAAGATATCTCCACATTTACAAATTTAGGAAGCGCTGCAACTTGTACTAATTCTCTGGCTGGAGCAGTATCCTCGTTAAAATATTCTGCATACACAGTATTTATCCTACTGTACATATTCATGTCGCCCACAAAGACTGTGCATTTTACTACATGTTCAAATGTCATGTCAGCTGCATGCAAAACAGCTTTTAGGTTTTTCATTACCTGATGGGTTTCGTTTTCTATAGAATCTGTGATAAGTTCTCCAGTCTCTGCAACAAGAGCAATTTGTCCAGAAAGGTATAGCGTATTACCAGCAAGCACGGATTGGTTATAAGGACCAACGGGCGCAGGGGCAAACTCAGAATTATTGATTTTTTTCATGTGTGATAAATTATAATACTATTGTACAAAAAAAAAGCTCCTTACCAGTCAATGGTAGGAGCTTCTTACTGAAATATTTTTCGTTTAGTCTAATTCCTCTGCAGCTTGAATCACCATTTGACCCTTATAATACATACTACCATCATGCCAATATGCTCTGTGGTACAAATGTGCTTCACCTGTCTCTTTACAAGTCGCTATTTGAGGTATAGGCGCTTTTAAATGCGTTCTTCTTTTTCTTTTCCTTTGCTTCGATATCCTACTCTTCGGATGTGCCATAGTATTCTTATTTACTAGTTATTATTAAATTCATTTTTTAGTTGATCCCAGATAGGATTTGTTGCATCTGCTTCACTTGCATCTTCTCCTTGTAACTTATCTAGAATCTTTTCATTGCATGGGTAAGGTTCTGTCTCTCTACAATCATACACCTTTATCAGAGGTAAATTTAAGCAAACACACTCATAGAAATATTTTGCCACATTAACATGGTCTGTATCTCTGGTAATGTAAATGACTTCCTCTTCTTCTTCTACAGTCTCATCTACGTATTTTATAATAAGATGATCTTCCATCTGTAGTGGAAGGTGGATGTCTGCTAAACACCTATCGCATGGAGTTTCCATACTACCCATTATTTCAAAATCCAATTTTATCAGATTAGACTTCTTCTCAAGTACTAATCTTGCCTCAAAATCCCCAGCCTTTACTGGCGAATTTTCAAATTCTAAAAAGAATTGAGTATTCAATAGAAAATTGAATTCCCGTATTCCTTCACCCAAACCTTCTATAGGTATTGAGAACTGCCCCAACTTCTCCATTCCAGGCATTAATTTTAAATTGGCTGCAAAGATATACTTTCTATTTCAAAAAATAAAGCGAATTTATCTATATAGTTATTGATTATTTAATGGGAATTAGCATCTTTGTGCCCTTACAAATAAGAAATATCATGGGTAGAGGCGATAAAAAAACGAAAAAAGGCAAGATTAAGGCATCATCATATGGGAACTCAAGACCTAAGCCAAAAGAGAAATTCTCAGTAAAACCTGCTGATAAGAAGAGCTAAAGCTCCTTTTTTACATTTTCACAAGCACATTTCAGTCTGTATTTCCACTCTAGATAATATCTGAGACCCAAAACACATTGTACCTAACATCTACATCTAACATCTACATCTAGCATCTAACGTCTACTTCTAACTCTAACATCTAAACTAAACCATATTTCCAGGTTTTACCCAGGCGTCAAACTCCTTAGCACTCAAATACCCTAGGGCAATCGCAGCGGCTTTGAGCGTACTTCCTTCTTTATATGCCTTCTTAGCTATCTCCGCAGATTTATCATAACCAATCTTAGTGTTTAATGCAGTCACAAGCATAAGTGAATTATTCAAATTCTCTTTAATCTTAGAACTATTTGGTTTTAATCCAGCAATAGCATTATCACAGAAGCTGACACTGGCGTCACCTATTAATTGAGCTGACATAATCATATTATATATCATCATAGGTTTAAACACATTTAATTCAAATTGCCCACTCATTCCTCCAATATTAATTGCTACATCATTCCCTAAAACTTGAGCCATCGCCATCGTGAGTGCTTCGGATTGTGTAGGATTTACTTTCCCAGGCATTATTGAAGATCCTGGTTCATTTGCAGGGATTATAATTTCGCCTATTCCACATCGAGGTCCTGAGGCAAGCATCCGGATATCGTTCCCAATCTTCATAAGAGAAACAGCAACAGTTTTTAATGCACCGTGTGTTTCCACGATGGCATCATGTGCTGCCAGGCCTTCAAATTTATTGCTCCCGCTTATGAAGGGCAGTTTTGTGTATTTAGCGATTTTCTGTGCTACTTTTTTGTCATAGCCTTTAGGTGTATTTAATCCAGTCCCTACCGCAGTTCCACCAAGAGCCAAATGAGAAAGATGTTTTAATGTATTTTCAATCGCCTTTATACCAAAATCAATTTGAGCGGCATAAGCTGACAGTTCTTGTCCTAGCGTCACTGGTGTTGCATCCATAAAATGCGTACGCCCTATCTTTACTACTTTCTTATATGCTCTAGATTTTTTTTCAAATTCTTTTTGAAGTTTCTTTAGCCCAGGGAGGGTAGTTGTTTTTATTTTATGGTAAGCTGCAATGTGCATTGCTGTAGGAAAAGTGTCGTTAGACGACTGTGACTTGTTGACGTCATCATTAGGATGCAATCTTTTCTTTGCATCGCGGAGTTTACCACCTGCGAGCACATGCCCTCTGTTTGCAATAACCTCATTTACATTCATATTAGTTTGTGTGCCAGACCCAGTTTGCCATACAACAAGTGGAAATTGATCATCTAGTTCTCCTTTTAGAATTTCGTTACATACACGTTCTATGAGTTTGGCTTTGGCCTTACTCAAAACCCCTAATTCTGCATTTGTATGCGCCGCTGCCTTTTTGAGAATAGCGTAGGCATGAATAACTTCAGTAGGCATTCGCTGTCCACCTATTTTAAAGTTCTCTATTGATCTTTGTGTCTGCGCAGCCCAGTATTTATCACTTGGAACATCTACATATCCTAATGAGTCCTTTTCCTTTCTAAATCCTTTCATGTCTTGTTGTATAATCGTTATTAATGCGAGATAATTGAAGGTTAAAGGTAGTCATATATCCTTTTTTAACAGTACACGCGTACTGTATAATTTATAGCTAAAATCTGCGCACCTGTCTCTAAGTGTAATGCGTATTGCATAAGTTTTGTCGCTAGGTTTTCACTTAGTTGATCTATTCATATAATTTTCAAAATAAGATGGGGTATCAGCTTTTTTATCTGTCTTAGGTACAGAATGTGATAATGATCGTAATAGAGAATTATTCATTGTAACACCCTTTTATCTTATCTTCTCAATTGGACGTTCCCTGTCAGGGTTAATTGTCTAAATCAATTAAAAGATTTGTAAGAGTGTGTTGTTAAAAAATTAGTAAAACCCTTTTCTTAACACTCTTTAATCTTAAAAATGAAAACTTTAAAAATTACCCTTTTTATCTTACTTAGCGTAAGCGTATCTACTATTTCCTTTGCACAATGTTATGAATTTGGAGTCACAGACGGTTATTTAAATCCGGCTGACCCTTTACCTTCTGGTGGACAAACAGAATTAACTTATGTTGTCTGTAACCAAGGAGATGATTTACCATTGGATCCTAATGGAGGAATGGCATTTAACATCTGTCCTTCTGGCGATTATCTTGCTACAATTTCAGCAGTGTACGGTTCTGCAACAGAATACTTTAGCTTCTTTAGCTTTTTAGGTTGTGAATTAGGAACACAAACAGCAATGATTCCTGCTGGAACTTGTTTGGAATTTAAAATCTTGTTTGAATCTATAGCAGAATCCATGTATGGAGATTTTATAGATGATACAGGAGCTGAGACAGGTTTACATTGTGTAACAGCAAATATCTCTCCTTCTGGAATTTATTCTGGAGGAACTTGCCATGACACTACTGATGATTATCTACAAGTATGTACATGGACTGAGGCAGTAACGCTCCCTGTTGAGTTAACAGGTTTCACTGCAACAAAATTAAATACAGAATCTTTACTTAAATGGGAAACGGCTTCCGAAATAAACAACGCGCAATTTGATATTGAACGCTCATTAGATGGTATTCACTTTGAAAAAATAGGAGAAGTTGCAGGTGCAGGTAATTCTAATCGTGAAATTGCATATGAATTTATAGATGCAAATCCATCTACTGGAGTAAATTATTACAGACTCAATCAAATCGACTTCGACGGTAGAAGCACACTTTCAGAAATTAGACAACTTGAGTTTGAAGAATCTTCTAGAAGTATTAATATCTATCCAAATCCAGTTGTGGATTTTGTAAATATTGAAACTACAGAGCTAGGAGCCTCACTACAAGTATATGATATGCTTGGAAAAATAGTTCTTGAACACACAATTAATGATTCAGAACAAATAAGCACGCAGGAATTATTTGCAGGCGCTTATATTTTTAGAGTATTAAATGCTAATGGTGAGACGTTACTTACTCAGAAAATTTTAGTGAGTAAATAATAACTGTCCAAATACAGATTTTTCGGTCAGGATACTTTTTAAACCTGTTGGCTTTTAGAATAGTCAACAGGTTTTTTTTATTTGACCAGAGTGCTTCTTGTATTTCGTTTGAACGATTTATTTTGTGCGCATTGAAATTATTGCTGTTATTTTTTGGGCATCTCCCTCAATGCCTATGGCAATTGAGGGACCGCGCTATCCATGACGCCGCGTTCGCTTTGGTCCCTGCGGGACTAGGCTGCGCCTATCATTTCTATCGCTGATGCGGCTATGTCGTTTCTATAAATATTTATGGTTTAATATAATGCTATAAGTATGTCGCCAAGTTGTGGCTGTACAAATTGTCGCATTTATAATTCGTTTCTCATTTGCGCCATCGTTCTTTTGCCATTCCTATTTTCATTTTCATTTTCTTTGCACTTGCATTCGCTGATCTGTTTATAATCGCAATGAACTTTACTGTCCAATGGGTCCTGACCCATTGTGTTATATCATAAGTTGTTGCGAGTTAATGCGACATGGCAGAAGAACGATGTAAACTGAGGAAGGACATTACATTTCTGAAATTGAACTCAATATTTACTTTTCCATTTTCTTTGCACTTGTACTTGCATTGGCCGTTCTGTTTTTGTATGCTCAAGGTGTCGGGCCACCTTGGAACGTGGGAATCATACCTATTTTCATTTCAATTTTAATTTTATGCCCGTGGCTGTACAAATTGCTGCATTTGTAATTCGTCTCTCCACTGCGCAATTGCCATACCTATTTCCATTTCCATTTCATTTTCATTTTCATTTTCTTTGCACTTGCATTCGCTGATCTGTTTATAATCGCAATGAACTTTACTGTCCAATGGGTCCTGACCCATTGTGTTATATCATAAGTTGTTGCGAGTTAATGCGACATGGCAGAAGAACTATGTACACTGAGGAAGGACATTACATTTCTGAAATTGAACTCAATATTTACTTTTCCATTTTCTTTGCACTTGTACTTGCATTTGCCGTTCTGTTTTTGTATGCTCAAGGTGTCGGGCCACCTTGGAACGTGGGAATCATACCTATTTTCATTTCAATTTCAATTTTCATTTCTAATTTCTAATTTTCATTTTCATTTTTTATGTTGCTCCTGCGTGAGTGGTGGGAGCAGTCCGCAGGAGTCCGTAGGACCTGGCTGCGGACGACACGACCTGGAGCGAGTGTAACGAGAGAAGGGGCACGCCCAAGTCTGCAAAACACGTGCCGATTAAATAGGATTACATATGCCGATAAAACCAACATTTCTCTTATCTTTGTTCCCCCTTTAATTCCTAAGCTATAACTCTTGATTATTCTTAATTCAAATACGATTTACTCACGCGCAATACTACATATGGATCTAGATGCATTTTTTGTATCTGTAGAGTGCCTTAAAAACGGTGCGTTTGTGGGCAAGCCCCTCATTATAGGTGGGACGAGTAATAGGGGAGTGGTATCTACTTGTAGCTATGAGGCGAGAAAATTTGGTGTACACTCGGCGATGCCTATGAAGATGGCATTGCGACTGTGTCCGCAGGCGATCGTTGTGCGTGGAGACATGGATAGTTATTCCTATTATTCTAATATGGTGACGGAGGTGATACGTGCGGATGCGCCTATGTTTGAAAAAGCATCTGTGGATGAATTCTATCTAGATCTTACAGGCATGGACAGATATTTTGGATGTTATAAATGGTCTCTGGAATTACGGGAACGGGTAATACGTGAAACGGGACTTCCTATTTCCTTTGGACTATCTGCGAATAAGATGGTTTCTAAGGTGGGAACGGGGGAGTCCAAACCAAACGGGAAGAGGCAGATATTGCATGGGAAAGAAAAAGAGTTTTTATTTCCTCTTTCCGTAAAGAAAATCCCAGGCATAGGAAAGCAGACGTATAAGAAGCTGAGTTTTATGGGCGTGCGTAAGATACAGACGCTGAGTAAAATTCCTGCTAGATTGTTAGAACGGGAGTTTGGTAAATTTGGTAGTAAACTATGGGAGAAAGCGAATGGAATAGACACGACAGCAGTGGTCCCGTATAGCGAAAAGAAATCCATATCCAAAGAGCGCACATTTACAGAGGACACACTCAATCTAAATTTCATACGTAACATCCTGCGTAAGATGGTTGATCTACTTGCCTTTGAACTGAGGAACTCTGAGAAGCTCTGCTCGTGTATTACGATCAAGATTCGCTATGCGGATTTTAATACCTATACAAAGCAAAGGCGGATTTCTTATACTGCAAACGATGATGTACTGCTAGAGCACGCTCTGGAAATTTTTAGCACTCTCTATGCAAGGAGACAATTGATACGACTTATAGGTGTTAAGTATAGTGGTCTTGTGCCAGGAAGCTACCAGATAAGCCTCTTTGATGATAGCTTGACTTCTATAAATTTGCTGGAAGAAAAAGACTGGATCAGAAAACGCTTTGGCTCAGATAAGATCTTACGCGCCTCATATTTAAAGTAAACACATTAATGAGACATTCCTCATTTTAATTTTCTTTGCGTCGCTCCTTTGAGAAATAAAAAAATTTTAGTTTAAACTTTTCATTTTCATTTTCATTTTCATTTTCATTTTCATTTTCATTTCCATTTCCATTTCCATTTCCATTTTCATTTTCATTTGAACTTACACTTGTCTCCTTTGTCGCGCAGAAGCCATGATAAAAGAAAAAAAACAAGCATTCAAAAAATTATAAGCCTGTCTTGCAAAAAGAAAGAAAAAATTGTATTTTCATATCGAGACTTA
>CALCMJ010000033.1 GCA_937967615.1 uncultured Saprospiraceae bacterium
AGGAAATGTCTGCGACAACGATGCGGATAATGACGGTATCGTTAACACAAGTGATAACTGTCCAATAGATTTTAACCCAGGACAAGAAGACAATGACAACGATGGGGATGGAGATGCTTGTGATGATGATGATGACAATGATGGTGTACCTGATACCCAAGACAACTGCCCTCTTACTTCTAATCCAGGTCAAAGTGATAATGACAATGATGGGATGGGAAATGTTTGTGACAATGATGATGACAACGATGGCGTGCCAGACACACAAGACAATTGCCCTTTAATAGCAAACCCTAACCAGGCAGATAACGACAATGATGGGATGGGAGATGTCTGCGATACGGATGATGATAATGATGGTCAACCAGACACTACAGACAACTGTCCAAATACCGCTAACCCTAATCAAGCAGATAACGACAATGATGGAATGGGGGATGTCTGTGATACGGATGATGATAATGATGGCGAACCAGACACTACAGATAACTGTCCAAATACCGCTAACCCTAATCAGGCAGATAACGACAATGATGGCATGGGGGATGTATGTGACAACGATGATGATAATGATGGTCAACCAGACCCTACTGATAACTGTCCAAATACTGCAAACCCAGATCAAGCAGATAACGACAATGATGGAATGGGAGATGTCTGCGATATGGATGATGATAATGATGGCGAACCAGACACTACAGATAACTGTCCAGATACAGCAAACCCAGATCAAACGGATACAGATAATGATGGAGACGGGGATGCCTGCGACACAGATGACGACGGAGATGGCGAACCAGATGCCACAGATAACTGTCCAGATACAGCAAACCCTGATCAAGCTGATAACGATGGTGATGGATCTGGAGATGCCTGTGACACAGATGATGATAACGACGGTGAACCAGACACTACAGATAATTGTCCGATGGACTCTAACCCATCCCAATCGGATTTAGATGGCGATGGTATAGGCGATGTCTGTGATGACGATATCGATGGCGATGGCACGGACAATGCAGATGACTGCGACCCTGAAGATGCAAATCTATTCGAGGGGGCAAGCTGCAATGACGGCGACGACTGTACTATAAATGATGTCATTGATGCCAACTGTAATTGTTCGGGAACCTTCCAAGACAGCGACAATGATGGTGTCTGTGATGCAGATGATATTTGCAATGGAGGACCAGAACCGGGCACTCCATGCGATGATGGCGACAGCACAACATTGAACGATGAGATAGATGCAAATTGTAATTGCACAGGAACTGACGATCCTAATTTCTGCCCTGCACTGAGTTTGTACATTGGCGACACATGTAGTGATGGTGACGACTGTACAATTAACGATACAGTAGATAATGATTGTAATTGTGTAGGTACATTTGAAGACTCTGATAATGATGGTGTCTGCGATGCAGAAGATCAGTGTCCAGGCGGTGCAGAACCAGGAACTTCTTGCAATGACAATGACGACTGTACGATAAATGATCTTATAGATTCAGATTGTAATTGCGTAGGAAGTTTCCAAGATAGCGATGATGATGGAGTCTGCGATGCGGATGATGTTTGCCCGGGCGGACCAGAGCCAGGAACAGCATGTGACGATGGGAATGCAACAACATTAAATGATGTTATAGATGTAAATTGTAATTGCTCAGGTTCAGATGATCCTAACTTCTGCCCTGCCCTAGGCTTGTACATTGGCGATACGTGTGACGATGGCGAACCATGTACCACGGATGATGTAGTGACGGAAGATTGTGGTTGTGCGGGAACATTCCTGGACAGTGATAATGATGGCGTATGTGATGCAGAAGACCAATGTCCAGGCGGTCCAGAACCAGGAACAACATGCGATGACGGCGATGATTGTACTAGCAATGATCTTATTGATGACAATTGCAATTGTGCAGGAACGTTCCAAGACAGCGATGATGATGGTGTTTGTGATGCAGATGATCTATGCAACGGAGGTCCAGAACCAGGCACTACATGTGACGATGGCGACGACTGTACTACGGATGATGTTGTGACAACAGATTGTGACTGCGCAGGCACGTTCCAAGACAGTGATAACGATGGCACCTGTGATGCAGATGATCTTTGTAACGACGGCCCGGAACCTGGAACGGCATGTGACGATGGTGACCCGCTCACTGTGAATGATCAGATAAACGGCGATTGCATTTGCATAGGAAGCACAGACGCGAATTTCTGTCCAGGACTAGAACTATTTATAGGCGATAACTGTGATGACGGGGACGACTGTACAATTGAGGATCGTGTAGATGAAGATTGCAATTGCATAGGAGAATATAAAGATAGCGATGAGGATAGCTATTGCGATGCGGAAGATAATTGCCCTTCTATCACAAATGAAGATCAGCTAGATACAGACGGTGATGGTGAGGGAAATGCATGCGATGCAGATGATGACAATGATGACATCCCAGACGGCGATGATAATTGTCCACTCACTTTTAATCCTGATCAGTTAGATTCTGACAATGATGGCATTGGAGATGCCTGCGATGAAACTGTGGCGACTGAAGAAGAAAATGAGACTCTCAATGCAATCCAAGTATTTCCAAATCCTGCACGTGACTATGTGCAGATACAGATGGATGGATCTATTGAGATTGTTTCTGTTACACTACGCGATGTGCACGGAAAATTAATTTTCACTGAAGATGTAAAAGGCAAAAGTGAATTAAGACTACAACTTAGAAATATCCAGAACGGATTGTATCTTCTTCAATTTGTAGATACAGAAGCTAAAATGATCTTTAAAAAGATTATGCTTATTCAATAAGTTTTTTTCATACGATTTTTGGGCGTGACCCTCTTAGTTGCTTGCAGCAACTAAGAGGGTCGTTCCCTTTCACACTCGCCGTTCGGCTCGGTCACTTTGTGACCCACGCGCAAGCGCGTGGCATTCCAGGCAACTCACGCGGATGTTAAAGCAAATAACTCCTTCTTCTGATAAATTTTAATTCCAAAAAATCGAATATTATCCGAATAATATACCTTTCAGATTATTTGATTACTAAGATTGACTTATATTACTAAGAATAAAATCTAACTTTCTACTGCAACCATAAAACTTTAGAACGCAGCTTAGAATGTCTAAACAATTTGAAGAATTGGAACTAGGGAGCAATTTACCATACCACACAATAAACTAAATGAATATTCCAAACAAAGACAAGAAGTTTCCACTTGATAATTACAATAGACTTTGTTTCTTAAAGAACCTCATTAAAAACCCAAATATCATTGTTGGAGATTATACATATTATGACGACTTTGAAACTGTAGACAACTTTGAAAAAAATGTAAAATATCTCTTTGATTTTGTAGGAGATAAATTAATTATTGGAAAATTTTGCATGATTGCTTCTGATGTTACCTTCATAATGAATGGTGCAAATCATCTAAGCGCAGCAATTACCGCCTACCCTTTTGCCATATTTGGCGAAGACTGGGCAAATGCAATGAACGGAAAGGATTATCCTACAAAAGGAAATACAATTATCGGAAATGATGTATGGATAGGATATGGAGCTACAATAATGCCAGGAATAAATATTGGAGACGGTGCTATTATCGCCACAAAATCAGTTGTAACTAAGGACGTTGCTCCTTATTCCATTGTTGGTGGAAATCCAGCTCATGGAATTAAAAAAAGGTTTTCTGAACCAGAAATTAAAGAGCTTCTTGAAATTAAATGGTGGGATTGGCCAATAGAGAAAATCACAGCAAATGTGCAAATTTTAACAGCAAGTAGAATAGATCATTTAAAAAACGGAGGCGTAAATAATTCCTAAAATATAAATCTCTTAGTTTTAAATCATAATTTAACAAAAACGAATTGTATGCGCTTATTTTCAAAACCCTCCCTAATAATTCTTTGCTTAAATTTCATCTTTGTCTCTGCCGGATATTCGCAGAAAGAAATAGGAGTAAAAGGAGGTGTAAACCTCAGTAAAATGAATTTCTATTTTAGTGGAGAAAAAGTAAAAGGTCAAAGCTCCGCAATAAAATCCGAAATGGGAATGTTTTTTAAAATACCTATCAAAGCTAGATTCCATTATATCGCAGAACTAAACTTTCTAACATCAGGTATTGTAATTGAAGAATTAGATTATAAACTGAACGCAAAAAGTATAGAACATAATTCAATTTTACAATTTGACATTCTACAAAGCTCAGTAAAACCTGCAATGCTATTTGGCTTGGGTGTAAATAATTTTTTGAATGCAAATGCAATGCAAAATGGAGTTACACAGGACTTAGACCTTGAAGATGAATTTTTAAATAGATATGGTATAGGGATTATCTTAGGCGCTAAGATATCAAGAACATTCGATAAACTTCAGCTTATCTTTGAATCTAGATTTCGCAAAGGCTTAAACAATTTTATAACCGACGGCCCAACAGAAGACTTTAAAATTGATGTGAATAAGCAAGAAATATCTTTTGTACTCGGAATAAGTAGATTATTTTAGGTCTCCTTTTATGATCGCCTTACAAATGACATCAATAAATCTAAGTTTTCTAATTTTGAATTCCTATTCAATTAGGAAACAAATAACTATCTAAGAATGAAAGAATTAATACTAATAATTGTTGCAGCTTTTTTGCCAAGTTTTCAAGCTATTAATACTGACATACAACTGTATACCTATTGGGGAAAAGGAGATATTCAAAACATCATTATACAAGAAGGGTTTATAGACTATGAAGGAGAAACTATAATTAAAAAAGATGTATCAATCACTACAGTTGAAATAACAGTCTTAGAAGAAACTGACTCAACATATACTATTGAATGGAATTATATGGAAATGACTTCAGATAGATATAACGTTGAGGTGGAGGAAGAGGATGCTATTGATAAAAGAATTGATGAAATGTTTAGTCACTTAAAATTGCAATATCAGACAGATGAATTTGGAGAAATCCTTTCTATTTTAAATTTAGATGAATTATTAGAAACTATGGGAGATAGTATTGACGTGCTTGCCAAAGAGGAAATGGGAGAATCACCCGAAGAAGCTGAAATGTTTTCGTCGATGATGAAAGCAATGCTTAACACTGAACCTATGAGAGAGGAAATGCTAAGGGACATATATAATTACCATTACTATTTAGGAGATGTTTTTGTTTCAGATACTATTATAAATTACGAAGAGGAAATGGATAATAAAATGGGAGGTGACAATATACCAGTCAATGGTGTGGTTACGATAGAAACTGACCTAAATGCCAAAACAATAAAAATTAATGATAAAAAGGAAATGGATGATTTAAAAACTACCAAAGCAATGAATGAAGCTGCTAAAAAAATAAAGGGCCTAAATGAAAAGCAATTAATAAAAAATGAGCAATTCAAAATTGAAGACATTGAAAATTATACATATGATTATGAATACGGTCGGCTAAAATATTATGAACGAAATAGAATCATTAAAACTGACAATAAAAGGAAAGAGCAATTTATCATTATTAGAGAAACAAATTAACAGCTTTTACTGTAGAGTTAATAAAAATTATAAATCCTCAAGTAATGCGCTTTAAAACGATCTCATTTTCATTCCTATTCTTCACATTTTGGTTTTCCAGTTTAGTTCTTGCACAAGCAATAAAAATGCACTTAAGAAACTTGATAAAAGAGCAATTGATTATACAAATGCGGTATTCGAAGATTACTTGTCAGAAGAATCCATTTTTCTTGATTTAAATGTTAAGCGTATTTCGAAAGAAGATTTTGCAAAAGGTGCATACAAAAAAAAGTAGTTGGCGCTAAAATAGATTCCATCACATTTAAGATAATCAAGCAAGAAGATCAAGGCAGTATTCGTAATCCAGAAAGAAGAGTCGACTTACTAAACAAAAACTCGAAAGTAAATTTTAATCCAAATAGTCCTATTGTAATTCTATAATATCCAGGACTTGATGGCTGTTCTGAAACAGGGTACACAGATAGAGAAAGGACGAAAATGACCTTTGATACCTTTGAAAAGAATATTCAAACTATAGACATCAGCTCAATAAACTATGCTAGGACTTGGTATAACAATTCAATTTTAATTCCTACACAAAGAAAATATTCGTCTCTGATCAGTGACTATATTTACGGCTTGCTCAATGATTATCTCACCACAATCATTATCAATTTCCTTGATGTACTTTTCAAAAACAACTGTACCATCTTCTATAAACGCAATTTTTAAAGCGTCAAAAGAAATATCATCTTCCCATACAAAATTTATTATATCAAACCCTTCAAAAAAACCATCGACAGATCCAGATCCAGTCCCATCTGCATTAAACGTTACCTCTCCTGCTGGAGATGAAAAATTATAAACAGCATCTGGATTCGCAGTATTTTCATTCACCGTCCATGTCCCCACTAAATTCTCCAAAAAAGGAGGCGGACTGTCACAAGAAGCATTTGTACATTTGGTATCATCTGGCTTATCTGTAGGTGCATCGTCTCCACAAGCAGAGCACAATATTGTGATTGCAATAAATAAAAAGAAAAAAATTCTGCTCATCTTCCGTTTTTTAGTTAATACACCTTAAATGAAAAAGCTGTTGCCTGTTTTACGATTATTTTTCACTCTATCTTAACATAGTGACATTTCCATTTATGAATTCTACACTTCCGTCAATCAATTCTACTTCCGCAGTCCAAATATAAACTCCTGAATTGACCATTGCATCATTTATGGATCCATCCCAAGACATCTGCTGCATACTTTGTAAATCAGAATCCCCATTATACACCCTGTTCCCCCATCTATCAAAAATCTCTAAATTTCGAATATTAATAACTAGGCATGCAGGATACAATCTGAACTGCGCATTCTCTCCTATCCCTCCTCCATGAAATATGTTAGGTGCATATACGAGCGTTTCCTTATCCAATACTATTTCCACGATCGCACTATCAGCACACGCATATGCATTTTCCACTACAAGTTGATAGTTGGATTGCACTATAGACTCTAGCTGAGGAACTGGACAGTCCGCACAAGATAATCCTTCCTCAGGCAGCCAATTATACACTAGAGGTTCATCCCCTATAATTACAGCTTCTAAATTTATCCTTGTACAAAAGTCAGTGAATATAGTTTCAGGAAGAGAAATACTAGGAGTTGGCAGAACTATAATGTCAATACCCACTGTATCTGAACACGCATCATTATAAATATTAAGTTCGTAATATCCTTCTTGCTCTGAGGAGATGGAAGGAACTACAAGAGCTGACTTGAAAGAAATTAAGTCATTGGGGCCTGACCATTCATAGCTCAACTCTATTCCGCTACCCACGAATTCTGCCGTTTCTACATCAAGTTGCATTCTATCTCTTTCACAATATTGGGAAGGAGCAGTTATGCTTGCATTTATGTGAGGCCGCACTATCACCTCCAGTGTATCCAGCTGTTCGCAAAAACCATACTGGGATTGTATCTTATATTCTCCAGAATTATTCTCATTTACATTTTCTACAACTGGATTAAATTCCTCAGATGCAAAAAAATTAGGACCAGTCCATCTGATATCACTGTCAGGATGACTACTACTTTGCAAGAGTAAGTTATCACCCTCACATACTGGACCATTACTTCCCATTTCAAGAATTAGCAGATCATTTGGCGCCTCTAAGATGATTGTAGTGTCCCGAATTGCCAAACTACAATTATCCGCCAAGGACCTTAATTCATACACTTGATAATTTCCAGGTAGCAAAGAATCTAATAAAAATGCATTGTTCTGATCAATCTCAATCTGATAGGTAAATTCATCCCATCCAATTTTATTCCTAATTCTTATCTCGTATTGTTGACCAGGAAAAAATTGTGGAGAAGATACCCTTATCTCGCCATCATTCGCCAGCAAACATTCAGTAGGAGATTTAACTTCCCATGTAGCCGTATTCAGTGATCTGGGTATAACTGAAAATCTTGACGCATCACCCTCAACGCCTTGGGTGCCTAAATCATCAGAAACCACAACTCCTGCAAAACGCTCTGGTAGATTATATAAAAAAGCCTGATTAAGCACATTGCCTATTGCCGCATCAATTGATCGTACCTTGACTTTAATTTCAAGGATGCTTTTCCCGGCAATGTCTAAACCAATAATTTCAAGAATATGCGTTCCTAAACCATTCACAGCTTCTACATTATCCATTATCACACCATTAAGCTCTTCTATTATCATGCCCTCAGGAAATGTATCTATTAATGTAAAGTTGTCAACAGAATTAAAACTCTGGTTTGATATTGTCAAAATAAATGTTTTCTCGTCATCATTGCAATACATCCCTTCTGTAGGTACTTGGTTAGAAAATGTAAAAGCAAATGGGCATGAGCAACCATCGCTCAGTACGACCTCAGGGTTTTTTAATACTTCAGAAACATCTCCCGTAAAACTATTGATTGATACCAATTTGTTTTGCGTAGGATTTAGTCCTTCTTCAGAACTTCCGAAACCAAACAATTCTGATTGCGGTGAAAAGACAATGCCGCCTAGATGAGAAATTTGCATAGGGTCCACAGGAGTCAATGGTGTGACCATTCCAAGATTAGCTCCATCAAATTCAAGGTTTATCTTAAGTAATTTCCCTCTGGATTCTGCAGGTTCAAGATCTGGATGTGCAAACGATCCTTGATAAGCGAAAGCCAAGACTGGATTATTAGGATCTACTGCAAAATCATAAATCTTGGTTTTAAAAGCACCACTATTCGGCGATTCAGGATCCCAGAATAAATCAATCCTTTGGATAACTTGAAAATTATCAACAACATCAAAAACCAAGATCTGATGCAATGTTTGCTCATAACAGATATAAAGTCCATCTACTGTGCAGTCCCCTGCATTGACATTCAAAGTATCTACTAACGAGACAATACCAACAGTATCAAACGTGCTATTGCGTTTCAATCTGACAATAGCATTTGTATTCTGCTGTACGCCATAAATAAAGTTATCTCTTGAATTAAATCCCAATGCATCAAAGCTTCCATTCGCGTAGCTAGCCCAAGGACTTAAAAATGGCGGGTTAAAAGGGATATAAATAGGGCGTGAAATTTTAGTAGACGTTCCATCACTGGTAGCTATCAATAATTGTCCATCGCAAGAAAATCTCTGTCCAATGACTGAGGAAGCAATGGATAATCCAGCAAAGAGACTTATCATGAAATATGAAAACTTCATACTCAGTAAATATAAGTCCTTAAAACTTAGGATGGAATTAAAGGTCAGAAATGCAGTCTTTATTGTTGACTTATTGTCCAGAAATGAAGCCATACTTCCATTAATTAGCTACTTTTACTTGTTAATCTTTAAACACCAAATGCCAAAAACGAGCAGCGAGGAAGAACAGATAGAAATAATAGGGGCAAGAGAGAACAATTTGAAAGATATTTCTCTATCCATCCCTAAAAATAAACTTGTGGTCATCACAGGGATAAGCGGTAGCGGTAAATCTTCATTGGCATTTGACACTATCTATGCAGAGGGACAGCGTAGGTATATTGAGACCTTTTCTTCTTATGCTAGACAGTTTTTGGGTAAGATGGAGAGACCTGATGTGGAAAAGATTAGTGGTCTAAGTCCCGTAATATCTATAGAACAAAAAACAACAGCTTGGAATCCACGAAGTACAGTGGGAACGACTACAGAACTTTATGATTTCTTACGTCTTCTTTTTGCACGTGCCGCAGAGGCTTACTCCTATGTAACTGGGAAAAAGATGGTAAAGTATAGTGATGTAAAAATCATTGGCACCATCTTAAAAGATTACAAAGGGAAAAAGATAATTATTCTAGCTCCTGTGATAAGAGCTAGAAAAGGGCATTATAGAGAACTGTTTGAGCAGATTCGGAAAAAAGGATATACTAAGGTGCGTGTCAATGATGAAATCATTGATCTCAAACCTGGCTTGCAGCTAGACCGTTATAAAACACATGATATAGAAATTGTGATTGACCGCATAAAGGTCTCAGCTGACAAAAAAGAACGCATAACATCCTCAACAGAAATTGCATTTAAACAGTCTAACAATTTCATCTTTGTCATGGATCATGCCACTTCTGAGCTACGTCCATTTAGTAAGTCTTTAATGGATCCAGTTTCTGGCATCTCCTATGAAGAGCCTTCGCCCAATACCTTTTCATTTAATTCTCCTTACGGCTCCTGCCCTACCTGTAAGGGATTAGGAAAACTCAATCAGGTAGATATGGACAAGGTAATTCCTGATCCCAAGAAAAGTATTAATGAGCAGGGCATTGCGCCCTTTGGTGAAGTGCGAGAAAATACAACCTTTAAACAGCTCCGTGAGTTAAGTAAAAAATACAAATTTACATTTGCTACACCCGTAAAGAAAATACCAAAGGAAGCATTAGAAGTGATATTAAATGGTGGCGAAGAGGCATTTAATAAAACCTACAATTCCATCAAACATGATCTCGTCTACAATCTCGCCAGTGAGGGATTACTAAACATGTTGACTAGGTGGTATACAGATTCCAATTCGGAAAAGATAAGACGATGGGCGGAGGATTTTATGACAATCGTCACCTGTCCAGATTGTGAAGGCTATAGGCTTAAAAAATCTTCCCTACATTTTAAGATAGCGGATAAGCATATTGGAGAATTGGCACAAATGGATTTGGGTGAACTATCAAAATGGTTAGAAGGTATTGAAAAGAAACTTACTGCAAAGCAAAAGCTTATAGCTTCAGAAGTACTTAAAGAAATTCGGTTACGTTTAGGGTTTTTAATGGAAGTAGGTCTGGATTATCTCAGTCTGGACAGACCATCCAGAACACTTTCTGGTGGAGAATCACAACGCACCCGTTTAGCCACTCAAATAGGATCTCAGCTTACAGGGATCACGTATATCATGGACGAACCCAGCATAGGATTGCACCAGCGAGATAATCACAGGCTTATAAAAGCATTGAAAAATCTCACGCATATTGGAAATTCTGTGATAGTGGTGGAACATGACAAAGATATCATGTTAGCCTCTGATTATCTTATAGACCTGGGGCCGGGTGCGGGAGAACAGGGAGGAGATATAGTAGCACAAGGAACGCCTAAAGAATTCATGAAACAAGATGCAATTACTGCAGACTACCTGTCAGATAAGATAAGAATTGCTGTTCCAGAAAAAAGAAGGAAGGGAAATGGGAAGTATTTGACTTTAAAGGGAGCAAGTGGACATAATTTAAAAAACGTCACGATAAAGATTCCTTTAGGCACCTTCAACTGTGTTACAGGCGTATCAGGAAGTGGAAAGTCAAGTTTGATAAACTCCACCCTCTACCCTATCATGCGCATGCATTATTATAGAAGTGTGCAAAAACCATTGCCGTATAAAAGCATTGAAGGGCTAGACAATTTGGACAAGGTCATTGAAATAGACCAAAGCCCAATAGGCAGAACTCCGCGTTCCAATCCTGCAACCTATATAGGCGTCTTTACCCATATCCGCCAGCTGTTCACAAATATTCCCGAGTCTAAAATTAGAGGATACAAGATGGGTAGGTTTTCTTTTAATGTAAAAGGAGGGCGATGCGAAACATGCCAGGGTGCAGGAAAACGTGTAATAGAGATGAACTTTCTTCCAGATGTGCATATTGATTGTGAGACCTGTCAAGGAAAACGCTATAACAGAGAAACTCTAGAGATCATCTTCAAGGGGAAAAACATTTCAGACATTCTGGAGATGCGTGTGGATGAAGCAGTAGAGTTCTTTAAGGCAATTCCAAAAATTTATACTAAGCTTAAGACAATGCAAGATGTAGCATTGGGATATATAAAATTAGGACAACAAGCCACTACCCTATCTGGAGGCGAAGCACAACGTGTTAAACTTTCTGAAGAATTGTCTAAGCGCGATACCGGAAATACATTTTATATACTGGATGAACCTACCACAGGGCTTCACTTTCAAGACATCCAACATCTTCTTGTCGTCTTGAATAAATTAGTAGATAGAGGAAATACCATTGCAGTTATTGAGCACAATATGGATGTTATCAAGGTTGCTGATCACATCATTGATCTAGGACCAGAGGGAGGCAACAAAGGCGGGAAGTTGTTATTTGAGGGTACTCCAGAAAAATTATTGAAAGTTAAAGCAAGTTATACGGCGAAGTATCTGAAAGAGGAGATTAGTTAACACAAAGAAATCAAATCTATTAGGTGGGAGGACTGATTCTCTTAAGTGGGAAGCAGGGGCTGCACTCGAAGCCTTGGCATTTGAGAATCTTGATCTTTTGGTATTTTTGCATCAATGCAAAAGTACAGACGCTCCATTAAGCAATGAGTAGATAGTTGTTGAGGAAAAAATAAAGTGATAGGAAGACAAAAAAAATTACCTGTCACCATTGTGACAGGTAAAGACACTTTAACACCCTTAAATATTGAGAATAATCCTTGAATCGGTTTCAGGATATTCTTATAAGTTTAAATCAATACGTTTTAAGTAAAAAGTATTGTAAGATAGTTGCCTCTTGTTTTCCATAGTTTCTCATTTCTTGCAACCATCTTACAATATCTAATGTCTTGGCCAGCATCATTACCTCCGGTCAAGTTTGAAATTGCCATAAAAGCATATTCGATCTAACAAAGTGAGATTTCAGGTCTACTTTTTTTGAGAAGTCTGATCGAATAAAAAACAAATTTCAAGTTTCATTCTCGGTCTTTTCCGAGATTTGTAAAAAATAAATTAAGCATCCAGCGAATTCATCTCAACCAGTATTAGCTGTACTGGTATCGAATCAAAAATTATATAAGTAAAGGTTTGCTCTTCTTTTGGTGGGTTGACGAGACCCGAAGAAAAAGTAACTCTCAAGAATTTAGCTAAAAACGAGAGAGCTACAATTGTTAACACCCTTTACTCTGTATATCGTATTTCAAATTTTTCAATTAATCCTAAAAAAAAATTCAACCCGCGTTTACGAGTTGAATTAAT
Organism: uncultured Saprospiraceae bacterium; assembly: GCA_937967615.1. Lineage (GTDB taxonomy): Bacteria > Bacteroidota > Bacteroidia > Chitinophagales > Saprospiraceae > CALCMJ01. Next base: position 13,004 of record CALCMJ010000033.1, read on the forward strand.
CTTTACTTTAGTTTTTCTTTTTTTACTTACACCCTTATGTATTTTTAAAAAAGCTGGTTACATATCGCCATCTTCTTCTACTATACCGAGTGCAATTAAGATTAATTGTATAATATCCATAGCTTACAATTTTAATTGCATTATAAAACTATAGAATATTTCTTGTCAAACAAAGTACAAAAATGTGGAAGTTAGGACATGCATTTTAGACCATATTACATGTTTTTACATATATTAGGCACTGAACTACAGAAATATATTTAATCCAAATAGCTTATTTTGAGGACATCTCTGCTTTGTAGTATTTCAATGATACAAATATGCAGTAAGATATTTGAGAAAAAAATAATATAATTAGATAATTTAGGATCTGCATTAATTATCATTTATATAAATTATTAATAATATACCATTGATAATCAATTATTTGTAAAAATATAAAATGGAAGACCTAATTGCATTAACCGAAGTTGTAAGCAAACAAAAAGTAAAGCAGATTGAAATAATAACAGAGGATGCTCATCTATCCAATAAGACAAGTGAACTTTATGATGGCTTGTGTAAGGGAATAATTAAAACTGATAATGATGCTCTTCGTTTACTATACAATCAGAATCACGTAGATTCAAAATACCGAAAGCTAAAAAGGCGTTTAAGAAACAAGCTGATTAACACTTTGTTTTTCATAGATGTTCAAAAGTTCAGCAGATATGAATATGATAAAGTACAAACCCAAGCATTTCATCTGATTTCTGCAATACGGATTTTAAAATTTAAAGCAAAAACGCAAACCGCAATGAACTTGGCAGAGGATGCGTTTAAACTAACAAGTAAGTTTGATTTAGACTTACTTTCATTATTTCTTTGCCAAGAACTCAGTTTTCATTATGGCATCTTTAACTATAATAAGAAAAAGGATATACTTTATAGCAATTTAGTTACAAAGTATCAACACTTAATTAATTTGACTGTCGCTGCAAGACAATGTTTTAAGTTTTTTGCTCAACAGATTAATATCCAAAAAACAAGTACTGAATTTACACTTTCTCCTAAAATAAAAGAATCACTTATTTTAATTGATGAAAACCTGCTGATTTTAGATAGTTTTCCATTTAAGTATAATGCATTTAACGCTCTCTATTTTCAATCTTATTTAAACAAAGATTATGAAGAATTAGAAAACATTTCAAAGAAAGCGGTTAATTATTTTAAAACTAAGAAAGGGTTTTCAAAAATTGGAGAGTTTAGCTTTATACAAAAATTGGGAATTTCATATCAAGCACTTGGCAAGTACGAAGAAGCTATAAATACATACCAAGAAGTTCTAAACCTAAAACCTAGAGAAGGGGGAGTCCCTTGGTATAATATTAGAAACCATTTGTTTAATTCTCATTTTGCAAAAGCTGAATATCAAATTGCATATAAGTATCTGTTGGAAGTAATTAGCCATTCTTCGTTCAGTAAAATATTTGCCACTGCTCGAGAACCATGGCTGGTTAAGGAAGCATATATACACCTGTTGATCAAGATGCATAAGGTAATAGAAAAACAAAAATCAACAAAAAAGCTACGCCCATTTAGAATAAACAGATTTCTTAACGAAGTTCCCCACTTCTCTAAAGACAAACGTGGACTCAATGTTGCAATACTAATAATTCACGTTCTATTCCTCTTCATTAATAAAAAAGAAGATCTTATTGAAGATCGTTTAAATGCCCTAGGCCAATATTCTTTCCGCTACCTAAGAAATGATGAAACACTTAGAAGCAATGCCTTCATAAAAATGCTACAAAAACTTCCTGATGCAGATTTTCATCCTGTGCGCCTTCAGCGCTATGTGGTAAAATACCACAAACGCCTAAAAGAAACACCTATGAATATTTCTGAGCAGGCTGCAGAAATAGAGATCATTCCTTATGAGCATCTTTGG
>CALCMJ010000034.1 GCA_937967615.1 uncultured Saprospiraceae bacterium
GTCAAAGATTTCCAAAAGGAGTACTTTTTCTACCTGAGCTGCGCTTCCAAAAATTGTAAAATTGTCGTTACTTCCATCATTGTTAGGACTAAAGACATTGGGGATATAGATATCTGGATTGAATTCTGTGGTAATATTAATTTGTCTCATCTCAATGCAACCATAGATGTCCTCAATAATAACTTCGATACTTAGATTTTCTTCTACTCTGATTGTTTGTTCTAGACAATTCTGGCAGGAAAATAATGACTCAGGAGACCATTGGATAGAAAGGATTTCATCTTCTGTTCTGTTTGTCGTAAGATTCAGAAATTGTTCTGACTGCCAGAGAACTGAAATATCTGTGAAATCAGAAACTTCTAATGCGGCAATTAATTCTGCATTCACAATTGTATCCATAGTACAACCCGCAGCATCTACAATTTGTATCAAGGACTCCCCTGCTGGGATCTCTTCTGTCAAGGAAGCTATCTTATCGTTAATGTATATCTCGTACCCTGGGGTCCCTCCATTAATCGCATCTATAGAGAGCGTAGCAAAATCATCTGCGCAAAAATTTGTAGTGGAGAAAACGATATTCTCAAAGGGTACAATGGAATTTTCAACGTTGATAGATTCTGTTACACTGCAGCCATTCTCTGGATTTGTCAATTCCATACTGTAACTGCCAGCTTCATTGATATAGAGTGTAGCTCCGTCCTCTTGGAAGTCTATCCAATTATATATATACTCTTCATTTGCATTTATGCTGATAGATGCTGTGGCATTGGTACAGCTAAATTCTTCAATATCAATTGTGTATACAGGGAGCTCCTGATCTACAAGCACCTCATAGGAACTAGCCGCAGTACACGCATTAGAGGCAGTCACGACTAAGCTGTAGACTCCAGGCTCCATTACTATTATCTCATCACTATTCGAGACAATATCTCCATCAGGATCATTCCAGAGATAGCTTTCTACATCTGTTGCACTTTCAACAAATAGGCTACTTGTAGTCTCAATGCAATCAATGGCATTCCCATCTATACTTACCGTGGGCGGAATGGTATCCACAGGAATAGTATACTGTATAGTGGTCTCACAGCCATTCTCTCCAATAGCTAAGAGGCTAAATGTGCCTTGTTCAAAAAACGTGTTTTCAATATCTAAAAATTCCTCTCCGTTGATGAAATAATCCAAATCTTGAGTGGAGTTTAAAAATAGTTGTGTGTTGGATTGTAGACAGGTGATTGTGAGTGAACTTACATCAAATAGAGGCGGCTCAAAGTCTTCTAGAATTTCGACTGTACCCGTGTTCGTACAACCATTTGCCCCAATGATTTCAAATACGTAAGTCCCAGACTCAGTTACAAGAATTTGCTGTGAAGATGATGTAGTGTTATCTGGAAGTATCCAGTTAACTGTGTAGTTGGGGTCAATGTTATTTAAAGATAATTCTATTTCATTATTGACACAGTCTAATACATTGCCTGATTGTTCCAAAGAGTATATAGGAATATCAAAATCTGATCCTACAATTATAGAATCGAGTGTATTACAGTTAGCGTCTGTACGTACTTCTAGGTAATACACACCTGGAACACTTACCTCTATGCTTTCTAAATCTGAAATTACAACATCATCAAATAGCCACTGCACATTGTAATCTGACATACTAGTTACTACGGCATCAATATTTGCAATAGGATTATTGCAATCAATAATTGAAGCCGAAAGATCAGTAGAAGGGAAATTTAAATCTGCAGTAACCTGACTTGTGTACACATTTGTGCAAGCATTCTCACCTACAACATTCAAGGTATATTCTCCTACTGTAGATACAGAAATACTATCACCAGGAATGACAACGCCCATTGCATTTGTCCATACTGCAGAAACAACATCGCTTACAAAAACAGGTTCTAAGTCTACACTGTTTAACTGGCAGGTAAGAACTGCATCTTGCAATTCTACCAAAGGAGGAGCAAGATCACTTTGTAATTCTATTGTATCCAAACTTACACAACCTAAGGTATCTAGCATTTCTAAAAAATAAACATTAGCATCCACAACATACGCCGTGTCACTGTCAGAAAAATATCCATCAGTGCTTGTCCATTCAATATTTACAACAGCATCTGAATTTTCTAAGAACAACTGAAAGGAATCTTGTGTACAATTTATTATTGGCAAAATAATATCAGCATCCACTGTTGAGTAGCTTGCTTCCACAATGATATCTGCCTGAGAAATACAACCATTGGGATGAAAGGCTTCTAAACTGTAAATTCCAACAGAATCAATAAGAATAGAATCTAAATCAGCAGAAGAAACTACAGTCCCATCAGAGAGTGTCCATTGGTAAATACTCACCTCCTCACTACTCTCAGAAAATATAAAAATAGAATCGTTCAGGCAACCCAATTCTAAGTCTGTAAACAATGTTGTCAGGGGAGACGAACTAGAATTTACTACTTCCCAAGTCAGGCTAGAGATACAGCCGTTCTCAAGATCTGTTACGATGGCTGTGTATATTCCTGCAGTATTTGTGCTTAATATAAAATCAGTCCCCACAAGTTCGTTATCATCATTGTACCAAAATATCTCAGGGTCCGTTGCCCCCACGATTGCTTCAAACTCTACAGTAGGATTATCACAGTCTAGTTCAAACTCTCCAATGATATTTATAACTGGAAGATCCAATCTTTCATCTACCATGATGGTCAATGTTTCAGAGCATCCATTATCGTCAGATACGATTATCGTGTAAGTTCCTGCTTGGTCTACTAAAATAATATGTCCAGTAGAGTTGCTGGTGATGTTTCCGTCGGCCGTAGACCAATCGAACATATAATTTCCAATAGGATCCACAGTTACTTCTATTGAAACTTCTTGCAGTTCACACGTAAGTAGATCTGATACATCAGCATCAATTTCGAATTCTACCAGTGTTACCTCAAAGCTATCATCCTCCTCACAGACTTCACCAAAGAAAATATCATCTATCGCAAAATCATTTCCTCCAGTTGCAGTATTTTGGTTTGTCACGCATAATGTTATTGTACCCGATGCTGTTGCTGTCCACACTTCATTAAATTCTTCCCATTGGCATAGTGCAGATGTAAGGAAAAAGTTTTCACCTAGCAGGAGTCCATCAATAGAAAACTGAAGAATAGCGGGCGAACTAGAATTAACGGATGCAGCCCAAGCAGAAAACACATAAGATGTTCCAGCAGTTACTGATATTTCTTGACACCAGATATTTTGTAAATCTTGCGCACCGTTTACCACCATCATATTTCCATTACCAGATGTATGATCGCCACAACTTGCAAAGTTATTATGTCCCAGACTAGGGTCATCAATAACTCCATAGGTACCTTCGCAATCAAGGTAACCTGCATTATAACAGGACATAGTACCTAGAGTATAATCAGTTGTAAAATCTTGGTCTCCGAGTTCGAAATCACCGTTTATTATGATATTTCCACCAATAATGCTGTAGGCAGTAAGAGTGTATGTTGTATTTGTGTTTGTAAAAACAGCAGGGTTCAGGTTTGAGCTATTGGAATATCCTGTGGAACTTGTCCATTCGTAACTAATGTAATCACCAATGATGCTTCCATTGAGGTTTACGTTTGCAGGTTCGCATATTGTAATATCCTGAGGCAGGGTTAATATTGCGTCACACGCATTAGCTTCATAGTTTGCATTTGCATTTATCTGCAGGCAGGTTAATACTATGAGCAAAAGGCGAGCTTTCAATTGTGTGGATTTAGCACTTATTAAGGTAGGAATAAATTATGGGATAGTATTGGTCTGGAGTTGCAAACTTTATAGTCTGAAGTTACAAACTTCAGACAACGAAAGTTACAAACTTCAGACAACGAGTTGCAAACTTCAGATAAGGGGGTTCTTGCATCAAGGATAGGAAGGGCGCGTTTACGCGGTCTTGTCAGAGACAAGACGGAACCCCTGGATTAGCCTGGTCCTCTGTAGCCGGAGGCGGAGGAGGAGATGCCCAAAATATGCTAAGAGACATATGAGTCTTAATGTTACATATTTCAGACAACGATACAGGTCTGAAGATACAATCTTTATAAAACGGACGATATTGGTCTGAAGATACAATCTTCAAACAAGGGCAGAAATCGTTAGGAATTGTGGAAATTATGCGTCCTAGATGCGCTATATATCTTAAATCAAGCCTTATTCATCGATTAAAGAGGATTATGTCCAGTAATTACTACAAAATTGTACCTTTGCGCACCTATTTAAATTCATGGAAAAAACACAGATCACCGGAGTATTACTACTTTTTCTCATCATGACAGGATGGTGGTATATCAATGCACCAAGTCCTGAAGAAATAGAAGAATATAAGCGCGTTCAAGATTCCATTGAGCAAGCGACGTTACTTGAAGAAAATCCTGAGATAAAAAATCTCAACTCAGAGTCAGTAGTCGCTCCAGTACTTAGTGATTCCGTAAAGAATTTACAACTTCAAAATAGTTTTGGGGAATTTGCACAAGTTGCATCTGGCACTGAAGAGATCGTAAGTCTTGAAAACGATAAAATAAAAATAGATTTTACGAACAAGGGTGGGATTATAAAACAGGCACTTATCAAAGATCACATGAAGGTGATAAAAGATGAGGACGGAAAAGAAAGCAAAGTGCCCCTCTTTTTATTAGAAGATTCTAAAAATAGATTTGAATACTTTATTCCTTCTGGTGGAAAAGAAATTTCTACAATGGATATGTATTCTCAGGTAAGCAAAACTGGAAATACAGTCAGCTTTACTGCACAGACGCCTACTGGAAAACAATTTATACAAAGCTATACACTAAAAGACAGCAGTTATCTTCTTGATTATAATATACAAACTATAGGCATCCAGCCTGAAAGCTCTAAAGGATTAAAATTCCGATGGAAAAATTATCTGGACAAGTTAGAACTGAACACAAATTTTGAAAAAAGTTTTACATCTGTATACTTTAAAAAACAGGATGAAAGTTCCGACTACTGTAATTGTAGAGGAGATGATGAAGAAGAGTTAGATGGAGAAAAGTTGGAATGGGTGTCTCATGTAAATCAGTTTTTCAATACCAGTTTGATTGCAGATAAAGCAAAACCTTTTTACGGGACGGAGATGCGCACGGAGATGATGTCCAAAGATAGTGATGACATGAAACTGCTGGAGTCTACGGCTTATGTTCCAGTTGAAAATGGTACGCCCTACGCGATGCAAATGTATGTGGGTCCCAATGAATTTGAAACGCTTCACGGTTATGGAAATGGACTTGAAGAAATTATACCTTTTGGTAGGAGTATTTTTGGTTCTATAAACAGATGGGTAATACGTCCTGCATTTAATTTCTTATCAGGGATGATAGGGTCCAAAGGTGTGGTCATTGTTGTCTTGATTTTTATCTTGAAAATGTTGCTCTACCCTCTTATGTACAAGATGCTCTATTCTCAGGCAAAAATGCAGGCGTTGAAACCGGAGATAGAAAAGAATAGTTTAAAGTTTAAAGACGATCCGCAGAAGAAGCAGATGGAGTCAATGAAGATGTATCGTGAATATGGTGTGAGTCCTTTAGGTGGATGTTGGCCAATGATGTTGCAGATGCCAATATGGTATGCTTTGTTTAGATTTTTTCCTGCATCTATTACCTTCAGGCAAGAGAGTTTTTTATGGGCGAATGATCTTTCTTCTTATGACGCATTTATTAACCTACCGTTTACTATGCCAGAGTTCATAGGATCGCATATCTCTTTATTTACTGTTCTATGGGCGGTGAGTACATTGATATATACCTATTACAATACAAAGCATATGGACATGTCCGCTAATCCGGCGATGAAGTATGTGCAGTATCTGATGCCTTTGATGTTTTTAGGTTTCTTTAATACGTATGCATCTGGACTGACATGTTACATGTTCTTCAGTAATCTTTTCAATATTATGCAGACGGTGATCACGAAGAAATATGTCTTTGATAATGATAAGATTCTGGCCGAGCTCAATAAAGAAAAGGCCAAACCTAAGAAACCGAAGACAGGATTCCAGGCAAGGCTTGAGGATGCCATGAAACAGCAGCAGGCCGTGCAAGCAGAAAAAGCAAAACAGTCTGGCAAAAAGAAAAAATAATGAAACAAGCAGTCACTGTCATAGGATGTGGCAGTTTTGGACTCGCTGTCTCAAAATTGCTTTCAATAAACACTGACGTTCTCTTAGTAAGCAGAAGAGATGAACAGGTAGAAGAGATAAATTCTACTCATAGTCTGCGTGGCATCCCCCTTCCAGAAAATGTTCTTGCAACTAAAGACATTGAAAAGGCGATTACAGAATCTACAGTTGTATTCCCAGTAATACCTTCAGCAAACTTTAGAAATTCAATGCGAGAGATAGCGCCGTTCATTGCGCCAAAGCATTTTATTATTCACGCCACTAAGGGTCTGGAATATAATTATCCAAAAAACGAATTTGAAAATTATAAGACCCTCATTAAAACGATGAGTGAGGTTATCCAAGAAGAGACTTCAGCGATACGTGTAGGCTGTCTTGCGGGTCCTAACCTAGCTTCTGAAATCCTTGAAGGGCAACCAGCGGCAACAGTTATCGCTTCAGAGTTTAATGAGGTAATCACAGTGGGTAAAGAGCTTCTAGCGAGTGAGAAGTTTTATGTTTTTGGAAATTCTGATATCATAGGAATAGAACTTGCCTCTTCATTTAAAAACATCATTGCTTTAGGAGCTGGAATGCTAGACGGCATTGGTTATGGCAAAAACATGCAATCTGTCCTAATCACGAGAGGTCTACGTGAACTCATGTTTCTAGGTAAGGCCTTAAACAGAGATATAGGTTCATTTTTAGGTGTAGCAGGTATAGGTGATCTTATCGCGACATGTACTTCTATAAATTCTAGAAACTTCAGCTTTGGGCGCAGGTTTGCTCAGGGTGAATTAATGGAAGACATTTTAAAAACTTCTGAGGTAGTAGAGGGTATACGTACAGCAAAGATTATTTATGATTTGTCTAGTGAGCTGAAGTTGCGCATGCCTATCAGTAACATTATTTATAAGATCGTGTATGAGGGGCTGGATCTGAGTAAGGCGATAGGGCATTTGATGCGACTGCCGCCTGATGAGATGTCGGTGATTTAGGGATATGGGTATGAAGTTGATAAACTTCATGCAACGGATATGGGTTTGAAGTTGATAAACTTCAAACAACGAACGAACAACGTTTCTCCGTGCACTGAATCAGCATACATGAATTATATTCATAATATAAACGTATAAATCACTGTGCTTTGTCTTTGTTTTTCGTATAATCGACTATAAATTTGCCTTCATGTCAGGAATTAAAAATATCAACTGTCCTAGCTGCGATCATAAGTTTGACGTAGAGGATGTATTGGCTTCCAAACTGGAGGAAAGCATAAAGGAAAAATACCAGGAGCGTCAAAAGGATGCTGAAAAAAGATTGAAAGAAAAGCTCTCTGCTTTAGATGAACGTGAGCAAGAATTCAAGAAGAAGAAAGAAAACGAGAATGAAATATTCAAAGAGAAGTTAAAAAAGGCACTGAAGGAAGAGAAGGAAGAAATCAAACACAAGGTGCGTGAAGATTACGATCAAAAGTTTCAAGCGCAGAAAGAAGAGCTAGAAGAGAAAAGGAAGAAGTTATCTGAGATGCGCGATAAAGAGATAGAACTGGAAAAGATCAAACGTCAGTTAGAGGAGCAGGGAAAGGATCTGGAATTGCAGTATGAAAAAAAGATGCGTACTGCCCTAGTAGAAAAAGAGGAAATTCTATCTAAGCGTATTCAGGAAGAGGCATCAATGAAGTTAGCAGAAAAAGATAAGATGCTTGCTGATCAGAATAAACTGATTGAAGAATTAAAACGCAAAAAGGATCAGGGCTCCATGCAATTGCAAGGCGAGGTATTAGAACTTGCTATTGAAGAGATTTTACGCCACAACTTTCCTAATGATCTTATCAACGAAGTTCCAAAAGGAATACGTGGAGCAGACACCATCCATACTGTGATGAATTCATTGCGTGTGGATTGTGGGAAAATCTTATATGAGAGTAAGCGCACAAAAAGCTTTAGTAACGAATGGTTAGAAAAACTGCGTGAAGATCAACGTGAGGTTGGGGCAGATATTGCAGTTCTTATCACCCAGACGATGCCTAAGGATATGGAGAGCTATGGTCAGCGTGATGGTGTTTGGATTTGCAGTTTTGCTGAATTTACGGGATTAGTACATGTCTTACGACATATGATCATCAAAGTACATAGCATCAAATCTGCTCAAGAGAATATTGGCGATAAGAAGGAGGTCTTGTACAATTATGTTTCCAGTGAAGAATTCAAGCAAATAGTCAATGGAATCGTGGAGGGATTTTCAGGAATGAAAACAGAACTCGACAGAGAAAAAAGAGCGATGGCAGGGATCTGGAAGCGCAGGGAAAAACAGATAGAGAAAGTCATTAGCAATACAATTAATATGCACAGTTCCATCCAAGGTATTGCAGGTAACGCAATCTCAAGCCTTGAGATTTTGGAGCTTGGAGATACCTCAGAACCGCTTGATGAATAAATTCCCTCTATCTTATTGAAGCTTTTGTAGAATTATTCCCATAAATTAGGCTTGAAACCTTATCTTGATGCATCCATAAATGGATAAGTAATATAAATCATATGCAGATAGACCTAAGTGAATTATTTGGAGCATCGAAAGACCTAGACGTTGACATTATACGGACTCTTCTCAAAGCGTTAAAATCTGAACATTCAAACGAATTTGATTTTATTAGTTTCAAACAATCTGTTCAGAATCTCAAGGAGATGAATATGGATGAAGAAACTAGCTTTAAATCGGCTTATGCAACCGCATCCACCATGGGGATGACCAAGGATAAGCTATTAAATTCTGCAAGGAAATATCAGAATGCTTTGGAGAGCGAACGTTCTTCTTTTGCAAATGCTTTAAAGAATCAGATGGAGATCAAGGTGAATGGAAAGAAGGAGGAAGCTGAACAGTTGAAGAAGCGCATTGAATCTTACAAGCAAAAGATTGAAGACATGAAGCGTGAGATGGCTGTGTATCAAGAAAAAATAGATACAGTGGATGAGACAATGGCGTCTGCAAAGCAAAAGATTTCAGAAACTAAGGATAGATTTGAGAAGGCATACAGTTCTATTAATAACAACATTACTGCTGATCTGAGTTTGATAGAGAAATATTTATAAAATGACTGTTGGAAAAAAGGGGGTAATATTTTTAATAGTTGTCTTAGTTTTAGTGGCTTGGCTTGTATTCAATTTTGGTGGAGCTTTAATAGGTATGACGACATCAATATTGGGATTAGTTATTCTACTTGTTATTATAGGTTTGATACTCTATCTGTTTGCAAAGAAAAGATCAGGCAGCAAGAGAAAAAACACTAGAATTGTATAGAGATTTGAGAACACGAATGCGGTATTTGTGAATAGGGACCTTCAAGCTTGAAAGCAGATAGAAAAATATTTATAATTTTGTACATACGAAAAAGAAAACAATATGGCTCAAGGAAAAACATTTTGGAGCAAACCTGAGGGTAAAACTGGCGCAATATTTTTATTGGGCGCGGCTGCATTAGCGGGCTGGGCAATATTGAAATTTGGTGCTTCTTTGCTTTTATTATTAAAATCGACAGTAGGTATCGTTGCTGGGCTAGCAGTATTAGGAGTGATCCTTTATATGGTCTTAGATCCAAAGACAAGAGCACTTGTCTCTTACATGTATCAGAGCGTAATGCGTAAGATCACAGGCATCTTTGTTACAATAGATCCTATAGGAATCTTGAAAAATTACATAGGCGATCTGGAGGACAATCTTAAAAAGATGGGAAAACAGATAGGCGCACTCAAGGGTCAGATGCGTAAGCTGAAGACAATGGTAGAGACGAACAATTCTGACATAGAAAAGAACATGGCTATTGCCCGTAAGGCAAAACAAATGGGGAATGAAAAGCAGATGATACTCTCTAGTAGAAAGGCTGCTCGTCTAAAAGAAACAAACGGAAAATACTCGGCACTACATAGTAAGATATCAGTTCTATACAGAGTGCTGACAAAGATGTATTCCAATTCTGAAATTCTTCTAGAAGATACAAAGGATCAGGTGCGCGTAAAGGAGCAAGAGCGTAAGGCGATACGTGCTTCTCATTCTGCGATGAAATCTGCGATGAGCATTATCAAGGGCGATCCGGATAAGCGTGCGATGTTTGACCAGGCAGTAGAGCACATTGCTGATGACGTGGCGAATAAGGTTGGTGAGATGGAGCAATTCATGGATATGTCTAGTGAATTTATGGATTCTATAGATTTACAAAATGGTGTATTTGAAGAAAAGGGTCTTAAGATGTTAGAGGAATACGAAAAGAAATCTACTCTCTTACTCTTAGGAGGTGCTGAGTCTGCAGAAGATATGTTAGATCTTGGATCTGCTCCACAGGCAGAAAAACATACACGAGGAGGTAGTGCTGATAAGGGGTATGAGGGGTTGTTTGATTAGTCAGTAGTTACAAACTACTGACAACGAATGTAGTTACAAACTACTGACAACAATGTTGTTGCAAACTACTGACAACAATGGTGTTGCAAATTACTGACAACGATGTAGTTGCAAATTACAATCTACATCGTTAAAATTTAAAGTAAAAATACTGTTTCTGAAAGAAGCAGTATTTTTTTTTTCGTGCGAACTGGCTATAGAAATCCAATAAAAGAAAAGGGTCGTAAACGAAAAAGCAATCTTACATTAATACGCCATCAACAGGCTTTAACTTTTCTGGTAAGTTCTTCTCACCCAACATATCTTTTAAATCTATTTCTATCGTGCGGCAGAGTGCTGTCATAGGGACATCATTTATAAAATTCTCAAAAGGGTCCTCGCTACTATCTCCTACTACCTCCATTGTAATAAAGATCCAAGCTATCAGTACATAACATGGAATTGTCAACCAGATAATATCATGACCCATAGTGGAAAATTCGCCCACTAAACCAAAAGGTAGTAGTAAAATAAATATCCAAACAAATACTGAACTGAAAAAAGAATATTGTCTAGGTAGCGGTGTATTTTTGATACGTTCACATTTCCCTTGGAGGTTATAGAATTCTTCTAATGAATCCATTAGGTGCATATGCCTAAAATCTTCAATCAATCCAAGAGACAAGAGTTCTTTGCAATCTTCTCCCTGCATTCTTATGAGCTGCGTCGCCGTATTGACTTTTTCTTTAATGACATCTGTCTCACTATTGCAGGATAAAAAGCTTGCAACATCACGGGTCCAATCCTCTCCTCCTGGACTACCAGAATAGAATTTTTTATTCGACCTCCGCATTTCACTCAGGCTAAATGAACTCGGTACGCGCAATTGAAGACGTAATGCATTTATCCAAGCTATATGTCTATAAATTAATCTGTGGTGAATTCTACGGATTTCTTCTTCAGAAATATTTTCTTTTACATGACGATCCGTCACATAGCTCATAACTTGATTCCCCCAAGTTCTGCTGTAATTCACAATGCCGCCCCATATTTTTCTTGCTTCCCAAAGTCGATCATAGCTTTGATTGTTTTTGAATCCAAGATAAAATGCAACTGCGATCCCTATCGTACTAATTGGAGAAAATGGAATGGAGATATTTACATCTTTATGTTGATAAAAATGATATAAAAAAACTACAGCAGTTCCATAAATTAAAAAGAATAGTAAATTCTTCCATGCAAAGGAGAAAATCATCTTTGCAGTTATATTTCGGTAAACATACATATGCGGAGAAAAGTTTAGTTGTTTAAAATGTATTCAAATGTATCATTATTTCAATGTAATCCTATTCAAATCTTCTAGCAGATTGTTTAATAATAATCGCATTGATTATCCACTGAAAAGCAAAAATCCCAAGTGCACTCACAATAAGAAGAATCTCTGATCCGGTGAATGCCATAAGTATAAGTCCTAGAATCCCTGAGGATACAATTCCATAAGTGAGCCATTGTACTTTCTTCTCATTCTTGTCAGAATACATCGAATTATAGAAGTGAGAAAGTGGTATCATAAAGAAAAAGAACAAAATACCACCGATTAGGAAAATTGGTAGCTTAAGAATCACATAAAGGATAAGCATTATGACTGAGGTCACTAGAGATATCCCTACCAGTTTTGATGTTTTTAGATCATCCTCATCTAACAATAATCTGCCATAGGCATTTCTTGATAAGTAGAGGTTCATAAGTGGATTCAGCACCCATGTTAAAATAAAAAGGAATGCAATAAAGAAAACGATTGGGTATAAGAAAGGTTGTAGATTAGGATTTTTATCAGCGACACTTCTAAGCACACGCAATAGAATGTAAGAACCAATAATGACTGTCCACATATTCTTACCACTCAACTGAGACATCTTCATGCCCATCATATAGAACATCTTGTAAGGCCAAAATTTGCTTTTCATTGCCTCTGCTAATCCATGTTTTGCTAGGGTATTATGTGGATCAATGGTAAGCGCTTCTTTAAACCTATTAAGTGATTCATCAGTCTTGCCTTGATGCAAAAGAGTCATTCCATGATTAGCAATCGTATATGGGTTTTCTGGATCTTGCCGTAAGGCCTCTTCAACGGATTCCTGCAATCCTTCTTTCTTCCCTAACAAAGAGGAAATTGAAACTTTAATATTTAAGGCCGCTAGATTCTCTGGATCATGCTGCAGCGCATTTTCTGCAAAGTCTAGCGCTTTATCATAATTTCTTTGTGAGTATTTTATCCTGCTCAGCATGACATAATAGTCAGGCTCTTCAGGATTCATTTTCAAGAGATGTTTGATCTTATCTTCTGCGCCATCGTAGTCTTCCCTATCAATTTCTACTTCAGCAAGCATCTGTAAATAGGAGGCATTTTCTGGCTCTTCTCCAACAATTATCCGTAGTATAGTTTCTGCCTCCTCGTTTCTATTTTGACCCAATAATGCGACAGCTAAATAATATTTTGTAATACTAATTTCAGGGTAATTTTGAATTACCCCTCTTAACATTTTCTCTGCGTCTACATATCGTTTCTGATTTAATAAAACCTCCGCACGCTGTAATTCTCTAATCATAATTACTTTTTATCCAAATACTCCAAAATACTATCATACAATCCCGACTGATTAGCGAACATCGCATAATTTTTTGCCGTAGTAAACCAGTCAATAGTAGAAGCCTTATGTTTTTTGGATGCGTCAATTAGGTCTTTTGTACGTATGGGTTGAGGTGTTCCTGTTTCCATTGCCTCTACAAGTTTACTCTCAATAGCTATATCCACAATAGCGTTTATATCTGCCCCAGAATAATTCGGAATTGCTTTAGCAACTTTTTCATAGTCTATATTGTCAATAGGCTTTTCTCGCAAAGCAATCTTTAATATCTCTTTTTTACTTTCAACGTCTGGTGGTGGCACAAAAATTATACGATCAAACCTTCCTGGTCGTCTAAATGCTGAATCAATATGCCAGGGTGAATTTGTTGCTCCAATAATTAGGACGCCTTCATTATCAGACTCTATCCCATCTAGTTCTGCTAAGAATTGATTGATGACATTTTTTCCTCCAGTCTGTCGCATGTCAGAACGCTTTGCTCCTAGCGCATCAATTTCATCAAAAAACAAAACACAGGGTTTGTTGTCCCTCGCTTCTTCAAAAAATTCATGTAAATTTTTCTCACTATTTCCAATGTACATATCAAGGATATCATTCAATCCAACATTAATAAATCCTGCTTTTATCTCTCCTGCCGTTGCTTTCGCCAGATATGTTTTTCCACATCCTGGAGGGCCAAATAATAAAATGCCTCCTCCTACTTTTTTGCCATACTGTGCATATAGCTCAGCATGCGCGAGTGGTTTAATAATTTTTAGGTCAATTTCCTTTTTTACATCGTCTAGTCCTCCAACGTCTGAAAAATTAATTTTTGGTTTTTCTAAAAACATGGATGTCTCTATAATATCATCCGCAGAAGGTCCTCCTATTTTTACTCGAAATTCTTTGTCCAGATTTTCATCAGACATATTTTCATCTTGATCTAGAATACTTTTGTATAATTCCCGTGCTCTCATCTTATCGTTCTCTGCCAGATAAGATTTAGCTAAAAGCACCTGTCCTTCCAGACTAAGTGAATTGCTTCCTAACAGCTCTTCCGCAATTATTATTGCCGCAGAGACTTTGCCTTTATCAAAATATACTTTGGCAAGAATTTCTTTTGCATCAGAATGATTAGGGCTGTACTGCAATAAGGTATTAATATTAGATTCTAACTGTTCCTTATATTCTGGGTAGAATTGGAGCTTCTTTATAAGCATAAAGCGTAGAGCTGTGTTTTCAGGGGATAGCTTCAGCGCCTCAGCAAGTTCATTCAATTCAGCTTGTTTATACATAGTTTGGTTGTAATTTGTAAAGATATTTATTTAACAGAATTTATTGAGAATTGTTACTGGTTTTTAAGGTTTGAAGAAGCAAACTTCAAACAGCGCTTGCAAAACTTCAAACAACGGTTGTTAAGTTCAAACAACATAGGAATGGAAATGTTATCAATTAATTCTGGCATTTCTACTAATTCTAAAAATTCTGGCTCAAATTCTGTCTGTAAATGCATTACAGTCTATTGGTAACAAATCCGTGCTTCCTTTGATTAAATACTATTACATAATGCCACAATACTAATTGATAAGCTACAATCAGTAAATGGGAGCGGCATTTTTACAATTAGATGTTTACTTTTCTGATTATCTAAGGACTAAACTATAAGGAACAATTTACTAAATGCCCTCCCATAATTATGAATTACCATGTTAAGTGCTTATTTTTCTTGCAGACAACTGATATCTATGTACAACTTCCACAAAAACTCCATTGCCATTCTATGCCTTTTCCTATTTTCTGTTTCCTCAGGTTTTAGTCAAATTGAGAGTATTGCGGATAAAGTATTGAGTGTGGATCTTAGTACAGCACTCTCTGAAGAAGATAAAGCCGAAGTAGAAGAATTTTGGAAACTTATTCGGTTTTTAAGAAAAGAAGAACGCAAAGAAAATGGCATGGAGGGAAATGGGCGTTTCGGATTTTACGGCAATCAAACTGATTTTTCAGATATTTTCACTGTCAATGGAGGGACAAGTTTCACAAAGGAATACTACCCTGTTGATTTGGACTTTTCTGTTTATTTTGAAACAATTTTTAGGTCAAATCAATTCCAAGAAAATGTATCCAATATTGATATCTCCTTTGACTACTCTTCGCCTAACATTGGTGATGGTTTAGTTTTGGAGTCCTTTGTTTTTCTCAACCGAAGTAACAATGCTTATCTAGGAATAGATCAACGTTACGAGGTAGGAGGCGGATTTATTTTTAATAAGTGGATAGACTCCTATTCAGAACCTGGCATAGCTGCATTTGAAGAACTGGATAGACAGCCTATATACAAAACTGATGAGGAAGGCAATCTGATCAAGTGCTATCAGGATGCATGCGCTCTGATTAATAATCCTAAGCAATTGAGCAAGGGAGAAATCAAGACAATTGAAAAATCTAGAAGCAGATATAAAAAAGTAATAAAGAAGAGACATAGCAAATTGCGTCTCTCACTTATTGTAGGCGCATATTACGAATTGGACAAATCAACTATGTCAGATTCAATTTTAATTGATGGCGTTGAAACTTTAGTCACTGAGTCCTTTAATGCTACCCATGAAATGAAAATGGAATTCCGGCCAGGCATTCTATTTAGGCCTACTCATATGTTTAAGATAAAACTATCGCCCTTTATTAAAACGGCGATGCCATGGAATTTTTCAGATACAGTAATTTCGCCTGAAGGTCGCGAAGATTTAAGGGATGATTACATTATAAATCTTGTTGCTAGTATGAACGCAAATTTTTCTCAGAACATGGCAATTTCCTTGCGCTATAGTTTCAATTATGAGAATTCTCCACAGAGGAGGTTTTTGCCTATTCCTGGCTATCCTTTGTTGTTGGGGCAGCAGGCGCATCATTCGTTTAATATGAGTTTTAATTTTGGGTTTTAATTTAAATTAAAAAAATATTTATCTTCTTTTCTCAAGAATACATAGCTTGATGTTCTATTTAAAATATATCTCTTCTATGGCAGAACTATAATTTTAAACAATAGTATCAATTATTCTTTGCCTTGATGCAAAGAACCAAAAATCAAGACGGTCTAATGCTTAACTCGAGTGCCGGCACCCGCTCCCACTTGTGACCGTCGGGCTCTGCCCATTATCTTTAATCTATATTAATTTAGGTGTTTTCATTAAAATCCACATTAAAGGATTTAGCGTTAAGCAAGTATTTTAGGAGCGTAGCTTAAAAAAGAATAACTGTTTGACGAACGCCGTGAGGAGTTTTATTCTTTGCGGGAGGCAAAATGCTTGTAGCTAATTTTTTTACAGTGGGACTGAATGTTGCGCAGCAAAATTTACGGCGTCAATTTAATGAAGGGACCGTCAGCACACCTGACGGGTGGGCTGGAAAAAAGTAATGAATTCATCTGACTAAGATGATGAAATGCTATTATGATAATCCTACTAAGAAAAGTAAAATATAATAAACCACTACAATACTTGTGTAATCCCTCCCCCATCTTCATCCTATAGGTATATTTAATATGGGCGATTAAATTCGGCTGATTTATTAACCTAAAAATTTACATAATATGAAAATCCTATCTTGCGTTGCAGCAATTGCGACATTGTCAATCTCTACGCTTACTTTAAAGAAAATCATCAGTCCACCCCTTTCTAAAAATTGTGTCTTTAATACCCTAATGGGTGAAATAGATATTGACACAACTTTAACTACTGCAAATATAAACGCAGTGGGATCCTCAGTAACTGAAGGTCTTGAGTGGTTAGAAAAAGCGCAGCATCAGGATGGTGGATGGGGAGCGGGTTCCCATGCTAAACAGAATGTAATGAATCCGCATAAGGTGCCTTCAGATCCGGCTACAACGGCGATGGTTGCTATGGCATTACTTCGTTCTGGTAGCACATTAGAAAAAGGAAATTATAAAGAACAACTGAAAAAATCTACCAAGTTTCTACTCAAGGCAATGGAAGAATCCAATCCAAACAGTTCCAAGATCACCGATCTTACAAACACGCAGATTCAGAGAAAACTTGGCGATAACATTGACTTGGTATTGAGCCTACAGTACATGAATAACTTATTGGAAAAATTAGACAAGAACGACAAGCTCTATGATCGTGTTTTTAATGTCATAAATAAATCTGTGGATATGGTGCAAACAGTCATGGATGAAGAAGGTCGCATGAAGGGAGCTGGTTGGGCTGGTGTACTTCAATCTGCTTATGCTACAAATGCTCTAGAGATTGCTGCGGCACAAGGAGCTGCAGTTGACAAAAACAAATTAGAAATAGCAAGAAATTATCAGACGAACAATTACGACGCCGCTTCATCAAAAGTAGAAACAAAGGATGGTGCTGGTATCATGTTATACTCGGTATCAGGTTCTGTGCGTGCTAATGCAAAAAAATCCAGAGAGGCAAGGAAGATTATTAAGAAAGCAAAAGAAGAAGGAAAGATTGATAATGAATATATGATATTAGAAAATTTTAAACGGGCGGGCATTGCTGAGGATGAGGCCTTAGTTTATGAAACTGCAGATAAGGTTTACCAATCGGCTAAGGTAAAAGCTCAAGAAAAAGAGGTACTCAATGGTTTCGGAAATAACGGCGGTGAGGAATTTCTCAGTTTCTTGCAAACGGGAGAATCCTTGATCGTAAATAAAGACAATGATTGGACTAAGTGGTACAATGATGTGTCTGCAAATCTTTTGAACATTCAAAATAATGATGGGAGTTGGAATGGGCACCATTGCATTACTAGCCCTGTGTTTTGTACGGCGACTTGTGTGTTGATATTGACGGTAAATAATGATATTGAGGCTTTGCAGGGGGAGTGACATGGAGTGTCACGGGTTTCATGACCTACCTACCTGCTTACGCAGGTAGGTAGGCATCCGCTGTGCTGGTTTCGTGGTTTGAATTGTTTGAGCTAACTGATTAAGGAATATATATATATATTCTTTAAGCTAATTACTAATATTCATTCGTAGTTATAAAATTACGAGTGACGACAGTGCTTATTAAGTTCAAAAGAAAATTATACTTCGTTGTTACGATTTAAGTGTATTGGAGTAATGAAAACACTAAGTTGGTATTTAGATTTATGTGCCGTGTAGTATGTATCAACATTATTGTATCCTGTCATAGTCTGTATTAATAATCATTCGTAGTTAAAAACTACGAATCACGGGTAGCATGTTGCATCGATGCGCTTACATTTTAGTAGCGTGTAGATTGTATCTAGACGCTACTATTCTTTCATAGACAGTATGGATATTCATTCGTAGTTACAAAACTACGAATCACGAAGGTGAAACTATGTAT
>CALCMJ010000035.1 GCA_937967615.1 uncultured Saprospiraceae bacterium
AAGATAAGCTCTGGAGACAACGAAATGGATAGAGTCCTTGGCGGAGGAATTGTGAAGGGATCATTAATTTTATTGGGTGGTGAACCCGGAATAGGTAAATCTACCCTCCTACTTCAGTCAGCCATAAAAGTTGACGCTAAGGTGCTTTATATTTCAGGAGAAGAAAGTATTCAACAAATTAAATTACGCTCGGAACGTATAGGCATCAAAAATGAAGAATGCTTTCTTTTATCAGAAACCAATGTTCTGAACATTGAAAAACAAATAGAAGAAATAGGGCCAGACATGATCATTGTGGATTCTATTCAAACAATGTATTCGCCTTCCATAGAATCTACGACTGGCAGTGTAAGTCAGATTAGAGAATGCACAGGAAGATTTCTCCGCATAGCAAAAGAGAACAGTATCCCAATTTTTATCATAGGCCATATCACTAAAGAAGGAACAATAGCAGGTCCCAAATTATTAGAACACATTGTAGACGTAGTTTTACAATTTGAAGGGGATCAGCATTATACCTATAGAATACTTCGTAGTGTAAAAAATAGGTTTGGTTCTACGGACGAACTTGGTATCTATGAAATGCATGCAAAGGGTTTGAGAGAAGTTGAAAATCCTTCTGAATTGCTTCTCTCTCAAAGTTCAGAAGAACTGAGTGGAAGTGCTGTTGCAGCTACTGTAGAAGGTGCAAGACCTCTCTTAATTGAAACACAGGCGCTTGTAAGTACAGCAGTTTATGGAACACCACAAAGGTCTACAACAGGCTTTGATGGAAGGAGGCTAAATATGCTTCTCGCAGTTTTAGAAAAACGCTGCGGTCTCGGTCTTGCAAATCAAGATGTATTTTTAAATTTAGCGGGTGGAATTAAAATAGTAGACCCAGCAATTGATCTTGCTATCACTGCCTCTATCTTGTCGTCCTATCACAATATTTCCATAAAAAATACTTTTGCTTTTGCGGGCGAAGTAGGGCTTTCTGGTGAAATACGATCCGTCAATAGAATTGAAGCTAGAATTCAAGAAGCCGATAGATTAGGATTTGAAAAAATCTTCATTCCACATAATAATTTAAAAGGGGTAAATAACATGAAAGTAAATATTGAACTTGTTTCAATGAAGAAAGTCACTGATCTGATAGAATCACTATTTAATTAAGCCTTTCACTACTCATAAAAAAAGGCCACCTAAAAAGGTAGCCTCTGAGTATTTATGTGTCTAATTGTACTTAGCCAAATTACCCAATCTCAATAGTCTTGACGCTGTCTACTTTTTGTTTTTTGCTAAGGTCAATCTCCAAAACTCCATTCTCGTATCTTGCCTGCACAGTGTCCTCATCAATATTTTCTGGAAGTTTAAATCTTCTCTTGAAGCTCTTATAAGAAAACTCTCGTCTAGTATATTTTCCAGACTCCGTCTTCTCATCTTCCTTCTTAGCGGATGAAATATGGATAGCACCTTTGTCAATGGAGATTTGAAAATCTGTCTTCTCAAGACCTGGAGCTGCTAACTGGATCTTAAACAAATCATCTGCCTCAATAATATTTACAGATGGCTGATTAAATGTTAAATCAGATCCTATAAAATCTGAAATACTTTTTCCAAATAGTTCATCTATAAAACTGTCTATAGGTAATAATGAATTTCTGTTCATTGTAATTGATATTTAATTGATAAAATAATTATTTGATTTCAATGGTCTTTGCTGGTTCCTCTTCTTTCTTTGCAAGTGTAATCAGAAGAATGCCGTTCTTGAATTCTGCAACAATGGACTCTTGGCTTAGCTTTTCAGAGAGTCTAAATGATCTTTTGAAATTGTTATAATTAAACTCTCTGAGTTTAAATTTCAATTCAGAATCTTCTTTTCTGTTTGCAGAAATAGTAAGCAAATCTTTTTCGATCGCCAGATTGACTTCTGATTTTGAAAACCCTGGAATTGCTAACTCAATAATAATAGCATTCTCTTCTTCTCTAATATTACTTGCAGGCCTAGTCAATGTCTCAGGAGAATCTGTTAAGACCGCTGACAATGGAGTGTGCAGTATTTCATTTACAATATTTCCGAAGTGCGGAATAAACGCTTGTCTTCTTCTATTTCCTCTCCTGCCCTGTCTTTTTGTTTGTTCAGTTGTGTTACATGAATTCATAATCGTATAAATTTTAAGTTTTTGAAAAACGTACGACATAGAATCATCAATTGCTGTACCATCCCAAATTCCAGGAAAATCCGTCAGTAAAATTGATATACTTATGCCCATTTGGCAGTATACGTTGAAATATACTGTCTTTTTGTCAGTCTTTGAGTTGGATTATTAGAAAAGAAATTAGATTAGATTTCAGGTGCAAATACCATAGCCATGAAAGGAATAAAGTTGTTCATTGCATGCATTAGAATAGATGCCCATAGTCCATACTTCAACCTTACGAAGCCAAGCATCAGGCCCAAAAGCAACTGCGGCATAACTAATATGGGAGTCATATACCACAAGGAAGGATCCAGCGCATAATTACTTACATGGGCAAAGCCAAACAAGGCTGCGGTTATATAAAAGACAAATGGAAATAGTTTTTTTAAGCCTAGCTCTGACAATGGAGATTCATTAATCAAAAGCAGAATTGTATAAGGTAAGAACAAAGAAAGTCCTAGAATAATAGCATGATTCTCACTAAACATTTTGCTTGCCAAATAAAACAGAAGTGCGGATAAAAAAGCCAAAATGAGAATAAGAACTCCCTTGCGATATTTCAAAGGAAACCTAAAAATAAATTCTTCTGCTAAGGGTGCAACTACTACTCCTAGTAAGAAAAATTGAAGCTGAGAAATGTTTTCACTTAGATCTTGTAACTTATTTGGAATGTTTTCCATATCCAAGACAGAGAACATAATAGGTGCAACTAAACCAATCACAGTTATAAATGTGCAAATGAAAATGAGAAAGATATCTTTAAGGTTTTCAGAAGCAGGTTTTTCACTGCGGATATCCCTTCTTGGATTCTTGAGAAAGCTCAAGATTTCTTTAAACAATTCCATTATGCGATTATTTGTTTTCCCGATCTTAGTTTCTCGAGGAATTCTCTTACGGCAGAAAAGCTGACAACTTTTTCTTTGAAATATTCAGCTGCTTTATGGATTTCTTTTTCTGTAGCATTCAAACTCACAAGAATATTTTGCAAGTGCATTTTCATATGCCCTTTTTGAATACCTGTAGTCACTAATGATCGCAATGCTGCAAAGTTTTGTGCTAAGCCAGTCGCTGCAATTATTTCCATTAGCTCCTGAGAATTAGGATTACCCAGTAATTCTAAACTTCGCTTTGCCATAGGATGCAAAGACGTAAGTCCACCTACCGTACCTACTGCTAATGGAAGATCCAACCAAAATTTAAATACTCCATCATCAATAGTACAATAACTCAAACTTGTATAACTACCGTTTCTTGCTGCATAGGTATGTCCACAAGCTTCAATCGCTCTGAAATCATTTCCTGTGGCCAAAACAACAGCGTCTACTCCATTGAATATGCCTTTGTTATGGGTTGCCGCTCTATACTCGTCTAGGTGCGCAATCGTCACAGCATCTTTAAATCGTCCTGCAAAAACGTCTGCAGACATCCCTCCAGGAAATTCACTTAAGTCTTCAATTTTACATTCTACAGTTGCTCTGACAATACAATCTGGGGTGTAGTTAGATAAAATGCACATGATCACATTCAGCTTTCCATCTTTTAACGATTTTTCATTTGACACAAAAGATGAAAGTGAATTTGCAAACTGCTCCAAACACGAATTAATAAAATTTGCACCCATAGAATCACAGGTTTCAAAAGAACATTTTAATTGGAATAGATCCTTTTCCTTATCGCTCAAATCTATAAGTTCTATATCCAAAATCCCTCCTCCTCTCTTTTCCATGTTTGCAGTAATGTGCTTACATTCCTTTATCAGTTTCTCTTTTATCCTGGGGAAATTTGCTTTAAGCGCCTCTCCAGGTCCTGACCACTTAAAAGAAACCTGCCCAAGCTTTGTGGTAGATATGATCTCAGTTTTAAATCCTCCCCTACTCATCCAGTACTTTGCAGCACTTGAGGCTGCAGCAACAACTGAACTCTCTTCTATCACCATGGGAACGCAGTAAGTCTTGCCATTGATTTCAAAGTTTGGAGCAACACCATAGGGCATAGGGAAATTACTTATCGTATTCTCACTAAACCCATCAAGAATTTTTTGTTGGTCTTCATTGCTATGCCAATAACTTAGCATTTCCCGAGTTACATTCTCAGGGTCTTTGAAAAAGTTTTCAACTATCCATTTTATCTTACCTCTTTTAGAGAGTTTTGAAAAGCCCTTTATCTTTTTATTGTCTTCCACTAATCCCTAATTTTTAAAAAAGCAGAAGCCATATGCAAACCTTCTATTTGCATACTTACATATTCTTGTAATTCTTCATAGTCTCCCAGTGCGTATTTCAAAAAACCAGATGCTTGTCCATAAATTGTATTGTAGTCAGACTTCTCAATAAAGTAATAACCATCTAAAAAATCTTTAACTCCTCCTGATACAATTATTGTATCGCACAGTACTTTCTGAGAAGATTTTATTTCATTTGCCCAACTAAGCATTTCATCAGCGCCGTGTCCTAAATTAACCACCTTCTCAAACCAAGATTTCCTCTCTTCGCTCCCTCTCAACAATTCTAATTTAGAAAAATTTGTTCCGCCATGTGCACCAAAGTCAAGCGCCACTAATGGCAGTTCTAAAAGTGCCTTAATTGATGCTTTGCCCATCCCTTGACCTACTTCTTTTACTATTAATGGGATGTTTAAATCATCAATCAATTTCTTAATAAGAACAATGGGTGCAGAAAGGTACCTATCGCCTTCTGGTTGCATCCATTCTTGCAGAGGGTTTACATGAATGATAAGTCCATTTGCCTCCAATTTTTTCACAAGCTCACTGAGTAAATTGATTTTATTTGCACGATACAAATCTTCAATTTGAGCGATGCCTATATTTGCATATAAAGCTTGATCTCCAATATACTTCCGCACTGCAAAATCCTTCAACCGCTCATCTGACTCTAATAAGGGCCTACAAGATCCCAAGCCCATTCCTAGACCAAACTCTTTACAAGCCCTTGCTAAATTTTCATTTATCCTAGATGCCTTCTCAGTACCTCCCGTCATACTAGAAACCCATATTGGATGATCCATTTTGTCCTTTCCTAAGGTCCTACTTAATTGATTTGATTTTGTATGCCCCGATAGGAGTGGTTCATAATAAAACCGACTATCAATGCTGTCTGTGCTGATAGTAGATTGAAAGGCAAGGTCTATATGATCTTTTTTCCGTTCTTCTGAACTGTCGTCTTTTTTCACTAGATCAAAATGTATATTATAATAGGTCCAAGATACCGCTTATTTATAACATAATAAACGCCCATAAGCCTCTAAAGTTTAAAGCCTTATGGTTACTTTTGCCAACTAAGAGTTTCCATTGCAAGAATTTACGGTAAATAGTTTAGAAGAATATAGTCCTTTGATCCAAGCAATCCTTGATCACAGCGACAATAAGCTCATAATTCTGAATGGTGAGTTAGGTTCAGGGAAAACAAGTTTTACTAAGCAATTCGTTCAATTTCTTGGTTCAAAGGATACCGCATCTTCGCCTACATTTTCATTAGTAAATTCATATAGCATAGGCCCTAATACTGTTTATCATTTTGATCTGTATAGAATCAAGACAATTGATGAATTATTAGACCTTGGATTTGAAGAATATCTAGATAATGGCTATTACATTATCATAGAATGGCCTGAACTCGCAATACCATTGCTCCAAGAGAAGTATCTTAGCTTAGAATTTCATATCTTGAATAGCACAAGTAGAAAAATCACCTTAACTGCACATGAGTAATCCTTCAAAAAAATACTCCTTCTCTGACTTTTTTGCTGAGGGGCAATTTCAGACCCAAGCAGAAACTCTTGAAAAAAAAGGGAAAAAGGGCTCTATATCAATTGGAATTCCAAAAGAACATACCTTGAGTGAAACCCGAGTTGCCTTAGTCCCAAATAATATACGGACACTCATAGGCTACGGACATGAAATAAAAGTAGAGACAGGAGCAGGAATCAAATCTAATTTTACAGACCATGATTTTTCTGAGGCTGGTGCAAAAATTGCAAGCGGCCAGAAAGAAATTTTTGAATGTGATGTAGTTGTAAAAGTTACTCCTCCTGATTTTGAAGAAATAGATTTGATGAAAGCAAATCAAATCTTAATCACGCCGCTGCATATTCCTACGATCACTAAAGAAAAAATTGAGAAGCTAAAAGCCAAACGCATTATTGCAATTGCTATGGAATATTTCCAGTCCAAAGATGGCACCTTTCCTATAGTGCGTATTATGAGTGAGATTGCAGGAATGAGTGCGATGCTGACTGCTGCAGAATTACTTTCGTATAGCGATAAAGGTAGAGGAATTTTACTTGGTGGAGTATCTGGTGTTCCTCCAGCAAAGGTCATTATTCTTGGTGCGGGTGTAGTTGGTGAATTTGCAACGCGCACAGCATTAGGACTTGGGGCTTCTGTGCGTGTATTTGACAGTGATATATCCAAACTTATGCGTTTTCAATCCAATATTGGAAGACAGCTACATACTTCTTCGTTTAATCCTGTGTATTTGGGTTATCAACTTATGAGTGCAGATGTAGTCATAGGTGCAATACACTCCAAGACCGGAAGATCCCCAGTTTTCGTAACTGAAGAAATGGTCTCCAAAATGAAACAGGGTTCGGTCATCATTGATGTAAGTATTGATCAAGGCGGTTGCATTGAAACATCCAGAATGACAACACACGATGAACCCACCTATGTCAAGCACGATGTGATACATTATTGTGTTCCCAACATTGCATCTAAGGTTCCAAGGACTGCCTCAGTCGCAATAAGTAATATCCTAACATCCCTGTTGGTTCAAACTGGTGATGCAGCGTCAGTAGAAGGTCTTTTATTTAATGATTCTGGAATTAGAAACGGAGTATATGTGTATAAAGGCTGCTGTACAAATGAATATTTATCTAAGAAATTTGGAATAAAACATACAAGTTTAAACCTTTTACTTACCTCCAATTATTAAACAAGACAATTCCTATAATCTATTTCCCTGTTTCCTCGATTTTATAGTATCTTTTACATACTAAACCAATAGATATGCGTAAACTAGATCTAATATTCATCTTTTTAGCATTTTCATTTTGTACGATAAATTTAAATGCCCAGAATCACGGGACAATCTCTGATGTACCTTTTGAATCCTTCAGCGACAATTCTCTTAGTGTTACGAATTTTTTTGAGAAGAAAAAGACCGAGCTTAGAACCAACTCAGACACTGAATTTAACCTAGTAGGAACAACTACTGATCTTAAGGGAAATAAACATTATAGGTACAAACAAGAATATAAAGGAATTCCATTTTTTGGTAACAGTTATATACTTCACGAAAAAGATGGTATTATATCAAGTGCCAATGGGCGATATTTTGAGAATCTAATTTTAGACACCCAAGCAAGCTTTGATCCGTCTACAGCATTATCTATTGCAAAAAGCAAAATGGATGCACAAGTATATGCTGATGATGATGATCTTGACCATATAAGTTTACAAATAATAGATAAGGCATTTCCTCGCAGTTCTCAAGAATATAAAATAGTATATGTTTTAGAGCTTCATAGTTTGGAGCCTTTTGACAAAAAACAATTTATTATAGATGCAAAGACAAAAGAGATCTTACATGAAATCCCTCTTATACATGATCAAGGAGTTCCTAGTAAAGGCATGACTAGCTATTATGGCGAAAAGTCTTTTATAGTAGATTCAATAGCTCCAAATAAATTTCATCTTCATGATCCTACTCGTGGAAAAGGTATAACAACATATACACAAGTAAATGATCTTATTGAAGAAATACACAGCGACGTAAACTATTGGGATTTGAGCGATGAAAAAAGAGGAAATACAGCCGTAGATGTACATTGGGCAACGCAAGGATTTTATGATATGTTAATTGAAAAATTATCTTGGGATGGCTTAGATAATGCAGGAAGATCTATGAACCCAGTCGTGCATGCATTTGGTGGATTAAACTTTGTAAATGCATTTTGGGATGGGACGTATGCCTACTTTGGTGACGGAGATTGTAATTTTCAAGCTCTAACTTCTATAGAAATTGTTGGGCATGAATTTGCACATGGGATCACCCAAGAAACTGCTAATCTAATTTATTCAGATGAATCTGGTGCAATAAATGAAAGCATGAGTGATGTGTTAGGAAAGGCGTTGGAATATTATTTAGACAAAGATGGTTTCACATGGCTCATAGGAGATGACATTACTGAAAGTCCATTCGCAGAACCCATAAGAAATATGGCTGACCCATCCACACTTGGTCATCCTGCCTTCTATAAGGGTATTGACTGGATAGATGGAGCAGGTGTCCATACCAATAGTGCAATTGGTAATTTGTGGTTTCAAATATTGGTTGATGGTAAAACTGGAATCAATGAAGATGGAGAAGCTTATGATGCGAACGGCATAGGCATGGATAAAGCATTGACAATTGCATTTACTTGTCTAAGCTCTTACCTTACAGAAAGTTCAAATTATGCTTCATATTATGTATACAGTTTGGATGTAACTAGGAATTTATTTGGAGCGGGATCCACAGAGTACGCCTCTGTAGAGCAAGCTTGGAAAGCGGTAGGGTTAAATGATTCCTATGATCCAGACGGATCAGAGGGGTCAGAGGGATTAGATCTAAATGCACAAGTTTTCTCTAATAGTGGAATTGAATTATTTACGTGTTTAACAAATGAATTTTTGCCAGTAGAAATTTCTGTTATTAATACAGGTACAATAGACTACATTCCTAGCATGAATGGAGAATTGGAAATTAATATATCAAATGAAGATGTTTTCGTTTATCCTTTAGATACATCATTAGCCGTAGGAGACACATTGGATATTACGTTTTCTGATATAATTTATTTTGAAGGTCAAGATATTGTTGGTGTTTCTGTCGTATTAAAATTACAGGACGATATAAATAGCCTGAACAATGACGCTTATGCATATATTGAAAATTCAGATAAGACAGAACTCGATCTTAGTTTTTTTCTACTTAGTTATGAAGAAAGCTGCAGCAGTCAAGATTTGCTATATACTTATTATATAATCAATGAGAGTTGTACTGCCTTAGCATCTAATAGTAATTATCTTATTACAATTTACGATGACAACAACATTCCCATACACCTAGAAAACTATGTTACTGATAGAGAAATAGCTCAATTTGGATTCTTATCAGATGTTTTACATTTAAATAAAGAAATGATAGGCTCTAATATACCAATAACTGCAGTCCTTGAATTAGAGGAAGATATGTTTTTAGATAATAATAGTAGTTCTGGATTTATTTCAACTCCGACACAAACTAATAAGCAACAATTTTTAAATAGTTTTTCTGATGAATCTGATTTAACAAATCATATAAACTTTACCTCATTAAGTTCTGCAGATGCGCTTACACTATATCAAGGAGAAAGTTATTTAAGTACTACTGGTTCTGAATCAGGGTCTGACAATTATTGCTCAGATCCATTCATTTTATTTTATGAAGACTTAAGCTGGGACAATGTAAATGCTCGTCTAGATTTATGCCTCAATCTTGAAGACTTATCCGGGCCAATTCTTAAATTTGATTTGGTACAATTCAGAGAGCAAGACCTTACCTACCCAGATTTATTAACAAGCATTTGCAAGCTCACAATCAAAAGTGAAGACGATACATTTGAAGATTTTTTTTATGAGCTGGAAGAGGGTGAACTTTATAATTATGCATATCCTTTACCTAACGGTTTTAGAGGAGAGATATCATTTCAATTTTTTAACAGAAATGGGAAAGCCTTAGCTTCAGAATTTTTTGAAGGAGATGTCATCTTAATGGATAACTTGGAAATCAGCGGTATTGTTGCTACTGATGATGATCCTAAGCAAAAATCCTATGCATCTATATTTCCTAATCCAGTAGAGGAAACATTACATCTGAAATTAGGAAAAAAAGCAACTGCATATTCTATCACAAATGCCCAAGGTATTATAATTAAGCGCGGGAATTTAGCGGAACTTAACTCCGCAATAGATATTGGTACATTTGCATCAGGGTATTATATATTGAATTTAGAATATTCTGACAGAGATAGAGAAGCGATACCGTTTATTCATCTAAATAGATAGTATCATGCTGTTTAAGAAAATCTCACTACTCAGTTTAGTTCTTATCATATCAATTGTTGGTCTATCTCAGTCAAAGAATTTAGAGACAAGGGCATCCTTCAGTTTTAAGAAGTACGATGATTTGGATTTAAACAAAGACAATTTTTTTAAAGTACATGCATCTAAAATGCGACTCAGCGAGTTAACTCAATTCAAATTGCAAAAAGCGATTTCTGGTATAGGTGATTTACGTCATTATAGGTACAAGCAATATTACAAAAACGTCCCTGTCTATGGAATGAGTTATATTCTACATGAGCAAAACGGCAAGATTATTCACTCAAATGGCAATTATCTTCCACAACTTGACTTACCCACCCAAGTTCATATAGATAAAAACACTGCTATAAAAAATGCAATGCGTCATATGCAGATTTCATCTTATGATAATGCACCAAAACCTGTGCTTCACATTATTGATGCACATTTTCCCAAAAAATCAGATGATTACAAACTTGTCTATGTTTTTGAACTCGTATCTAAAAATTCATCAGAAAAATGGGAATACATCATTGACGCGCAAAACGGTGCATATCTAAATAGTTTTAGCACAATTTTTGATATCGCGGTGGAAGCCAAAGGACTAACCTCTTACTATGGGGAGAAGAGTTTTATGGTGGATTCATTAGCTCCTGATAAATTTCGTTTACACGATTCCACTCGAGGAAATGGAATAACGACATACACAGAACAAGATGGTTCCGTGGAAGAAATTCATAACTCATCTAATTTCTGGGATCTAAGCCATCAAAAAAGAGGAAGCGCGGCAATAGATGTACACTGGGCTACGCAGGGTTTTTATGATATGCTAAATGAAAAATTTGAATGGAATGGATTAGATAATGCGGGTAGATCCATGAACTCAAAAGTCCATACCAATGGAGGACAAAATCTTGTGAATGCGACCTGGGATGGATCATTTGCAAATTTTGGAGATGGTGACTGCAATTTTGAATCAGTTACGGCAATTGAAATAGTAGGGCACGAATTTACGCATGGAATTATAAGTGAAACGGCTAACTTGATCTATCAAAATGAATCAGGAGCTATAAATGAAAGTCTTGCAGATGTAATGGGCAAGGCTCTTGAATACCACTTAGATAAAGATGGCTTTTCTTGGCTTGTTGGAGACGACATAACGACGAGTCCATTTGCAGAACCTATAAGAAATATGGCTAACCCATTAGACTTAGGACATCCCGCATTCTACAAAGGATTTGGATGGATGGATGGAGCAGGTGTTCATACCAATAGTTCTATTGGTAATCTTTGGTTTCAAATTTTAGTTGACGGAAAAACTGGTGTGAATGAATTAGGAGAAACATATGAAGTTTCTGGAATTGGAATGGACAATGCCTTAGATATAGTATTTACTTGCCTAACTTCATATTTAACTGAAAATTCAAACTATCCAGCATATTATTATTATAGTTTGGAAGTTGCAGAGAATATATTTGGAGAAAATTCTAATGAATTCGTAGCTGTACAAGAAGCATGGAAAGCAGTAGGACTTAATGACTCTTACAACATTAATAATGAACAGACAATGGGTTTAGATTTAGCAATTCAATTGTTTTCTAATCAATTTTCTGATATACTAACTTGTGTGGTTGATGATTTTGTTGACTTAGAAATCTTAGTGATCAATAGGGGCTCAGTGGATTTTATAGAATCATTTAATGGTTCTATAAAAATTGAAAATTGGTCCTCTGGAGAATACAACTACCTCTTAAATGCACCTATTCTAAAAGGAGACACCTTACGTATAACATTATCAGATTATTTATTCATTGAATCCAATTCTGTAGGTGAAGTTGTAAGTGCTTATTTAAAATTAGAAGATGATGCAAGGCTATCAAATAATGATAGCAATGTTTATATAAACAACACACCCCAATTAGGTTTAGATGTAAATCTTGACTTAAAAATATTAAGTAAAACTTGTGTGAAAGACGGAATACATTTTCAATATTCATTACGAAATGAAAGCTGCGAAATACTTCCAAAAAATACAGAATATAGTATTGAATTTTACGATGAAAAAGATGCACTCATTTATACTATTAACTCTTCAACAGTTCAAGACTTAACGCCTTATGAAGCTCTAAGCGCTAATATTCTCTTTACAAATGACATATTAGATGGGACCGGAAAAATAACAGCCATATTGAATTTATCTGGTGATATGAATGAGGCCAATAATTTGGCAGATAGAACCTTTAATGCAACAATACAATTTAATAATCAACAATTTCTAACAAGTTTTTCCAGCGGCAGTGACATTGTTAATAATATAAATTACTCTACAAGTGGCACAGCGAATATTGTTGAGTACAACGGCGAGAAGTATTATGGCACTACGGGATCAGATTTTAACTTAGATTCATATTGTTATGATCCGTTAATCTTTTTTTATGAAAAACCAAGTATCGGGGGTCTTGTGGCATCCATTGAATTATGTTTAGACCTCAAGGAAATTGTGAATCCTGCTCTTAAATTTGACTTAGTTCAATTTAGAGATATCGTTCCTGCCCATCCAGACCTATTAACAAGTATCTGTAAACTAAGTTTCATTTCTGAAAATGATTTCTTTGAAGAACTGTTTTACGATTTAGAAGAAGGCGAAATTTATAACTATACTTATCCACTAGCTAATAATTTTAAGGGTGAGATACTATTTCAATTTTACAATAGAAATGAAAGAACTATAAAATCAGAATATTTTGAAGGTGATGTATTCTTGTTAGATAATCTAGAAATTACTGGTCTCGTCCCAAGCAATGAGCTTTCAGAATTAAAATCATCTGCAACTCTATTTCCAAATCCAGTAGAGAATACGCTTAATTTAAAACTGAGTAAAACCGCTACAAATTATTCAATAATGAACGCTCAAGGCATAAAAATTAAAAGCGCAGAACTTAGAGATCTCAATTCTAAAATCGATTTAACAACATTCTCGTCAGGATATTATATTTTGCACTTGGAATATTCTGATAATGACCGAAAAGCAATCCCATTTATACATCTTGAACCTTAATAAACAGTATGCTTAAAAAAATAACACCTCTTAGTTTTATCTTACTTCTGTCAATAGTAGGTTTATCCCAGTCTTCAAATCTTGAAAAAAGAGCAGCATTTAGTTTTACTGAATATGAAAATGGCCTTTTGAACAAAGATGTTTTCTTCAGCACAAAAGCATCTGAGATGGGATTAAGCACATTGACCCAATTTAAATTAACCAAAGAAATACCTGGAGAAGTAAAACACTACCGTTACAAGCAATACTACAAAGACATTCCTGTATATGGATTAAGTTACATCTTACATGAGCGAAATGGAAAGATCACACACTCCAATGGCAGCTATCTTCCCCAGATAGAGTTATCTACTACGCCAAGAATAGATGGCGCAAAGGCTATTGAAATTGCAATGCACCACATGCAGATTGAAACCTATGAAAATACACCTAAACCAAGTCTCTATATTATTGATACGAATTACCCGCAGGCATCTAATGAGTATAAACTTGCTTATGTGTTTGAATTAGAATCGAAACAAGCTGCAGCAAAAAACGAATATATCATTGATGCACATACAGGAGGATACATAACGAGTTTTTCTAAGATATTTGATATAGGCGTAGAAGGAAAAGGACTGACGAGCTATTATGGTGAGAAAAGTTTTATCACTGATTCTATAGGGCCAGGACAATACATGTTACATGACCCTACTCGGGGTGATGGAATTACAACCTTAACAGATGCCAGTGGTTCATCTCAAGAACTTGAAGACGAAGATAATTATTGGGATTACACGGACACAGAACATGGCACTTCTGCTATTGACGTGCACTGGGGAACGCAGAAATTCTGGGATATGCTAGTCAATAAACTCAATTGGGAAGGCCTTGATAATAATGGAAAGTCTATGAACCCAATTGTAGAAATTTTAGGAGGTTCTGATTTTGTAAACGCGCAATGGAACGGTGAAAATGCAGTTTTTGGAAATGGAGATTGTCATCATAATCCACTTACCTCGCTTGATGTTGTAGGTCATGAATTTACACATGGTATTATAGAAGAGACAGCTGGTCTTATTCCATTCTCAGAATCTGGAGCCATAAATGAAAGCATATGCGATGTACTAGGAAAGTGTCTTGAGTATTACGAAGATCCTGATAATTTTACGTGGTATTTAGGCCAAACGTTTTTGAATACACCCTTTGCGTTCCCATTTAGAAATATGTCAGATCCGCATGAGTTTAATGATCCTAAGTTTTACCAAGGAGAGTATTGGTTTAATTGTGGGACAATACATTACAATGCTGGAGTAGGAAATTACTGGTTCTATTTGCTCGCGCAAGGAGGTTCTGGGGTAAATGAAATAGGAGAAACATATTCGATCCCCGCACTTGGAATAGAAACTGCGATGGAAATTGTGTTTAGCACTATGAGTTCATATCTCACTGAAAACTCACGCTATTATGAATATTATTTAGCCAGCCTTCAGGCAACGGAAGATCTTTTTGGAGAAGGTGCAGCAGAAATAGCTATTGTTCGTGATGCATGGAATGCAGTGGGTGTGAAAGAAGGTGTAACCGTAATTTCAGGTATTTCTCTTATCGTAGACTTTGACAATGACTTTCAGTCAACGGTAAATTTCTTTTGTGAGGATGGTGCGTTCTACCAAGACACAGTTCTCATTATTAACACAGGTACAAAAGATTACACAGCAAATTTATTTGCTGAATTAAAATTGGCAATTGGGGCGAATAGTTTTTATCTACCTATTGACAAAGACATACCTGCTGGCGATACACTAGTTTTTCCCATTAATGATATTGTTACTATTGACTTTGATGGAAAAAGAAATCTCTTTGCCTCAATAGAATTTGATCAGAATCAGGTTGAATGTTTGCCATCTGTTGTTGTTGTTTTACAAAATTCAAAAATAACAGAACCTGATGTGAGAATTACCGCTACTTACAAATCTACAGCATGTCAAGATGATCAGGGTTTAACGTATGTTGTGCGTCTGAATAACACCAGCTGTTTAGCTATTCCTAATCAAACAGACTACACGGTATATGTATATGATTTAGGAGTACTAATTTTTCAAGAGACTTATGACACGTTTCTTGAAATAGCGCAAGGATCTTTTACAAGTTTTAGTTTAGAATTAGATTACAATCTTCTTTCAGGTGAAGACTTAGATGTCCTCGTAGAAATGGATGGTGACGTAGACCCAAATAATAATATGACTACGTTGAATTTTATTAAAGCTCAGGAAACTGTAAAATCCGAATATTTAAATACGTTTACTACTGAAATCAATCCCACAAACCAACTCAAATACGATAAGCGAACACTCATAACTGAACCTGTTGAATATTTAGGAGAATCTTATTTTGCTGCGTCTGCATATTATGAAAATCCAGATGTTGGTTTTTGTATGGACCCTACGGAGTATTTTATTGGCGGTCTTTCAAGAACAGGAAAAACAGCTCAGCTTTCCATGTGTGTAAATCTAGAAGGTTACTCCTCCTCCATGCTAAAATTTGATTTGATACAATTCAGAAATGATTCATTTCAGTATCAAGATCTTTTTGAAAATAGCGTCATGAAAGTATTTATAAACGGAGAAAATCAGTTTGATGAAGAATTAATTTATGATTTGGAAGAAGGAGAGAAATATTCTTTCTCTTACAATCTTGAAAACAATTTTAATGGAAATATAATTCTCCAATTTTTTAATTGGTCGGGCACTCTACCTTCAAATCCAGATTTTTTTGAATATGATGTTTTCTTGTTAGATAACTTAGAAATAGAAGAAGGAGTTACAGATGTTGAAGATCTAAATCATTCTTCTTTCGCAGAAGTCTTCCCTAATCCTTCAGCTGATAATCTTCAACTTTTATCTACAAAAGAAATTAAATATATCTCTATAATTAATACACAGGGGCAATCCGTTTCACGAATTAATAATCGTGAACAGAGACAAGAAATAATTACACATGATTTAGATAGCGGATACTATTTTTTAAATATTGTATACGCAGACAAAAGCCGAGAGTCTATTCCTTTTATTAAAATTAAGAATCAATAAGGAGCTTAAGTTACTTTCTTAGTTTTTCTGGCTGTCATAAAACTCTTAATAAAAAAGACCATTGCAAGTACTGAGGTCAGTATCATTGCTCCCACTCTCACGATTCCCATTGTATCTCCTTCTGCAATATTTCCTCTTAATGGCTTCATCAGTGCAAAGCCAACAAGCAAAGTTAATAAGACTGCAATGTGCGACTGCACCTTGTTGTCTAATCGTATACCATTATTCATGGTGAGTAAGAGTATTCCAAAAACAACAGGAATAAAGGAAGTGGGTGCCTTTGTGGCTACATAACCCCAAATCCCCATAATAATGAGAGTATAGGCATTAATTGAACTTGCAGTGTGTGCTTTCATATTTTGTAGTTTTAAGTTTTAAGTTTTCCTATTTCCTATTTTCCTTCACCCTCACCTTCTTCTTCCTCACCTTCTTCCTCCTCCTGCTCCTCCTCTTCTTGTTCTTCCTCTTCTTGTTCTTCCTCTTCTTCCTCCTCTTCGTCAAACTCATCTCGTCTTGTCTTTTCTTCCAAGGTTTGCGCTCTTTCGTCTTCAGGCTCTATCTGTTTATATTTTGCGCAATCAATGAGTGAGAAAAATTCCGGAGGTGGAACAGCAAATTCTCTATCAGAATTATGATCACATTCTTCATCGTTTTCTATCGCACGCATATATTTCTCAAAAATGGGTCTGGCCATAACATATCCTTGGCCATCATTTAAAGTAAGAAACCGAATCCATTTGTCTTCTCCTCCTACCCATACTCCGGTAACTAATTCTGGACTAACACCCATAAACCATCCATCAGCATAATCATTCGTAGTTCCTGTCTTACCACCTATTTCTGTTTTAAGGCCCATTCCATAACTCCCCCCCACATTATTACGAAGCATATCCAGAATAACATGATTGTATATAGGGTTAATAGCTTTATTCCGTTTTGGTATTCCTGTATAAAGCACTTTACCATTCTTATCCTCAATACTTGAAACAAAGATTGGTTGTGTGTATTCACCTTCATTTGCAAATGTTGTATAAGCACCTACCATATCATAAACTGGTAAATCCATAGCGCCAAGGCAGATTGCAGGAACGTTAGGGACCATTTTTGTACCATTAGAAAGCGGCTTATCCTTGTCAATTCCAACAGCTGCAAGTAGGTCTCTTATTAATTCTACATTGCCCATCTCTTTAACAAGACGGACTGTTATAGAATTCTTTGAGTACAATAGTCCCTGGAATAAATTATAGCTATTTCCTGTAAACTCCTCATTTGCATTGTTAGGAGACCACTGTTCATTTACATCAAAATTTGCATCGCCTGGTGCTATACTATATTGCACATCCTCATACTCCTGACAGGGAGATATTCCCTGAAAAGCGATTGCTGATGTATACACAAAAGGTTTAATTGTAGAACCTACTTGTCTCCTAGAATTTACATGATCATATTTAAAGTACTTGTGGTCTACGCCTCCTACCCATGCTTTTATATGACCAGTATGCGGATTCACAGACATCATTCCTGCTTGCAGTATTTGATTATGATACCGTACTGAATCTCTTGGACTCATCTCCACTTCCTTTTCCCCACCCTCAGCATAATCAAAAACCATCATAGAGATTTTCTTTTTAAAAGTCTCTTTATAATCCTTCTGGAGATTTTCATAGTTTCCTATCAATTCATCAAACAAAGGAGAGGCTATTATATCTTTATATATTCCTTGGTCTTCAGTTTTTATGTTTTTATTCCTTACCTCTGTCTTGAGTGATGTCCTCTTCTTTTTAATGTCGATCAGGATTTTTATCATGTTTTCACTTAAAGAAACATCACCAATTTCTTTTTGCAATTTTGTTTTTATATCTCCTAGATGTGCATTGTGCATTCCCAAATAGCGCTCTGTTTCTTTCATTTTACGTTCCAAAACTCTGGAACGAATAACAAGCTGCAAACTATCCGCTTCGTAAGTCCAAGGATTCATGCCTCTTGACCAAACTCTCCAATAGCGCTCTTGGTTCCACTTCATGTGTTCTTTCACAGCCTGCTCTGCATGTTTTTGGTAAACTAAATCTATGGTAGTACTTATTTTAAGTCCATCTGTGTAAATATTATATTCGCTACCGTCCGGTTTTCTCAGTTCCTCCTTTTCTAAAATTTTACGTAACCACTTTGTCAATTCTGATCTAAAATAAGGAGCTGGCCCCTCACTATGTGTGGTTCGTTTAAAATTTGTCATATCAAGCGTCTTTGCAACAAGTGTATCATATGACTCTTCTGTAATTTTGTCATATTTCAACATTTGCTTTAAGACGATGTCCCTCCGCTTTTGTGATTTTTCTGGAAATCGTTTAGGGTTGTACAAACTTGGATTTTTAAGCATGCCTATCAATACAGCAATTTCAGCATCTTTTAGTTCGTCCTGATTTTTATTAAAATAAGTTTGGGCCGCAGCTTGAATACCATGCGCTCCATTAATAAATTCAAACTTATTGAGATACATGGACATGATCTCTTCTTTGGTATAACTTTTTTCCAATTTGACCGCAGTGATCCACTCTTTCAGTTTCACATTTACCAATTCTACAAACCTGGCAAATGCCCCTTTTCCTTGTAAATTAGGTCTTCTATATAAAAGCTTGGATAATTGTTGGGTAATTGTACTTCCACCACCAGAATCTTCATCTTGAAGCAAGACAGTTTTTATTCCTACCCTAAACAGCGCTCTTGTGTCAATTCCAGAATGATCAAAGAAACGAATGTCTTCTGTTGAAAGAAGAGCATTAGGTATTTGCGGGGAGAGTTCTTCATATGTAATCTCCTCTCTATTTTCAACATAATATTTACCAAATGGCACACCCTTAGCATCATATACAATAGATGCTAGGTCATATTTTGGATTTTCTAAATCTTCGAAACTAGGTAAATCACCATTTGCCAAGGTAAAGAAGGTGAAAAAGCTGAATATCAAACCCAAAAGTACTGCAAGCCATAGACCATACACTAGCCATTTGAGCCATTTTCTCTTTTTCTTTGGTTCGAAAGCAATTTCCTCCATATCTTTAAATACGCATAGCAAATGTAAGCTAAAATGTTCTTTTTATTGATTTATTCAGGTCTTCTTGACTTGTTTGAACATTAGACGGACGAATATTCTCGTAATTTATATATAATGATTATTTTTAATATTTAAAGTACTTATTATTAATAGATTTTGTCGAAAAAGAAAGCACATACTACAAAAAAGACCTTTGCGCTTAATAGGAATCACGTTCTCTTTTCTCTTGCCATTTTTGCATTCCTTCTCTACGCAAATACGCTTTCACATAATTATACCCAAGACGATGCCATAGTCATATATGATAACATCTTTGTAAAAGACGGAATTTCAGGAATTCCAGATATTCTGACTAAGGACACATTTCACGGATTTTTTAAGGAAGCCAAAGAAGGTTTAGTGACTGGTGGTAGATATAGACCCCTCTCTTTAGTCATGTTTGCAACAGGATGGCAAATCTTTGGCGAAAGACCCTTTATAGGACATTTGATGAATGTCTTAATCTATAGTTTTTTATGCATCTGCATATTCCTTCTTTTGGAATTACTATTCCTGAAAAATAAAAAACTAGAGAATAAGTTATTATTTGCAGGGCTAGCCACAGCTATTTACATTGCGCATCCAATACATACAGAGGTTGTTGCTAACATAAAGGGGCGAGATGAAATTCTCAGTATGTTAGGTTCAATCTCCGCAATTTACTTTTTAATTAAAGGTATTGACAGTAAAACCAAATCCTACTTTATAATTTCATCAGTTTGTTTTTTTCTGGGTTTAATGGCGAAAGAAAATGCAATTACATTTTTAGCTGCTGCACCTTTAATGTTGTATTTTTTTAGAAAAAAAAGCTTATTTGAAAGTCTTAAACTTTCACTTCCTCTATTCGCGTCCGCAATTCTTTTCATGATCATTCGAACTTCTATTTTAGGTTTTGATATGGGAAGCGTAAGTGGTGAATTGATGAACAATCCATTTATTAAAATTGAGAACGGTGTATATAAGCCATTTAGTTTAATTGAAAAATTTTCAAGCATACTATTTGTTCTAGGAAAATATCTACAACTTCTTTTTGTACCCATTCAACTTACGCATGATTATTATCCTAGGCAAATAGGTATACTTTCTCTTGCTGATTGGAAAGTGATTTCAAGTGTTCTTATTCACCTAGGTTTGATTTTTGTCGCGTTAAAAGGACTTAAAAAAAGGTCTATTGTTTCTTTTGGAATTCTGTTCTACTTTGCAACAATTTCAATTGTCTCCAACATCGTATTTCCTATAGGTACCAATATGAGTGAACGATTTACTTTTATGCCTTCGCTGGGCTTTGCAATCGTTCTTGCATATGGAATTCAAAAACTCACAAGCAAATACAATCCAAAGCTTATAATTTCATTTGTCGCTTTTGTATTACTCCTCTACAGTGCAAAAACATTTACCAGAAATACTATTTGGAAAGATGATTTTACTCTCTTCACAACAGATGTAAACACTTCTACAAATAGTGCAAAAATTCTCAATGCAGCAGGAGGAGCTATTCAAACTAAATATGCTTCAGCTCCAGAAAGTAATGAGCGCACTAAAATGCTCAATGAAGCAATTACTTATTTAAATAAAGCTACTACCATTCACCCCAATTATAAAAATGCATACTTACTGAAAGGAAACTGTCAGTTCTATCTCTCCCAATTTGATCAAGCAATTCAATCTTATAGCTTGGCTCTGCAATTGGACCCTAGTTATTCAGAAGCAACAAAAAATCTCGCGGTCGCCTACAGAGATGCTGGAAAATATTATGGTCAACAAAAAAACAACATCCCAAAAGCAAAAGAATATTTATTTAAGTCTTACCAGATAACTACACAAGATCAAGAAACTGTTCGTTTACTTGGTGTTGTCCATGGTGTGTCAGGAGAACACTTGAAAGCTGCTGAGTACTTCACGAAACTTACTCAGCTTATGCCAAATAATGCTACTGCATATCTGGCATTAAGTACAGCTTATAGGAATGCTGGTAATTCTGAACAAGCAGATTTAGCTACTAAAAAAGCACTGGAAATTGATCCAGATGCTCTGAAAAACAATTAATAAATGAAATTCTTGCTTTCAACTACAATCGTCTTTTTGCTATGCTCTTTTTCCGGATTAGAAAATCAAAAAGATATCTGGGTAAATGAAACCTATGCTAATATGTCAGAAGACGAACGCATAGGACAGTTGTTTATGATAAGAGCGCATTCTGACAAAACAAAAGAGCACATCCTTAGTGTCAAGAGTCAAATTAAAAAATACCATGTGGGCAGCTTGTGTTTCTTTCAAGGGACACCAGAAAAGCAAATAAAACTTACGAACGAATATCAGTTACTTTCCAAAACCCCCTTGATGATCGCAATGGATGCTGAATGGGGATTAGGGATGCGATTAAAAAATAGTTTTAGTTTTCCACGCCAACTTACTTTGGGTGCCATTCAAGACAATCAGCTTATTGAGAACATGGGTGAAGAAATAGGCAAACATCTCAGAGCTGTAGGATCTCATATAAATTTTGCGCCTGTGGCTGATGTCAATAATAATCCAGCGAATCCAGTCATCAATAATCGCTCATTTGGTGAAGACAAATACAATGTTTCCGCTAAGAGTATTGCTTATATGAAAGGCTTACAAAAAGCAAACGTACTTGCTTGTGCAAAACACTTTCCAGGACATGGAGACACAGATGCTGACTCTCATTATGACCTCCCTATTATTAATCACAGCAGAAATAGGTTAGACGATCTAGAGCTCTACCCTTTTAAAGAGCTATCAGACAATGGCATAGGTTCTATGATGATTGCACACTTGCATGTTCCTGCATTTGATGCAAGAGCTAAACGGCCGTCTACACTCTCAAGTAAAACTATCAAGGGTGTACTGCAACAATATATTGGGTTTAATGGGATCATTTTTACTGACGCATTAGAAATGCAAGGTGTCGCAAAAAATTTCAAGCCTGGCGTAATGGAAGTAGAAGCGCTTCTTGCAGGGAACGATGTTCTTGTTCTACCAATAGATATTGACATTGCCTTTAACACAGTCAAAAAGGCTTTACAAGACGGAGTATTGAGTTGGACAGATATTGAAGTAAGTGTCAAGAAAATTTTATCAGCCAAATATGACCTTGGGCTTCAAATAAAACCAAGCCACATTTCTTCTAAGGATATAGACAAAAAAGTGAATAACCAAGAAGCGACCGTTATCAAATCCAAACTCATCGAAAAAGCATTGACTCTTGTGAGGAACGATGAGGAAGTAATTCCTGTACGCAACTTACATAAGAAATATGCTTCATTAAGTATAGGAGTAAAATCAAAATCTGTCTTTCAAGACTATTTGAGTAGATATACATCAGTTAAAGACTTTCAAATAGAAAAAGATGCCACAAAGGCAAAGGTAAATGGAATAATCAATGAGCTTTCAAAGTATGATCACATATTTATCTCGTTACACGATATGAGTAAATATGCATCCAAAGATTTTGGTTTATCTCAAGATCAGCTCGATATCATTTATCAACTGAACACACAAAATAAAGTTTCAATCACAGTTTTTGGTAGTCCATATGCTTTAAAATATTTCAGTACAATCCCTACAATTTTGCTTGCTTATGAAGAGGGAACTTTGTTCCAACAAATCGCAGCAGAGGCAATATTTGGAGCGCATGCTATAATGGGAAAACTTCCTGTCACTGCGCATGAAATTTATCCTGCGAATCTAGGTTTACAGACTCCGAATCTACTAAGATTGGCATATTCCATACCAGAATATGTAGGCATGTCTTCAGATAGCTTGCTCGCAATTGATTCTATCGTCAAAGTTATGCTGAAAGAAAAAGCAGCACCTGGTTGTCAAATATTAGTAGCAAAAGATGGGAAAATAGTATTTAATAAAGCCTACGGCCACCATACTACAAAGAAAAAGCGTAAAGTGGAATTAGATGACATTTATGATATCGCTTCTGTGACCAAAGTTATGGCGAGTACTCTCTCACTCATGAAGCTACAAGATGAAGGCAAGTTCCATCCTTCAAATAAAATCAAGGACTACTTAAACATGCATGACACTATCAATAAACGGGAACTTGTGATGGAAGATGTTCTAGCACATCATGCGCAGTTAGCTGCTTGGGTCCCATTTTATATTTCAACCATGTCAACTGGAAAACGTCCTAAGGTATTAGATAAATATTACTCCAAGACACCTGACAATTCATTTGGTCTTAAAGTGACAGATAATCTTTTTCTTCGCAACGACTATAGAGATAGTATCTACCACCGCATCATGTCAACCCAGCTAAAGCCTACAAGGAGATATAAGTATAGTGACTTAGCATTTTACATTTCTCATCTTATAATAAATAAATTGTCAGATGAGTGGTTAGAAGATTATGTTCAGCAAATATTTTACAGACCGCTAGGATTAAGTAGAACACTTTTTAAGCCCAAAGATGTCTATGACCTAAAAGAAATTGTTCCAACTGAAGAAGATAGTTATTTTAGAAACCAAACCATTCACGGCCATGTGCATGATATGGGTGCAGCAATGTTAGGAGGTGTATCAGGACATGCGGGATTGTTTTCAACCGCCAGTGAATTAGCTATTTTAGGCCAAATGCTATTAAATGGTGGTTATTATGGAGGTCAACAATACTTAAGTCCTCAGGTCATTAAACAATATACGAGTAGGCATAAAGATTCCACTAGGCGTGGTTTAGGCTTTGATATGAAGGAGCTAAATCCTGATAAGAAAATGAACATGTCTGAAAAAGCTACAGAAAGTACGTTTGGTCATCTTGGATTTACTGGAACTGCGGTCTGGATGGATCCGGAGAATAATATGATATTTGTGATATTGGCAAATAGAACCTACCCTTCCATGCATAATAACAAATTTGGAAAGAACAACTATAGGCCAAAAATTCATACCGTTCTTTACAATGCCCTCATGAACTAATACTGTATCTTCACCACCTATGTTACT
Source organism: uncultured Saprospiraceae bacterium (assembly GCA_937967615.1). Lineage (GTDB taxonomy): Bacteria > Bacteroidota > Bacteroidia > Chitinophagales > Saprospiraceae > CALCMJ01. The sequence continues at coordinate 24,497 of CALCMJ010000035.1, forward strand.
TTCACTTAGGATTGCTAAACGATATTTATTTGGTAAGAAAACTACCAATGCAATCAATATTATTACTGGAATCTCTGTTTTTGGGATTACTTTGGGTACTGCGGCATTGATACTTATCCTATCTGTATTCAATGGTTTTGAATCGTTACTTTCTGGTATATTTGATGCCTTTAATCCTGACCTTAAGGTAGAACCCATTAGTGGAAAACACTTCCAACTCTCAGATGACGACCTTGCACAGATTAAAAGTTTAGATGGGATCCTGCATGTTTCCAAGACAGTAGAAGAAATTGCACTTTTTGAATATAATAAGGTTCAGGAGATAGGTGTCATAAAAGGGGTGGATGAAGAATTTATTGATGTTACGCGTATAGACACAACCCTTACACCCAATACTGGGAAATATCTTTTGCGGAAGGGAAATATTTTTTACGGTATTTTTAGTTTTGACCTGGCGAGTAGATTGACTTTAAATACCCACGATAAAATCAATGAAGTTAAAGTCTATATGCCATTAAGTAAAAGCATCTTGCCGGGTTCCCGGGAATGGAAAATAAAAAACATTTATCCAGGCGCTGTATACATGCTTAAAAATAGTGATGGATACCAATATGTTCTTGCTTCATATGAACTCGTAAACAATTTACTTCAATCCAAAAACACAAATTCATACTTAGAGATCAAACTTAAAGAAAATGCAGATGAAGAATCTCTTAGAAGTGCAATCCTAAATATTATGGGTGACAATTTTAAGATTAAAAATAAGTATGAACAAGAAGAGACGTACCTCAAAATTATTAAGATAGAAAAGTGGATTGCCTTTCTCATAGTTTCTTTAACGATGGTCCTGATAATATTTAATTTAATAGGTTCTTTATGGATGATAGTATTAGATAAGAGAAAAGATTTTTCAATCTTGAAGGCATTAGGCTATACTTCTAAAGATATTAGAAACATTGTGCTCTGTGAAGGATTTATTATTTGCGTTCTAGGGATCGTTCTGGGTATTATACTTGCTCTGATAATTTACCAAATTCAGATCAATATGGGTGTAATCTCAGTCTCAGATTTTTTCATGATGGATGCTTATCCTGTAAAACTGAAAATCACTGATTTTATCCTTGTAGCCGCTACAGTACTATCCATTGGGATCTTAGCATCTATGATTCCTGCCCATAGAGCCTCAAAAATAACGGCTTTTGTTAGCGAAGAGCACTAGAATATCCTAATCTTCTTTTCTATTTAAGCAGAGCAAGAGTATATTTGTGACATTTAAGCAAAGAAGTGAATGGAAGAATGGGAATTAGATTTTGAATGGCTGAAGATAAGGCATCTTATAAAGGATAGGTTTGATCAGTCAGCATTGCCAGATCTAAAAGCAATTCTGTTCTTGATAGGCATTCAGGAGCTAGGAAGAATCCAAGACACATTTTCTAAGGAAGAAAAGCAGGATTTGATGCATATAGCTGTTTGCGCCCTTTTGGAAGGAGATGGTTATTATAAGTACAGAGGCAGAGATGAAGATGGATGGCCACATTATGAAGTAATAGAGGCTTTTCAGGTCAAGGGTTCAGATGCTCAAGAAATTATATTGAAAGAAAAAGTAATAGACTATTTTCAACATCATAAATTAAATACAGAAGAAGAATAATTAGAGATATGAATAAATGCACAATCCTAAGCTTATTATGCTTTTCAATATTGGTTTCATGCAACAGTGGAACTGAGGACAAGACATACGTCATGATAGAGACTGATCTTGGCAATATGAAAGTAGAGTTGTACAACTCTACGCCTATTCATAAAGAAAATTTCATAAAACTCGCTAGTGAAGGGTTTTATGATGGTTTATTGTTTCATAGAGTAATCAAAGGTTTTATGGTTCAAGGTGGAGATCCTGATTCAAAAGACGCACCTCCAGAGAAAAGGTTAGGTTCAGGAGGTCCAGGCTATACACTTGAAGCAGAAATAGGAGCTCCTCATTTTAAAGGGGTTTTAGCTGCAGCACGTACAGGTGGAGCATCTAATCCAGAAAAAAGGTCATCAGGTTCGCAATTTTATATTGTACAGGGTGAGAAACAAACAGATGCGGCGCTTCAAAATTTTGAACGTCAGAAAGGGATCACATATAATGAAACTCATAAAAATAAATATAAAACTTTAGGTGGGACACCATTTTTGGATATGGACTACACTGCCTTTGGTGAAGTTGTAGAAGGATTGGACGTCATTGATAAGATTGCTCAAGCAGCAACTGCACCTGGAGATAGACCTGTAGAAGATATAAAAATGAAAATTAGATTATTATAATGCGGATACCATCACTATTTATTTTGGCAGTCCTGTTTTTGTCTTCCTGTGCAAAACCAATTGCTAATTTTGCAGTATTGCAAAAAGAAGACAAGGTACCGGCAACAGTAAGCTTTGAAAATCAGTCAGAAAAGGCTGAAAGCTACTATTGGGATTTTGGAGATGGTAAGTCTTCTACTGAAGAGTCACCAGAACATAGGTACTATTTGTCAGGAAAATACAATGTAGAATTGAAGGCAAAAAAAGGAGGTAAAGAATCCAAATTTTCCAAAGAAATAATTTTCAATGCACCAGAAATTTGTTTGGTTGAAATGCAAACAAGTTTGGGTACGATGCTTATCCAACTTTACGATGAAACTCCTATACATAGAGATAACTTTATAAAATTAGCTGAAGACAATTTCTATAATGATCTTTTGTTTCATAGAGTTATTGATGGATTTATGATACAGGGAGGAGATCCTATTTCAAAGAAGGCAAAACCAGGTGCTAGTTTAGGTTCAGGTGGACCAGGATATACCTTAGAGGCAGAGTTTAATCCAGAACTGGTACACGTAGCTGGTGCATTAGCCGCTGCTAGACAAGGAGACAATGTAAATCCAGAAAAACGATCTTCAGGCTCGCAATTCTATATTGTGCATGGAAAAGAGGTTAAGGAAGATAGATTGAAAGCAATTGGAGAACGTGCAGGGATTATTTATAGTCCTGACGTAATCAAAGAATATCTTAACTTCGGCGGTACTCCCTTTTTAGACAATGGGTATACAGTTTTCGGAAGAGTAGTAAAAGGTATGTCTGTAATTGAAGCAATTGCTAAAGTCAATAAAGATTCAAGAGACAGGCCAGCAGAAGACGTTAAGATTATATCGGTTAAAGTAATAAAATAGTGGAGAATACTGTATTAGGAATTGACATAGGTGGCACGAATACGAAGGGCGCAATAGTAGATCTCACCACTGGAAAGTTAGTATCAGAAAAGATTAAAATACCCACTCCCCCTGGAGCTACTCCTGAAGGGGTATCCCAAGTTGTAAAAGAAATCGTGGAAACTTTAGGCTATAATGGCACAAAATTAGGCGTAGGTTTCCCATCTATTATTCGCAATGGCATTTGTTGCTCTAACAGTAATATATCACAGAAATGGAACGGAATTGATCTCAACACCCATTTCTCTGAAGTATTAGGAATGCACGCTTTATGCATTAACGATGCAGATGCCGCAGGCATCGCTGAATCTCATTACGGAAATGCAAACGAGCAATTAGGAACGGTCATTTTATTGACAATAGGAACTGGTATAGGTTCTGCTCTATTTTACAACGGTGTACTCATCCCAAACACAGAATTTGGCAGATTACATTTTAAAAATGGCATTCTTGAACAGTACGCATCTAACAAAACAAGAAAGGACTTGGAATTAAGTATGGATGCATGGGCAAATAGATTAAATGAAGTCCTTCTTCATATCGAGTTCATTTTTTCTCCTGATCTATTAATACTAGGTGGTGGCATTAGCCAACAATTAGAAAGCTACCAAGATTTATTAATGACAGATACAAAAATCATCCCTGCTGGATTTAGAAATAACGCCGGCATAGTAGGAGCAGCCCAATTTGTTTCACAAAATCTATAAAAAAAAGAGCAGATAGTGATACCTGCTCTTCGCGTCTTTAAAATTGAGTAATGCCCGTAACAAACATGTTACGCTATATCTTAGTATTGTGATTCTTCTTCTATCTTATAGTATTTGATTATTGCACAAATTTCAGAATCCAGCATGAGTTCTGGGTCAATATCAAACAATATGGTGTGAAAATGAAATCCTTCAACCAACGCTTCAGAGAGCAATTCAAAAGCTTGTGCTTTCTTTCCTTCTCTTAGCAAGATTAATGATCTACAAAAAAGTAAGTCTGCCCCAAATGTGTATTCCTCTGCCTCATCAAGAACATCTGTTGCTTGTTGGATTTCTCCTTGTTTGATTAAGAACTTTGTATACTCACTCCAGTATGCACTATTCTCAGGTGCTTTTGAAGCAGCCTTTCTTAAATATTGTCCTGCTTTTTTGAAACTACCTAATTCATAGTAGCTTAAGCCAAGATGTAAGTAGTAGTCTTCAGTGCTATCTTCTAAGGTGATTGCTTTATGAAAAGCGTCAATTGCATTTTGCCATTGATTTTCTTTTGAATAGCAAACACCTAAATTAAAATAGACCTCATCATTATATGGATCTAATTTTATTGCCTTAAAGAGATTATACTTAGCATCAGAAAGGTTTGCTAGTTGGATCTGGCAAAATGCCATGAGCAACAGCGTTTCACATTCATTATCTACTATTTCTAAGGCTTCAGAAAGTACACCTAAGGCTTTGTCATACTTTTTGATTTGGATGCAAAGGTCAGCACAATCCAAATATCCGTTTTCAAAATCTTTATTTATGATAAAACTATATTCAAACGCATCAATTGCTTGTTCATACTCCCCTTCAAAAGAGTAAGCATGTCCCAAATTGTACCAAGCCATATAAGAATAGGGTCTGATATCAATAATCTTGAGATGTAAGTCTATGCACTGAATATAATTCTTTGAAAGTTCTACAGAAAGCATGACTCTTTCATATAGATACTCGTCATCCACATTAATTAGTAATGCTTTAGCCAAGGCAAGATACATGAGATCGTATTCTTTGCGTATTTCGTAATAACTTGCTTCTGCTGAAAGAATTTCAGGTAAGTTAGTGCGAACTGCTCCAGACTTAAGATCATTTATTAATGTTTCTACCTTAGTAAACTCATTGAGTATACTTAGCGCTTTAATTTTAAGTAATTGAATTTCTAATTCGCTGGGAGAAATCTTCTCCGCACTCCTAATTACTTTTAAGGCTTTTTTAGGCTTATTTATCTGAAGAAGAATTTTTGCTTTCAATATGTAGAATTCAGCTCTAAAACTATATTGACCCAGTGCTAAATTACAAACTTCAAGTGCTTTTGAAAACAGTTTCTCTTCTTCGTAGTATTCGATGACTCGAATAAATTTTTTCTCTGTCAGATATCCAATTTGACCAGTTGTAAACTTGGTTTCAAAATCGGAAACGATGTTCAGAATATTAATATCTCGCTTCGTTCTATTCTCCATTAGAAATTACTGTTGTTATAGGGATTACAATCGAGGGCTAATATAAATAAATTAGCAGCAAACAAGCACCCTAACAACATAATTTTAGCAAGCATTTAAAAAAGATATATACATGCTTTTGAAGTATGTATCCTAGTGGTAATTAGGTGAATACAAATACATATGCAAAGCTTACCCTGTCTAATCAGTTCTATAACATAGAGTAACACATTGCACTTAATTTCCAAGTGTAGGAGTTAAAGTTGCCTCACATAGAGTTTGATTGTAATATAGTCTATGAACTTTCAATAAAAACTCGATTAGCATTGTTAAAAGTCGAATACAAGTTTAGTATGATATGATCATTTTAACCTCTTTCCTTTCTTTTGGCTTGGCCCTTTCTTCTACCTTTCATCTTATCTAAAAGGTCTCTTCTGAACTGTTTCTTTGCGTGTAAAAATTTGGCAATCTTAACTTGAGGAATAACTCCCTTTAAGTCAGAGACGAATTGTTTTTTAAGTTCTAAGAGTTGCATCTCAATCTTCAGTTCTTCTTCAATTAATTTTGATGCTTCTTCTTCATTTATAAGATCAGTTTTGGGGTCATGTTTTTTTCGTCCTGCCATGATCTCCTTTTTTCTAAGATCATATGCATTACAAATAGGCCAAAACGTTTTTGATTCTTCTACGGTGAGAGACAATGCATCTGTTATATATGCAATCCGTAAAGCTTCCATCCTTTCGTTCTTGTTTTCACGGTCATTTGGTCTTTGTCCAAAGCTTTGCAGAGTTAAAAAGCTAAAAATGATAAGTAGTAAGTTTGTTTTCATGTTTAAGTATTAAAATATGTCTTCTAAATCTTCTATAGATAATTCATCGGACAATTCGTCCATAATCGTTTCAATCTCTTCATCATTCATTTCTTCCTCATCATTCAAAAAATCAGTATATGCGTCTTGATAAAGCAATTCTTCGCTTGAAAATTGGTCAATTTCTTCTAATAAAAAAGCATACACATTTTCCAGGTCTTCTTCATTATCCATCACTAAGATAGAATCTGTATTAGGCAGTTTGTCTTGCGATGTATGCAGGCTCAAATACCCAAAAATCAACATTACGCTTGCTGCTGCTAAGTAGTAGAAAATTGAATGCGTCTTTGTTCCTTTTATCCTTGTTTCTGAGGTTCCACTAGTTACATTCCTGTGGAGCAGTGCAAAATATTCTGCAGGCACAGAAAACCCATTTTCCTTTTCTAATGAAACTAAGAGCGGAGCTTCCTTCGTCACATCAATCATATCTTCATCGCCAGTTGCAAACAGAAGGAAATCATTCTTTCTTTTTTCAAAATAGTCCCTTGGGACTTTCATATTTTTCTTCTCTTTAGACATAAGAAATATGTGTTTTTAAATAATCTTCTACTTTTTTTACTGCATGATGATATGAAGCTTTTAGTGAGCCTACAGTTCCGCCTAATATTTCTGACATCTCTTTATAAGGTAATTCATCATAATACCGCAGTGTAAATACTGCTTTCTGCTTCTCTGGCAGACTATGAATCGCCTTTTGCAAAGTCAGCAGAGTCTGTTCATGATCAAAATATTGATCTTGAATTAAACTCTTCTCAAACATCACATCTTCCAAATCCTCTGTTCTCTTGCGTTTTTTGGTTTTTAAAAATGTTAATGACTCATTTGCAGCAATTCTATATAACCAGGTGGACAGCTTTGCATTGCCTTCAAATTTCAATATGTTCTTATATACTTTCACAAATGTGTTCTGCAAAACATCATCAGCATCTGCATGAATTACTACCATTCTGCGTATCTGCCAATACAACTTCTCTTGATAGGTATTGACCAAAGCACTAAATCCAGCATCCATGGATCCTTCTGATATTAATCGCAATATGTCTTGGTCAGCAATTTTGGTCATATTTTTAACTATCGTTGCGGAAATTAGACTTCATCTTTTCTGGAAGGTTTAATTGCATTAGTATTAAATTAGCACAATTATTACACATGCGGCTAATTAGCAGTTTCATTTTAAAAGTCCTTGGTTGGAAAATCACAGGGTTTAATCCAGGAGAGCTTAAAAAGTGCATCTTGATCGTTGTCCCCCATACTTCTGGGTGGGATTTCCCTATTGGCTTACTTGTTCGCTCAAAATTGGGAATCTCCATCAAGTTTGTAGGCAAAGAGGAGCTGTTTAAAGGATTGAAAGGTATAGGAGCTAGATTTTTTGGAGGTATTCCTGTAAAAAGAAATGTCCATTCCAGTTTTGTCCAAGATGTTGCTGACATGTTTACATTAAGAGACACATTCAGGATTTGTTTAGCACCAGAAGGAACACGTAAAGCGGTTACACAGCTAAAAACTGGTTTTCATAGAATTGCTACATCTGCTAATGTTCCTGTTATTCTTGTGAAATGGGATTTTGGAACTAAGAATATAAATTTTTCTGAACCTTGGCAAATGACCAAGGATAAAGAAAGCGATGTGAAAAAAGTAGAAGACTATTTTCGCGGAGTTATCGGTAAAGTGCCAGAATATAGTTTTCTTTAGTGTTATATATTATAGAACTTGATACCTAGATATTCTTCTACATAACATCTAGTTCATAAAAACTGACGATTATGAAATACATGATTAAATTATTTTGGGTTTTTTGTGCTTTAAGCACATTAGCACTTATGTCCAATAGATCTGGTAGAGGCTCTGTTGCTGGAGAAGCTTTGACATTGGCTCCGGGAGAAGGAGGTCGCACATGTTCAAACGCGGGCTGCCATGGTACAGCTACACCTTTTGGTACTGAGGTATCTATAAACTTACTTGATCTAGCAGGCAATGTGGTCAGTAATTACGAACCTGGTGAAGATTACCGTGTCAATCTGACAATTTCAGCTACAGGTGCTTCTGGTTATGGATTCATGATTGTGTGTTTAGACGAGAATGATCAAGCTGTGAATAACTGGGGGTCACCGCCTGATGACATTCGTAGTATAAACCTCATAGGTAGGGATTATCTAGAACACACAATGAGATTAGATGATAACAGCTACAACTTTGACTGGACCGCACCGACCTCAGGAACAGGAGATGTGGTGTTTTATGCTGCAGGAAATGCGGTAAATGGTAACAATTCAAATTCAGGAGATAATGCAAATACCACTGCAGTTTCCTTTTCAGAAAATGTTATGTCAAGTGTAGATGATCTCAAAAGAGAATCTGCGCTTATCTTTCCTAACCCTGTAAAAGATGAGTTGCACATAATTCCTTCTGGGAATTATACAATCGAAATAATGAATATCCATGGTGTTATTGTTCAGAAGCTTAAGAGCACAACAAATGAACACATGCGCATTGACCTAAGTACATACGCGCAAGGCAGCTATTTTGTACGCATACTTGACAACGAGAATAGGCAAATAGAAACAAAACATATTGTCAAACTTGACTAAGCATGAAGTATTCTAAGGAAGAGCAGAAAAAATTAATTGATAAGACAAAAGCAATATTAAAGACAGGAGAAGCGGTAGATGTAGATTCACTTATTCAAATTCTGAACTTTCATGAGTTTAAATATTACCTAGAACATAATCCTGTTATTACGGATGCTGAATATGACAAGCTTTTTCAGAAGTTAAAAACTTTAGAAGAAGATCCTGCGCAAATAAGGCCCTACTCCCCCACTCAACGTGTGAGTTCAGATTTAAATGAAGGATTCACAACTGTCAAGCACCTTACACCCATGCTATCTTTAGACAATGCTTACAATGCAGAGGATCTTCAGGAATTTGACAAACAACTTAAAAAGATCTTAGGAGATCTTGATTTTAAATACACCATAGAACCCAAGTTTGATGGGGGCAGCATAGCATTAGTCTACGAAAATGATCTTTTAACGCGTGCAGCAACGCGAGGAAATGGAGCACAAGGCGATGATATAACTAACAATGCACGCGCAATTCAAAGTATACCCTTACAAGCAAATTTCTCAAAGTTCAAAATTGCAAAGGCTGAACTGCGAGGCGAGACTGTAATACATAAAACCGTATTTGAAAATAAAAACAAACAAAGAGAGAAAGAACAGCTTGCTGTATTTGCAAATGCGAGAAATGCAGCGACCGGTGGTCTAAGAATGAAAGATCCTGCAGAGGTAAAACAACGTGGCTTAGAAACATTCATTTTTCAAATAGCTTATGCAGTAGATAAAGATGGAAAAGATGTGCTTGGTAAATTTTCATCCCACTTTAAAAGTCTTGATATGTTAGCCGAGTTAGGCTTTAAAGTTGCTGGGAAAGAGAGGAAGTTATGTAATACGGTTGAAGAGCTTGCAGAATTTGCAGCACTATGGCAGGAGAAAAGAGATACATATGATTACGAAATAGACGGCATGGTAGTCAAATTAGATGATTTTGACATGCAAGAGCGATGTGGGAATACCTCTCATCATCCTAGATGGGCAACAGCATACAAGTTTAAGGCAAAGCAAGCAACGACAACTTTAGAAAATGTAGAATATCAGGTAGGGAAAGTAGGATCTATTACTCCAGTAGCAAAGGTAAGCCCAGTTCACGTTGCAGGAGTTACTATTTCTTCTATATCACTCCATAACGAGGAATTCATTTTGCAAAAGGACTTGCATCTAGGAGATACCGTTCTTATAGAAAGAGCAGGAGACGTAATCCCTTATATCGTAAAAGCAATTCCAGAAGCCAGATCAGGAACTGAAACCAAAATCAGCTTTCCAAAATATTGCCCAATAAATACTGAAGAAGATATTCTACTCATTCGAACGGAAGGAGAAGCAGCATGGCGATGTCCTAATTGCACATGTGGAGAACAAGACCTTCAACGCATGATTTTTCATGTTTCTAAAGATGCTATGGATATTGATGGTTTCGGGAAATCAAATGTAGAACGATTTCAGAAAGAAGGATGGTTAAAGGACATAAGTGATATCTATGATTTAGATTATGAGGCGATTGCGCATTTAGATGGTTTTGGTCAGAGGTCTGCTGATAAAATAAAAGCCTCTATTAAAAAGGCAAAAAAGAATCCACTTAAAAAGATACTTCACAGTTTATCTATCCACCATCTAGGTAAAAAAGCATCTAAATTAATTGCACAAGAGATAAATCATATATTCGATCTCGTCAAATGGGAAAAAGAAGCGTTTACTAACATCAAAGACATAGGTCCTGTGGTTGCTGATAATGTCATTGATTGGTTTTCGCAAGAAGAAAACATTAATATGTTGAAGAGAATGGAAGCGAATGGACTTGATATGTCGCAAAAAGAAGATGACAAATTAGCAATAGCGGACGAAAATGCTGTCTTCGCAGGAAAGACCATACTATTTACGGGCACCCTCTTGCAAATGGGGCGTAAAGAAGCTCAGACATTAGCAGAAAAGAATGGAGCCAAGAATATCAGTGCTGTGAGTAAGAACTTAAACATTTTAGTTGCTGGAGAGAAAGCAGGGTCTAAATTAAAGAAAGCAGCAGCACTAGGTACTGTCCAGGTATTGAGTGAACAAGAATTTTTGGATTTGTTAGGTCAATGAAGAATGGAGTAGAAAAATCTTGATCTAGATGTCTTTAATGTAATAGGCGTCGCAACTGGAATGGCCAGTACAACCTAGATTGTTTTTGAGAGGAGCAAATCCTAACTTCTTATACAAACCATTTGCCTCTACCATCCTCTCAACTGTTTCTAGATAACATTTTTCGTATCCAAACTTTGCTGCGGATTCTAAACAAGTGTCAACCATCCTTTTCCCTAAACCTTTTCCTCTAATTTCTGGGAAGAAATACATTTTTTTGAGTTCGCATATAGTATCATCTCCACCGCTTAGTTGATCAAAACCACCACCACCGAATACTTTGCCACTTTCATCAGCAATCACATAGTAAACTGCACGATCGTGATCATAATATTCAAACATGTTATCAACTTCTGGATCTTCTATAGAATAGCCTTCGCCCACGCATTCGTATTGATGCATGACTTGGCGTATGAGCCTCGCTACTTGTTTGTTATCCTCTTTACGGATAGGTCTTATTTTGAGATGTCCTTGCATTACCGATTTTTTCTCAAGAGCTGCAAAGAAAAGAAAAATATTAAAAGAATTACTATGAAAAGTTTATAATTAGGAGTAACGGCAAACACTAAATTTTTATGTAATAATGATTTTCTGTAATACTTGGGCGTGTCCCTCTACGTCACTATTGAGGTATTAAAAAAAGATGACATACATAAGCCTGTGGATAGTAGAGGGCCGCTCCCTTCCAGACTCCCTATTCGGTCGGTCCCTAGCGGGACTGTACAGCTTCGCTGTCCATCTTCCAGGCAGCTCACGCGGAGAGTAATCATCATATTAAAGAAGAAAACGAAGCTAGCTTAATAATTTTCAAAGAGGATAAGAAGTTCTTGTCTGTATAGAATTTATGACATTCTCATTTGAGCGTTCATTGCAGAAAAATATTTCTATTCATTTCAGTAAATTCTTTTTACACATTAAAAAGAAAATAAATAAAGCCTCCATCACGCTAACCTAAATCTTTAATACGGTATTATCATTTATAGAGTTCAGTGCACGGAATTCTTAATCTTCTTTGAGAAATCAAAGGATTACTACCCAATAAAATTATTTAACTAAAAAAGATTAAAGATGAAAAAGATTTCATTTATGCTATTTGCATTATGCATGATTATAATATCATGTAGCAAAGATTCAGAAATTACAAACCTTGAAACTTCAATTCGGAAAAAGGGGGATGTAATTACAGCAAAACAATTAGGAATTGTAAACAATGGCCAGTGGCTAGTGTTTAAATCTCAGGCACATTATTATGAAGTATTTGATCAAATAGTTACAGCTATTAGAACTCACGAAGTTTCAGATGAAGAACAAGAAATTGAAAATTATGATTTCGCAGATGAGCTATTATCAAACCTTGAAGAAGAACTAGGGCATTATTCCTTAAGAACATCATTGAATGAACAAGAAGACGAACTATTAGAAAATGGAGAAGAACCTTCTGATGCTTTAAATTCATTGTTTGATCTTAATGTTGATGACCAAATAGAGCAGGCTTTTGTAACTAATGATGGTGTGGTACAAATTGGAGATGAAATATCTTTGTACAGACGTAACTACAGAATAGCAACTACAAACCCAGAATTAGCTAATAGTATTTTACAAGATGGTGAAGTGGTAATGTACAATCCAGACAATATTGATGATGTATCAATTGTCGATTATGGTTTTACTCCTGTAGCTCCAGAATGTTCTGCTGATTTTGCTTTATTAAATCAAAGAGAAAATGAAGACGGGACTTTTACTGCTGTATTTTTATGGGCAGGTAATACCAATGTAGCTAATCTAAGTGACTTGCAATTAAAATGGGATTTTGGAGACGGCTCGGCTCCTGTATACTCTGAAGATGGAAATATTACTCACACCTTTTCCGATCCAGGCAATTATTCAGTATGCTTAGATGTAAGCTGGGTTTTTAAAGAAGAAGATAAACCAGATGTACCATGCGAAATATCAAATTGTATGGGGATAGAAATGATACAAAGTCCTGCAGGATGTAAGAAAGCTTTATGTTTTGGTTTAGGATTCGTTTCTTTACTTAATAGAGAAAAACTCACAGAGTTATTCGTAGATGAAGATTCCTCAACACCGGGTAAGATGTGTCTCAGTTCAACAGGATTGCTTGACATCTTAGTAGATTTCTGCGCTGACATAGAACCTCAAGACATTTGTTACACATTGGTTGAGACTGGACAGAGTGTAATTGGCTCTGGTTGTTTTGATATATTATGTGATAGTGATTATAAGATTGAACTTAAAATAGGTGATTGTGTCAGAACAATTACAATTGATTACAATCGCTTTTCTGCAACTTGTGATGATGATGACCATAAAACTGATTGGATAGATTTCGCATTTAATGAGGATCAGAATAAGATATCATACAAATTAAAAACCCTTTCCAATGAATTTGATGGGGGAGGAAGACAGATGATGTGGTCTAGAGTTAAACACTATGAAAAACGAAATAACGGGAGCTGGAGAAAGACCAAAGCAAATCTACAAATTGACTTGAGTGGAACGATTTACGGTGATCATAATTGCAATTGCGATGTTTTCAAAGAAGCAAGTGGAACAGATGCCAGATTTGGACGATATGTTACAATCAGGGAAGAAGTATACGAAGATCTAGATGGTATTTCTGCTCACGAAGAAGATCCATGGTATGCCAGTTATACAGTAAATGGACAACTTATAAAGACAGCAAGTTGCTTTGATTAATATAACAAAACATGAGATTGTCATGTTGACAATCTCATGTTTTACATTTTATTTAAAAGCCTCAAGTTTCTTTGAGGCTTTTTCTTTTCATTTTCGATGAAATAAATTCAATTGTAAAAAATCTAATTCTCATCTATTCCTTGGATGGATAATTATATTTTTCTCTAAAAACTTATTTTCAATTACCGGATTCAAGACTTTGTCTTTTCTAGGAGGATACTTTTCTAAATAATCCTTGGGTCTTGAAGGTCTCTTTTCAAATCCGCCTCCGCAGTTTGGGCATACATTTTTTAAAACAGCATCTACACAGTCCTTACAAAACGTACAATCCAATGTACAGATCATTGCTTCATCACTATGGTTAGGTAATGCCTTATCGCAATTTTCGCAGTTTAATCTTATCTCCATCATTTTTTAATTTATTTGTAGCGCTCTGTGTAGCCCTCAAAATATGTATTGTAGATTACAAAGCTATGACTTTATTAGTTATTTGTCCTTCGCGTGAGCTGCCTGGCAGGTGTCCGCAAAGCGGACAGTCACGCTTGGCGGGACCGAGCAGAATTGCGAGTCTAGAAGGGAGCGGCCTGTAGTGTAGCAAAGCGAAACGAAAGGACACGCCCAAATCATTTTTAATAGCAAAACAAGTATTTTCTATCGACTCAAGCAGTTTACTCATAGAATAAGTACGACAAGTTTCGTATATTAGCGTATTATCGCAACGTTAAGACAGCGTACACCTATATATTTAGTACATTTGTCGATCTTTTAAATGCATATTACACTATAAATGAACTCTTTCGATAGAATTAAATCAATAAGTAGCTGGACTGTTTTTGCAATCGCAATGATTGTTTTTTATATGTCAGCAGAGCGTACAGGAAGCCTTTGGGATTGTGGAGAATTTATTCTTGGAGCGTATAAACTCCAGGTTGTTCACCCGCCAGGTGCCCCATTCTTTCTTCTCGTAGGTAGACTTTTTACATGGGTCGCTGAAATAACTTCTTCAGATCCTGCAAACATTGCGTTTGCCGTAAATCTTATGTCGGGAATGTGCACAGCGTTCACTGCCTTTTTTGTTGCACGTACCACGATGCTTTTCGGAAGAAGAATGATGCACAATAATGAAGTCAATGCAACTGATGATAATAGTGGAACAAACATTGCGATAGGAGCAGCTGGACTTGTCGCCGGACTTGCTACCGCGTTTTGCAGCTCTATCTGGTTTTCTGCTGTGGAGGGCGAGGTTTATGCCATGTCCACAATGTTTACTGCATTAACATTCTGGGCAGCGACGAAATGGTATGTAGGACCAGATAACAGACAAACGGACAAGTGGTTACTGATGGTCGCTTATCTTGCTGGTCTTTCCATAGGTGTTCACCTCTTGAGCTTACTTACATTTCCTGCGATCGCTCTTATGTACTATTTTAAAAAATATAAAAATCCTAATGTTATAGGTGTACTTCTTTCTCTCGCAGGTGGGGCAGTTGTCATAGGGATTATCCAAAAAGTAATTATCGTAGGTATAGCTGAACTTTGGAAAGGATTTGAACTTTTCTCTGTCAACTCACTAGGACTACCTTTCCACTCTGGTATAATTTTTACACTTCTTATAATAGGAGCACTTTTCTTTTTCGCATTGCGATTTGCTAAAAGTAGAAATGCATATGCTGCTCATCTTTTTATTCTTGCAAATCTATTTGTATGCATTGGTTTCTCTACAATAGGTGTTGTCGTGATCAGGGCAAATGCAGATACGCCAATAAATATGAATGTACCCAGTGATGCAATGCGACTCCTACCCTATATAAATAGAGAGCAGTATGGAGAACGTGCCTTATTATATGGTCCGCACTTTGACGCAAGACCCTATGAACTAGACCGAGAAGATAGGTATGGACGCGTAGGAGATAAGTACGAAGTTGTTGAAGAAAGTCTTAAATATAAATACAAGGGTAGTGATAAGATCCTGTTCCCTAGAATAGGGCACAATGATTCAGGAAGACCTGCACTACACAGACAATGGTATGAATATCTGAATGGTGGGAAAAAACTGAAAGGATCACCGGGAATGGGCTATAATCTTAAGTACATGTTCAGTTACCAAATGGGATGGATGTATTGGAGATACTTTGGTTGGAATTTTATAGGAAAACAAAATGGTGCTCAGGGTTACAAACCATGGGATAAAACTTCTGGGCACTGGAGGTCCGGGATTGGGTTTTTGGATGAGATGAAACTTTATAATATGTCTGAAATTACAGACACGATGAAAAAAGATCCATCTACGAACAAGTATTATTTTATTCCTTTTATTTTGGGGCTAATTGGATTTTTCTTCCAATTCTTAGGAAGGCGAAAAGACTGGATGATTATGCTACTCATGTTCATAGTAACTGGTATAGGTATCATCATTTACTCTAACCAACCGCCTAATGAACCACGCGAACGTGATTATGTACTTGTAGGCTCCTTCTTTACATATTGTATATGGATAGGTCTATCTGTTCTTGCTATGTTCAAAGGTTTTTCAGGACGAATGGCCGGGATTCCGGCGGCTGGGCTTGCTGGTGCACTTGCATTGACTGCTCCCCTACTTATGGGTACTCAAAATTTTGATGACCACAGTAGGAATGGACATTATGGTTCAAGAGACTATGCATCTAATTTCTTGGAATCCGTAGAACCCAATGGCATCATCTTTACCTATGGGGATAATGATACATATCCACTTTGGTATGCCCAAGAGGTAGAAAATATAAGAACAGACGTACGTGTTGTTAACTTGAGTTTGATCGCTGTAGATTGGTATATAAACAAACTCAGGAATAAGGTAAATGATTCGCCACCATTGAAATTTTCTTTACCTGCTAGTGCATACAGAGGTAAAAAAAGAAATCAAGTATTCTTCGCTGGAAATCAAACGCAGTCAGTAAATATTTTTGATGAGTTGAGATTTATTGGAGATGATACAAAGAAAATTCAAGGACAAAGTGTAACTAGATCGCGTAACTATTATATTCCTATAGACCGGAATGCTGCGATACAAAATGGCTTAGTGTCAGCAAGCGATTCTACTTTTGTACCTCGTATAGATATACGCTTTGCAGCGAATAAAGATTACTATACAAAAGATGAATTAGCGGTAATAGATCTTCTAGCGAATAACATTAATGATAGGCCTATCTACTTTGCAGTAACCTGTAAGAACGAAAAACTTCTGGGTCTGAATGATTATATGCAAATGGAAGGCTTGGGATTGCGATTACTTCCTATTAAGAATAAAAGTGATGCAACACTTTCTATTTATGGATCTGGAAGAGTCGCTGAGGATATTGCATATAATAATATCATGACGAAATGGAAGTGGGGAAATTTTGACAAATTTGACACACATATCGCTCATAGTTATGGTGCTGAATTACAGGCCATGAAAATAACAATGATGCGTACGTCTAACGAACTCGCATCAAAAGGACAATGGGATAAGGCAAATGCTATGGCAATGAAATACTTTGAAGCATTTCCTCATTTCAATTTCCCTTACGATGAGAGTGTTACACCTTTTATCAATGTTTTGATTTCTGGAAAAGAAACTGAAGAAGCTGAAAAACATTTAAGGATACTCGCAACGGAAACATATCAAAAGTTGAAATTTTTTGATTCCTTAGATGAAGAAGATCTGCAACAAGGTTTTACTAGAGAGTATGGCTTCTCTATCAGAGCGGTTTCTGAAATATTACAAGCAGCTCAAAGACTTGGAAAACCGGAACTCTTAGAAGAGATGAATGCCTTATTAAAAGAGTACGATATAAGTAGAATACAAAACTAAATTACATTATGACTATTGCAATTGCTTGTGATCACGCAGGACCTGCATATAAGGAAAAAATTATAGCCTTTCTTAAAAGTCAGGATATAGAAGTGATTAATAAAGGAACAGACTCTGAAGAATCAGTGGACTACCCTGACTTTGCACATCCTGTAGGAGAACTTGTAAATAGTGGCTCCGCAGATTTAGGCATCTTGATATGTGGCTCAGGAAATGGTGTCGCGATGACTGCAAATAAACACAATAATGTACGAGCGGCATTATGCTGGAATACTGAGATTGCCGCATTAGCAAGGCAGCATAATAATGCAAATATCGTATGCATACCTGCTCGTTTTACTTCTGAATGGCAGGCATGCGAAATCGTGAAGACATTTCTTTCATCAGAGTTTGAAGGTGGAAGACATGAACGCAGAGTTGGGAAAATTTCTTGCTAGAAGCACATACATAGAATCCTAATAGATTGAATTGTACTCCTTAAAGCTAATTAGCTCTAACTTTATATAGGCTATTGCTAAGCCCTTCCCCTGATTTAATGCTTTTCAGCATAAAGATTTATTTATCTTTGAGGAGCAATAAATGATATGAAAAAGATATTTATAAGAACAGCAGTTGTATTATTCACTATTCTGATTTCTGTTTCCCCAAATACTGCCCAGTATAAAAGCGGTGTTACTATTCCTGATCAATCAGAGGCAATAATAACTGATCAGAGCTTGATCAATATTAAGTATGCAAATATGCTCAAAGGTGATAACATCAAGGTGCATCTGGATATTCTAGCTTCTGATGCCTATGAAGGAAGAGAAACGGGAGAAGAAGGAAATAAAAAGGCAGCTGAATATATTTCTAATCATTTTGCATCTCTGGGCTTTCCTAAAATTGGAGACGGGAATTCCTATTTTCAAAAAGTTGCTTTCACTACAACAAAATGGAATAATACTGAAATGTTTATAGATGGTGTCAGAAGCAAACATCTTTGGGACTACTTAAGCTTTCCAGACTCTAACGAACATACTCCCTTTATTGGAGCTACAGAAGTTATCTACGCAGGATACGGCATAGAGTCAAATTCCTACAATGACTATAAAGGACTAAACGTCAAAGACAAAGTTATCATGATATATGCAGGTGAACCTGTAAATAGTGATTCTATAAGTTGGGTAACTGGAACGCGTCAAATGTCAGACTGGAATGATGTTAAAAAATTACGTCTTGCAAAAGAAAAGGGTGCTAAGCTTGTTCTCATTATAAATAACAACTTAAAAGAAATGTTGAATGAGAATAGAAGATTTCTATTAGGCCCAAAATTATCAATTGGAGATTCAAGAACTGCAAAAATATCTTTTGCAAACCACGTTTACATTTCTCCTACGACCGCACAAAAGATATGGGGGGAAAAACAAAAAGACATAATTAAGTCAAGAGACAACAGTAAAAGTAAGGGGAAGGTGAAATCAGTAAAAATTGATAGAAACTTTGCCATACGTATGGATAAGTACATGGACGTTTTAGAAGGAGAAAATGTCATGGGGTATATTGAAGGTACTGACCTTAAAGATGAGCTTGTCGTCGTTTCAGCACATTACGACCATATAGGCAAGAAAAACAAAGATGTATATAATGGAGCTGATGATAATGCTTCAGGAACTAGTACAGTACTTGAGATTGCGCGAATGCTAATGGAGGCCAAAAACAACGGTGAGGGTCCTAGACGAAGTGTTCTCTGCCTACTTGTTACTGGTGAAGAAAAAGGACTTCTGGGATCTCAATATTATTCTGAAAACCCTGTCTTCCCTCTCGAAAATCATGTTGCAAATGTGAACATTGATATGATAGGTAGAACAGATATGAAATACAGAGAAAATCCAGAATATATTTATGTCATTGGTTCAGACAGACTCAGTACAGACTTGCACAATATCAATGAAGATGTAAATCAAAAATACACGCAAATCACTTTAGACTATACATACAACGACGAGAACGATCCCAATCGATATTATTATCGTTCTGACCATTATAATTTTGCACGAAAAGGAATTCCCGCAATTTTTTACTTCAGTGGTGTACATGAGGATTATCACATGATTGGAGATACCGCGGATAAAATTATGTTTGATAAGGTAGAAAAAGTAGGACGTCACATTTTTCATACTACCTGGGAACTTGCTAATAGAGACAAGCGCATAGTAGTGGATGGTGAGCTTAAGTAATTAACAAATAGGGCTTGTTAAAAAAATTGCAAAGAATGAAACATTATACTGTAGACACAGATAAGAAATGGGATTATGAAAATGGCTTCTATCTAACATGTGAAACCGGAAGAATAGGTAAGTTTCTTAATCATTTAGAGATCTACAAGAAGATCATAGGACTCCCTGGAGATGTATTAGAGTTTGGTGTCTACAAAGGAACCTCATTTGTCCGTTTAATATCTTTCAGAGATCTTTTAGAACATACGGACAATCGCAAACTGATAGGATTTGACGCATTCGGAAAATTTCCTGATGAACTAGGACTTGAAAGCGATAAAACGTTTGTTGCTAATTTTGAAGGCGCAGGCGGTTATGGTATAAGTAAAGAAGAACTAGAGGCCCACCTCCAAAAAAAAGGGAGCAGCAACTATGAGCTCATAGAAGGTGATATACACAAGACACTCCCAGAATTTATTAAGACAAACCCTGACATGAAGATAGCATTACTACATATAGATGTAGATGTCTACGAACCCTCAAAACTGATCCTCGAACTCCTGTGGGATAATATTGTTCCTGGGGGTATCTTAATGCTAGATGATTATAATACTGTAGAAGGAGAAACAAAAGCAGTAGATGAATTCTTTCAAGGCCAAGATATTGAGATTCTTAAAATGCCATATTATCATATTCCTTCTTACATCGTGAAAGGGTAATTCTGTATTCCAGTAATAAATCTTAAAAAGGAAGTATCACCAACTATTGGGGAAGTATTGCTTATTAAAAGATTCGCTTTCTGCATTAGCTTTGTATGTATAATCACAAACAACTTTGATTAATCAAACTAAAAAGCAAGAACATGAATTTTTTCAAAAGATTATTCGGAAAGAAAAAACAAGATCAGATTGAATTATCTTCAGACGAAATAATTGGATTAGGAGTTTGTCCAAATTGTTGGGGCAGACAAGAATATGGAGATGAATACAGGGAATATAACTATGATAGCACAAAATCAAATATTAATCATGATAAGGCTCATCAAAAAGCATTCATTGCCCAGTTTGTAGAAACCCATATTACTGGTATAAAATTGAATAGTGATAATAGCCGTCTTGTTTGTCCTAGGTGCAACACAGCGTATAATAACTAATGGATAATAAATGGAAAACCAAACTTTAGTTAAGAGTCTACTTTGCATAGGTTTACTAGCTTCTATAATCACAGGCTTAGGAGAATACTTGCTACACTTTTTACCAGGAGGTCCTGCTGGTGAAATTTCTATGTTAAACGACGTCCCTTTGGATAGAGCAAGTAAAGGGCATTTCCTAGCTCTTATAGGAGCACCGTTATATTTAGCCGCATATTATGGTTTGAAGGAATTGTTTTTGAGTACGAATAAACCCATGGCCAATCTATTGTACATTCTTGGAACCTTAGCCTTTTTCATTGGAGGCATCTGGATTTCCTCTAGATACTTTGCAGCCGAGGTTTTACAACGTAGCCAAGGAACAGAAGATTACTCTTTCTTCTTACAATCCTATGAGGAACATTACCAAGTTCTTGTTTGGGCACTTAGGATTCTTGTAGCTGGAATCTCTATCTTGTATGTAATTCTAATTTTGAAAAATAAAGTTGGTTTAGGTAAATGGTTGGCAGTTTTCAATCCCATTGTCTTATTAGTCCTTGTTATCTCTACCCTTGTGTGGCTAAAACCAGTTGGTATTCACATTGCACCTATTGCTATGAATGTAACTCACTTTATTTTTTTTACGATAATCTTAATTTCATTTAATAAAATAACAATAAGCACAAAATAACTTTACGATATGAAAAAAATACTTTTTAGCGTTCTCGGAATCGTGCTTCTATTCGTGGCTGTACTATTATATTTTCTGAAGTCAGACTCTAGCAACCCGTATCAAGATACTGCCTGGGGAAGATTCTCTGGAACTTGCGCATCAGAAGAAGCTCCAAAAGATAATTTTGGTAAAAACTTCAAAGGATGTGATTACTCAGTTCCAGCAAGTGAAATTCCCGTTTTTCAGAATGCTAAATTGTCGTTTTCAAATACATTCGATAATAAAAAATCATTGCCTCTTATGGCTTCAGCTATGATAGATGTAGACAATGATGGAGTAGATGAAGTATTCCTTAGTGGTGGGGTAACAGAGCAAGATCAATTATTCCATTATAATTCCGGAACATTTAAAAAATCTACTTACAATATTCCTCATAAACCTGAGAATACGACAACCTATGGAGCAGTTTCTTTTGACCTAGATAGTGATGGTAAAACGGATTTACTTCTGGCTGGTGATTATGGCGTGCTGTGGTACAAGAACACCGGATCTTCCTTTACATCCCATAAAATAGAAATTTCTTTTGATGATAAGTCTGTACCTGTTGCTCTTAGTTTGGCTGATATTGACAGAGATGGGGATGCTGATATGTTCGTAAGTTCCTATATTAAGTTAGACAAGATGGAGGGGCAAACGATTTTTAAAGACTCCAATTATGGAGCATCAAGTCTACTCCTTCTTAATGATGGCAATAGTAAGTTTACAGATGCCACAGCAGAATACGGATTAAGTTATGTACACAATACTTTTTCTGGGGTATTTGTGGATATAGATAATGATGGTTTTATGGATTTAGTCGTTGCCCATGATACTGGAGAGGTCAGGACTTATAAAAATGAAAACGGCAGCCAATTCAAAATGAAAAGGAATCCTACCACAGGAAAATTTGCGTATCCAATGGGCATCGCAGTGGGAGATTATAATAATGATGGAAATATTGACTTCTTCTTTTCAAATACTGGTTCTTCCGTGCCTAGTTTTTTAGCAAGAGGAGACTTGGACAAAGAAGATATTTTTAATAGTGATTGGATTCTGCTTAGAAACGATGGTAAGTTTAATTTTACTGACGTTGCAAAAGAAACTAAAACTGCTGATTTTGAATTCTCTTGGGGTGCGATCTTTGAAGACTTCAATTTGGATGGAAAGCAAGATTTGGTCGTTGCAGAAAACTATGTGGATTTTCCTCCTCACAAATTATTTAAGTTGCCTGGGAGATTCATGATCCAAAGACCAGATGGCACTTTTGCAGCAGTTGAAGATCAGGCAAATGTGATTAATAAGAATTACGGCATAACACCTCTTTCTAGTGATTTTAACCAGGATGGCTATCCAGATTTAGTTTTTGCTAACTTATCAGGTTCTGCAAAAGTGCATTTGAACAAAGGGGGCACAGCCAATTATATTTCTTTTAGATTTCCAGAGACTGCTCAATACGCAGGTTCTAGAATGACTGTTGTAAAAAATGATGGCACAACACTTACTGATACTTATATTATAGGTGAAGGTTTAGCAAGTGATCAAACCTCTACCCTAAGCTTTGGTTTAGGAAATGAAAATACAGTAAAATCTGTAAGTCTACATTTGCCAAATGGTGAAACAAAAGAAATTCAAAATCCTAAAGTCAATGCGTTAAACCAAATATGACAATTAAAATTTAATTATAATTAAAAGACCTATCTCCATACTTGTTACTTTGATCCTCTTATTGACGATCTATAGCATATTCCCCTTGGTAAACAATGAATGGAGTCTAGGCAACGTATGCCCTAAGATTCTAACAGTTCCTGCTTGCTATATCGTATTGTTTTGTTTTATCGGAGGATTTATAGTACACGCAATACCATTTAATGGGAATACTAAAATCTACTTTGCGTTTATTGGACTTGTCTTATTAATTGCGCTTACTGGAAGTATTGGCGAGTTTACTGGTAAGGTCCAATGTCCACGTAGTTCTGATGGAATACCAATGTGTTACATTTCTTTGGGAATATGCACTAGCCTTATTCTTCTCAAAACATATCACGTCCATCTCTCTGAGATTAAACCATTGAATAAAATTTAGCGCTTTTTAATATCTTCATGTGATGTTAGAAAGAATTAATCCTACTACTACTAAAGCATGGAAAAAACTGAGTGCCCATTTCAATGATATTCAGTCTATTCACATAAAATCACTTTTCGAAAACGATTCCAATAGGTTTAATGAATTCTCATTAAAGCAAAAAGATATCTTCTTAGATTATTCAAAAAATAGGATTACTGCTGAAAGCATCGCTTTACTTGTTGAACTGGCTGACGAATTAAATTTAAAAGACGGGATTCAAAAGATGTTTGATGGAGAAGTAATCAATGAAACAGAAAACAGGGCTGTTCTTCATACCGCACTTAGACAACAGAGCGATAAGAAAATTCTTGTAGAAAATGAAGATATAATTCCTCAAATAAGATACGTTCAAAACAAAATGAAATCCTTTATCAACAGATTTCATAATGGTGATGTTTTAGGATATTCTGGGAAGGCTTTAAAAACAATTGTAAATATAGGCATTGGAGGTTCTGACCTTGGACCAGTCATGGTCACTGAAGCCTTAAAACCCTATTGGAAAAAAGACTTAAAAGCACACTTTGTTTCAAATGTGGATGCTTCACATATTGCTGAAGTTCTAAAACGTGTAGATCCTGAAACGACATTATTTATAATAGCATCTAAAACCTTTACCACCCAAGAAACAATGACTAATGCACATACCGCTAGAAATTGGTTTCTAGAAAACGGTGGAACAAGTGATAGGATTAAGAATCATTTCATTGCTCTTTCTACGAACGAAGAGGCTGTTCGTGCGTTTGGAATTTCAAGTGAAAATGTTTTTGGTTTCTGGAATTGGGTAGGTGGTCGGTTCTCACTTACGAGTGCCATAGGCATGTCAATAGGTCTGTGTGTAGGTTATGAAAATTTTGACCTACTGCTACAAGGCTTTGCTGATATGGATACACATTTTCAGGAAGCGGAATTGTCAGAAAATATGCCCGTTATTCTTGCTTTGATAGGAATTTGGTATAACAACTTTTTTGGTGCTAGCTCTGAAGCCATTCTACCCTATGATCAGTATATGCACAGATTCGCCGCATATTTCCAACAAGCAAATATGGAAAGTAATGGTAAATCTATTGATAGATCCGGAAATACCATTTCCTATCAGACTGGGCCCATAATCTGGGGTGAAGCAGGAACAAACGGACAACACGCATTTTATCAGCTTATCCATCAGGGCACAAAAATGATTCCGTGTGATTTTATTGCATGTGCGCAAAGTCACAACCCTATAGGCGATCATCATGAGAAACTCTTGTCAAACTTTTTTGCTCAGACGGAAGCATTGATGAATGGAAAAAGCGAATTGGAAGTTATTGGAGATTTTAAAAATAATGGAATCTCAGAAAAAGACTATTTAGCAGTTGTTCCTTACAAGGTTTTCAAAGGAAATAACCCTAGTAATTCCATTTTAATAAAAAAACTAACTCCTTTTACTTTAGGTCAACTAATCGCTCTTTACGAACATAAGATTTTTGTTCAAGGATACATCTGGAATGTGTTCAGCTTTGATCAATGGGGAGTTGAATTAGGTAAGCAATTAGCAAAAACTATACTACCTGAACTACAAACATCAGAAGATATCACTAAGCACGATAGTTCAACGAATGGACTAATTAATTTGTATAAGTCCATGAAATCAAGTTAAATTTAAATAAAGCTAAAACTATGGAAGACAATAATTATGCAGATGCAAGTATGATGATACGCAAACCTGTTGAACAGGTCTTTAATGCATTTATTGACCCTGCAGTTACTAGCCAGTTTTGGTTTACAAAATCTTCTGGAAAATTAGAACTAGGGAAAAATATTGTATGGTCGTGGGAAATGTATGGCATAAATGTACCAGTCCTCGTAGAAAGCATTACTCCTAATGAACGTATTCAAATTCTATGGGGCGAGGGCGAACAAGAGTCCAGGGTAAAATGGGAATTTAAAGCTATAGAGGCAAGCACATTTGTCCAAATCAAAAATTATGACTTTAAATCCAAAGGCAATCAATTAATTAATCAAATCCGAGATTCTACTGGCGGCTTTACTCTTGTCTTAGCAGGACTAAAAGCTTATCTGGAACACGATATTCAACTTAATCTTATAGATGACAAGTGGCCAATAGAAATGAGATAGACTCCTAAATCATTTCATTTTTCTTCGTTCTTTTTTTATTCATATACTATAATAAGTAGCGCACACACAATAAGCCTACAACGCCTAAGACTATTGCGTAAGGGAAAGCCATTTTAACCATTTTGAAATATGATAAATTAATCAAAGGAGCTAAGGATGAGGTGAGTAAGAACAAAAATGCAGCTTGTCCATTTGGCGTAGCAACACTTGGAAGGTTTGTCCCAGTGTTAACAGCAATAGCCAATTTCTCATATTGCTCTCGAGTTAAACTGCCCGCATCAAACGCAGCTTGTAACTCATTTATATATACGGTCGCAACAAAAACATTATCACTAATTGCAGATAAAATCCCATTCGCCAAATAAAACATTGTTGGTTGATCTGAAACGTCCATACTCAACGCCCAATCAATAATTGGTTTGAATAAATGCTGGTCATGTATCATAGCAACAATCACAAAAAACACGACTAACAAAGCTGTAAAGGGTAAAGCTTCCTCAAAAGCAGGACCAAGATGATGCTCGTCTGTAATTCCCATAAAGGCAGTCTGAATTACTATTAACGCTAGACCTATAAATCCAACTGGTGCAATATGTAATCCCAATCCGATTACCAATAATACCATAGCAATAGCCTGGACAACAAGTCTATACTTTTCTTTATCCGACCTATTGCTATCCTCAAGTACAGTAAAGTTTTCAATGATCGTTCTGGCAACTTCAGGCATCTTTGCACCAAACCCAAAAAGTTTGAATTTTTCTAATATTACAGTCGTCAATATTCCAGCAAAAAAAACTGGGATAGTAATGACATCCATCTGTTGGAAAAACTCAATAAAGTCCCAGCCCATCTTTTCTCCTATCAACAAATTTTGAGGCTCCCCTACTAAAGTCATTACTCCCCCTAGTGCAGTTCCCACTACACCATGCATGACTAAACTCCTGAGAAAACTACGGAATTGTTCTAGTGTTTCTCCACTTAATTGCTCTCGATCAAGAGTCCCATCCTTATCAAGATCCATATCACTTGAATGAATTTTATGATACACACCGTAAAACCCAACTGCCACACTTATTAAAACTGCGGTTACTGTTAATGCGTCTAGAAAAGCGGAAAGTACAGCAGATAGAATTACAAATAAAAGTGATAGCACCATCTTTGATCTCACCTTAGTAAAAATCTTGCTAAAAATAAACATCAACAAGGGCTTCATAAAGTAAATGGCGGCAACCATAAACATCAAAAGAAGAATAACCTCTAGGTTTTGTTCTACTTCATGGTAGGCATGTTCAGCTGTAGTCAATTTCAATGCCAAAGCTTCAATTGCGAGTAAGCCTCCAGAAACTAATGGATAGCACTTTAATGCCATCGCTAAAGTAAAGATAAACTCTCCAATAAATATCCAGGCTGTAATAACTGGGCCTAAAGCGAAATAAAAAACAATGTTTAGAAGTAAAAACGATAAAATAGTATACTTATACCATAAGGGACTCTTACCTAAAAAATATTTAAGCATAAAATTGTTTTGAGTTAATCATTAAGAAAATAGAAATTCCTACTGCTGAAAAATGAAAGACTATTTTTCAAGAAAGAAAACTTCGCCAGTTGACACACTATAAATAGCCCCAACGATATCAATTTCTCCATTCTTTTCCATTTCAGATAAGATTGAACTTCTCTTTCTGATTTCCCGAATTGATTCTTTGACGTTCTCTATTACAACATTCTCTACTGCTGCATCATCCATATCTGCATTATCTCCTTTTATTGTTTTGACAGCAGGTTGGATTTTTTCTAATAAAGTTGTAATGTTCCCTAACTCTACATTTTTACATGCAGCTGTTACTGCACCACATTTTGTATGTCCCAAAACCATTACACTTTTAGAACCAGCAACTTTACATCCATATTCTATTGACCCAAGCACGTCATCATTCACAACGTTTCCTGCCACTCGTACACTAAAAATATCTCCTATACCCAAATCAAATACCATTTCGACTGGAACACGTGAGTCTATACAACTCAGAACAACAGCAAAAGGATATTGCCCAGTACTAGTTTGTCTTACTTGTATAGTACTATCCCTTTCAGTTCTAATGTTTTGAACAAATCTTTTATTTCCATCTACTAAGATTTCGTGAATCTTACTTGGTGTTAAGACAGTTTGCGTTTCTTTTGTTTGCGTTATCATAATATTATTTTTTTTAATTTTTAAATTCTAATTTTTACTCCTAAACAGTTAATTCATTTGGACTTGGTACTTCATCCTTAACATTCTCTTTTATCCATATTAAACATTCTTTGAAATCATTAAACAAATGCTCTTCAGGTATTAAGTCCGGAATCACATCTATCCGTTCTAACATATAACGAGGTTGTTTAAGCGTATCTACAAGTAGTACTTTCTTACCTGATTTTACTAGATCTACCAAAATATCTTCCATTGCATATAAACCGGATTGATCCATATATTGCATTCTATCCATACGAATAACTATGGTACTTGCCGTTGTAGGAATTTGTTGAATAAGCTGCTGAAAGTCACTTGTGGATCCAAAAAATAATGGCCCTTTTATATGCTTAATAAAGACTTCTTCCCTGAGATTTTGAGGGAATTCCATTTCATCATTCCATGCCTTTTCTTCAAGGAGAGATTTTACTTCAGATCGCTCAGCTGTAAGATCACCAATCTTCTTCATAAACATTAAAGAGGCTATCACCAATCCAATTCCTACTGCATATACAAGGTTCCATACAGATGATAATACTAAAACAACTAACATAATCATAACCTCAGGCTTAGGCATATATGGCATTGCTTTTAGACCCTTATAGTCCATAACATTAATTCCTACAGTAATAAGAATACCAGCTAAAACAGCTGCTGGAATTTGCGAAGCCACCGGACCCAATGCTAAGAGAATTATCAATAAGAGAATACCTGCTATCATTCCTGATAGTCTTGTTTTACCTCCTGCATTAATATTTACAACAGTTCTAATCGTTGCACCTGCACCAGGTATACCTCCAAATATTGCTGCTATACTATTCCCAATTCCTTGGCCTATGAGCTCTTTGTTAGGCTTATGCTTTGTCTTTGTCATATTGTCAGCAACAACCGAAGTTAAGAGTGAATCTATAGCACCTAAAAGAGCCAATGTAAGTGCTGTAAAAATATATGGCGCTATACTTAAAAGACTAAACTCAGTAAGGATGCTTAAATTTGGAATTGGAATTCCACTTGGAATTTCTTCAATTGG